>DASUUN010000120.1:0-12062 GCA_036374055.1 Burkholderiales bacterium
GCCCAGGGGGTCGACTTCCTCATGAAGGACGCCAAGGACAAGAACGGCAACAAGTACGAGGACATCGTCGAGCGCCTGAAGATGCGCGGCGTGCAGTTCGACGTGTGCGAGATCACCCTGCGCAACCGCAAGCTGAACAAGGGCCAGTTCATCGAGTACGCCACCTACGTGCCTTCGGGCGTGGCGGAGGTGACGCGCCTGCAGCAGCGCGAGGGCTATGCCTACCTGAGGCCCTGAGGGCCGAGCGCCGCGGCGAGCAGCTCCTCGAGGTAGTGGCCGTAGAACTCGGGAATCTTCGCACCCACGATCGGCTCGCCGGCGCGCCCGCCGCCGCGGCCGAACGCCATCACCGTGGGCGCGATGCGCGCCCCCTGGGCGCGCGCGAACTGACGCTGGCTTACCCGCGCGCCGGCGAAGTCACGTAGCAGCGCGTCGCTCGCCATGTCGACTTCGCGCATCGCAAGGCGCCCGCCTTGCTCCCGGTGCATCGGCAGCAGGTGCTGGGTGCGCACGGCCTCGCAATAGCTGCAGCCGGGCAGGCTGAACAGCACCAGCACCGCACCCTCGCTCGCGTCCCGTTGCAGATCCACTGCGGCAGGCAGCCCATCGCCGGCGCGCGCCGGGATGACGGCAGCGGCGAGCAGCAGGCAGAGGCTTCGGCGACGCGGGTTCACGCCCGCCATTCTATTGGGAACCTGGGTCACAGACCGCCGGGGCGCCGGCGCGGATACTGCGACTCATCCGCTGGCGATGCCAGCCAACCACTCGATTGAGGAAACGCCATGAAACGCCTTATCACAGCAGTGTCCTTCGCAGTCCTTGCCGTGCCCGCGTTCGCCGGCGCGCCCTACGACCAGCTCGAGGTCGACCGTGCGCTGCCGCAGATCGAGGAGAACGCCTCGGCCGGCGCGAGCAGCATCCGCGCCGAGCGCATGCCTTACGAGCAGAACCAGGTCGACCGTGCGCTGCCGCAAACCGAGAAGAAGTCCTCGGAGCGGACCTCGGCGGCCCAGCGCGGCCTGCCGTTCGAGCAGGTCGAGCTCGACCGCGCCACGCCAGTCCTGTAATGCCCCCGAAGTGGCCGGGCCGCGAGGTCCGGCCTTTTTTTTGCGATATCAGCTCTGCCGTACCAGGCCAGCGCCAGCAACAGCCGCTCGCAGCACCCTGACAGCGGAAGTCAGGAAGAGAATGGCTAAGGCAAACCCCACCAACAGGTCCGGCCAAGGCGAGGCAAAGAGCCAGACCGCCCCCGCCGCGACGAGCACCGAGAGGTTGGACGCAATGTCGTTGCGCGAGCATTCCCAGACGGAGCTCATGTTCACGTCTTCTGTGCGGTGCCGCCAGAGAAGGGCGAGGCAGGTGCCATTCGCCGCGAGGGCGAGCAGGCTGGTGGCGCCCATGGCCTCGAAAACGGGCATTCCGGGGTGCATGGCCGAGTACAGGACTTGCGCCATGACCGCCACGCCCGCGCCAAGGATCAGGAACCCCTTGAACAGAGCCACGCGGGACTTGGTCTGCAGGCCGCGCCCCACCGCGTACAGGCTCAGCGCATACGTCAGCGCGTCCCCCAAGTTATCGAGAGCGTCGGCCAGCAAGGCATTGGAATGGGCGTAGATGCCCATGGCGAGCACCACGACGAACATGACAGCGTTAATCCACAGCACGACCTTGAGCGTGGATGCCTGCTTGGCATGCAGGACCTCGATGGCGCAGGCCTTGTCTTCGCAACAGGCAGCCATGCCCGCATTTTACGAATTCTTCTCGCGTATCGAATGCCGATTGACGCAGGTCAAAGGCTGCCGCCCCGGGCGTCCTATCCTTCGAATGGACTTTGTCGAAAGGAGCAGTCGTGGATAAGCGGACATTGAGAATCGGTTTGGTGGCGCTTGGGCTGGCTGCGGGCGCAGTGGCCGTGGCGCAGCCCGGCGGACCGGGCTACGGCCCGGGAATGATGGGCGGCTATGGTCCCGGCATGGGCCCGGGAATGATGGGCGGCTACGGTCCGGGGCAAGGAATGATGGGCGGCGGGTACGGGCCGGGCTGGGGTGCGAGCGGCGGCGCGACCGCGGCGCTCAACCTCACGGACGAGCAGCGCGAGAAGATCTTCGCCATCCAGGAGCAGAATCGCCAGAAGAACTGGGACAAGATGGGCCAGATGCGGGCGGAGCAGTTCAAGCTGCGCAGCCTGTACAACGCCGACAGCATCGACCCGCAGGCCTTCGCCGAGCAGCAGAAGAAGGTCGATGATCTCAGGCGCGAGATGCTCGTGTCCCGGCTGGAAACGCGCAAGCAGGTGGAAGCCGTGCTCACGCCGGAGCAGCGCCAGCAGTTCCGCCAGTACGGCCCCCGCTGGCTGGGCGAACCGGACGTTGAGTAGCGCGGAGCTGGAGCGCTGGAACGGGCGCTTCTCGGCGCCCGATTACCTCTTCGGCACCGAGCCCAACCGCTTCCTCGCCTCGCACAAGGCGCTGTTCCGCCCGGGGCAGCGCGCCCTGTGCGTGGCCGACGGAGAGGGCCGCAACAGCGTGTGGCTCGCCGAGCAGGGCCTGGAGGTGGAGGCCTTCGATTTCTCCCCCGTGGGGGTGGAGAAGGCGCGCAAGCTCGCTGCCGGGCGCGGCGTGCGCGTGGCGCACGAGGTGGCCGGCGTCTACGACTGGGCCTGGCCGCAGGAGCGCTTCGACGTGGTCGCCGCCATCTTCGTGCAGTTCGCCGATCCGGCCATGCGCAGCTTCATGTTCGAGCGCATGACGCGCGCGCTGAAGCGCGGCGGCGTGCTGCTGCTGGAGGGCTACACCCCCAAGCAGCTCGAGTACCGCACCGGAGGCCCTTCGCGCCTCGAGAACCTCTACACGGCCGACATGCTGCGCGCGGCGTTCGCGGACCTCGAGATCCTCGAGCTGCGCGAGTACGAGGCCGAGCTCGGCGAGGGCGCCGCGCATGCCGGCCGCTCGGCGGTCGTGGATCTCGTGGCGCGCAGGCCCTAGAGCGCCTGCAGCAAGCGCTGCAGGCGCGAGCGCACTTCGCCGGCGATCTCGCCGATCTCCGGCCGGCCGACGAGCTGCAGCACCGCGTGCGGATCCATGATCTCCACGCGCGTGCTCCCTGCGTCGTCGACGCGCACCACCACGTTGCACGGCAGCAGCGCGCCGATCGCCGGCTCGGCCTGCATCGCGCGGTGCGCGAACTGCGGGTTGCACGCCCCTAGGATGTTGTAGGGCGGCACGTCGACGTCGAGCTTCTTCTTCAGCGTCGCCTTCACGTCGATCTCGGTGAGCACGCCGAAGCCCTCCTTGCCGAGCGCCTCGATCACGCGCTCGCGCGCCTTGGCATGGTCCAGCGCGACGGATTTTCCGAATACGTATGCAGTCAAGATTCACCTCCGATATGCGATGATTGATCTATGAAGCCCGAATTGTCCATCCGCCGGCTGGGCGTGTTCCTGGGCGCCGAGGTCACCGGCATCGATCTTGCCGGGCCGCTGGCGCCGCCGGTGGTCGAGGCCCTGAAGCAGGCGCACGCCGAGCACGGCGTGCTCGTTTTCCCGAACCAGGCGATCGGCGCCGAGGACCTGAAGCGCTTCGGGCGCTGCTTCGGCGAGCTGTCCGTGCACCCTTTCTCCACCAGCGCGGCCGACAGCCCGGAGCTCATCGTCTACGACAACAAGGAAGGCAACCCGCCGGCGCCGACCGACATTTGGCACACGGACGAGACCTTCCGCGAGGTGCCGCCCATGGGCACCGCGCTGTGCTCGAAGGTCGTTCCCGACGTGGGCGGCGACACGGCGTTCGCCAGCATGACCGCGGTGTACGAAGGATTGTCGGATCGCTGGCAGCGGTTCCTGTCGGGTCTCGAGGCGGTGCACGATTTCAAGCCGTTCCGCGGGCTTTTCCCCAGCGACCGCGCCGGCATCGAGAAGCTGCGCAGGTACGAGGACCTCTACCCGCCGGTGACCCACCCGGTGGTGACGCTGCACCCGGTCACCGGCAGGAAGGTGCTGTTCGTCAATCCGCAGTTCACGCTCTACATCAAGGGCATGGCCGAGGACGAGAGCCGCATGGTGCTGGACATGCTCTACCGCAAGACGCTGGTCCACGAGTACCACTACCGCCATCGCTGGCAGCCGGACATGCTGGTGTTCTGGGACAACCGCTCGGTGCAGCACTCGGCGCTGCACGACTATTACCCGAAGCGCCGGCTGATGGAGCGGGTGACGATCAAGGGCACGCGGCCCATCCCCGCCGAGCCCGCCGCGGACCCGAAGGATCTGCGCCGGTACCTCATGCCGCCGCTCTCGGCCTTCAGGGCTACTGCACAGAAGCGGCAGCACGAGTACTGACCTCCTTGCGGGCCAGGCGCCCGTCGTTCATCTCGTAGACCGTGTCGAAGCCTTCGATCATGCGGTGGTCGTGGGTCACCGCGATCACCGCGGCGCGCTTGTCGCGCGCCACCCGGCGCAGCAGCGCCATCACCTTCATGCCGCGATCGGTATCGAGCGCCGCCGTCGGTTCGTCGGCGAAGACGATGGGCGGATCGTTGGCGAGCGCGCGGCCGATGGCTACCCGCTGGCGCTCGCCGCCGGAAAGCGTGGCCGGAAGCACATCGGCGCGGTGGGCTACCTCCAGATAGCCGAGAATTTCCCGCGAGCGGCGCGCGGCATCGCGCTTGCCCGCGCCGTTCAGCTGCATGGCGAGGGCCACGTTCTCCTGCGCGGTGAGGAACGGGATGAGGTTATGGCCCTGGAAGATGAAACCGATGTTCTCGCGGCGAAAGCGCCGCGCGTCGACCTCGGCCTTGCCGTCGCGCCACGCCGGGTTGCCGCGGATGACGATGCTGCCGGATGACGGGACCTCGATCAGGCTGATGCAAAGGAGCAGCGTGCTCTTGCCCGAGCCGCTGGGCCCGATCAGCGCGGCGAGCTCGCCCGCCTCGACCGAGAGCGTGGCCTCGCGCAGGGCGTGCACCGCCAGCTCGCCCTTGCCGTAGGTTTTCGACAGCCGGTCGACTTCCAGGACCGGCATCTCAGCCTCCCAGGGCGAGCGACGGCGGAGTGCGCAGCGCGTGCCAGATGGCCATGAAGCTCGCCAGCACGCCGCCGGCCAGCATCACGCCGAAGGTGACCGCGATCTCCTCGGGCAGCAGGATCAGCGTGCGCGGAAAGCGCTCGCGCGCCAGGCTCATCAGCGCATAGGCGACCACGAAGCTGCCCAGGGTGAGGGCGAGCGACTGCTCCAGGATCATGCGCACGATGACGTGGTTGGGCGCCCCGATCAGCTTGAGCGTGGCGATCGGGCGGATCTTCTCGATGGTGAGCACGTAGACGATGAGCGCGATGATGACGATCGACACCACCACCAGCAGCGAGCGGAACAGGCCGAGCACCGCGCTCATTTTCTTCAGCCGTCCCTCCAGCATCAGGTCGCGCTCCTCGGCGGTGGTGTAGGCGCTGAAGTGCAGCCAGCGCTCGATATGGTTTCGGACGGACTGCGGGTCTGCTCCCGCCTGCAATTGAACCAGGACCGCATTGACCGTCGCGGTGGAGCCGGCGAGCAGCGGCAGCAGCTTTGCCGCCTCGGGGGATGAATAGCCGGCGCGCTCCAGGCGCTGCGCGTTGGCGGCGCGGGCGGCGACCAGCGCATGGCTGTCCTGCTGGTAGAGAACTTCCTGCGCGTCGGGCAGCGAAAGATAGAGCACCGGATTGCCCGCCGGGTCGACCGCGCCGCGCGTGAGGCCGACGACGGTGTACGAGTGGCTCCCCAGAGAAAAAGCATCCCCCAGCGAAAGGCCCAGGCGCGAATCGGCCACGGCTTCCCAGTGCGCCGCTTCGATGCGGCGGCCGGCGGCGAGGCGCCCCGGCCCGCCCAGGCCGCCGAACACGTCGTAGCCGATGATGGTGAACTGCTGGCTCGCGCCGGCGAGCTCGCGCTGCGCGGCGTAGCTGATGAAGGGGCTCGCGCGCGCCACGCCGGGCGCGGCGGCGACGCTCTTGTGCGCGTCGCCGGGCAGGCGCGAGGACTCGTTGAACGGCCCGCCGCGGCCGTGCTCCACCACCCAGAGGTCGGCGGCGGTATTCTCGATCAGCCAGATGCCGTCGAAGATGTTGCCGCGGTAGATGCCGTTCATCACCAGAACGATGGCGAGCAGCATCCCCACGCCGACGATGGTGGCGGCGAACTTGCCGAGGTGCCGGCGGATGTCCCTTAGCGCGAGGTCCATGCCGCGAGTTGCGCTCCCGTGTCCAGGCCCTCGGCGATCACGGCCAGCCTGCCGTCGCTCGCCGAAACGCGCACCGGCTGGAACACGCTGCGGCCCGCGCGCACCAGCATCACGCCCTGGCGGCCGTCCTTGTGCACCAGGGCGCCGACCGGCACCGCCGGGCCGCGCTCCACGCCCGTGAGGATGCTCACCTGCGCTTCCTGGTCGATGGAGAAACGCGCCGGCGGCGCCTCGAACGCCACGTTCACCTCGAGCTCGCGGGTCGCCGGGTCGGACTGGCGCGAGATGCGCGCGACGCGCCCGGCGTGCGTGTCGCCGTTGCGCAGCGTGATGCGCGCCGGCATGCCCTCGACGATGCGCCCGGCGAGCGCCTCATCGATGCGCGCCGCGACCCACAGCGTGGCCGGGTCGACCAGGCGGAAGATCGGCGCGCCGGGCACCGCCATGCTGCCGACTTCCGCCGCGCGCTGGATCACCAGGCCGTCCATCGGCGCGCTGAGGCGGGTATTCGACCACAGCGCGTCGGCGTAGCGCGCGTCCTCGGCCACGGCCTGGCCTTCGGCGCGGCGCGCGGCGAGCTGCGCCGCGGCGTTGTCGACCGCAGCCTCGGCCGAGCGCAGGCCGAGCGCCGAGGCCTCGTAAGCCGATTGCGAGATGAAGGCCGAGCGGTGCAGGTCGGCGTCGCGCCGGTGCCGGCTGCGCGCGAGCTCCAGGTCGGCGCGCGCCTTCGCCAGGCTCGCCGCGGCCGCGGCGACGTTGCTTTCGTTGGAGCGGCGCGCGGCCGCCGCCGCGGCGCGCTTGGCGGCGAGGTCGCGGTCGTCCAGCACCGCGAGCAGCTGCCCGCGCTTCACCAGGTCGCCGTGGTCGGCGTGCAGCGAGACCACCTGCGCCGAGACCCGCGCGCTCACGGTCACCGGCACGCGCGCCTGCACAGTGCCCGGGCCGGACACCACCAGCTCGACTTCGCCCTGCGACACCGTGAGCGGCGCCGCAGGCTCCGGGCGCGTGAGGCGCCAGGCAGCGAGCGCCATGCCGAGCGCCAGCAGGGCGACGATGACCCAGCGCCAGAGCGGTCGGGGGAACGTCCGTTGCATGCCGCCAGCATGCCGGGCCGGCGTGCCTCCGGGTTGACCGAGATCAAACCGGGCGTGCGGCCAGCCCGTAATCTGCATCCATGAGCGATCCGCAACTTTTCAGCGTCGAGCTGGAACAGCAGGAAGGCTTCGAGTTCCGGGTGCGCTTCGACTGGCCGCAGGTGCCCGAGCTGGTGCTGGACGAGCCCGAGCCGCTCGGCAGGCGCGCCGGACCGAACGCCGCGCGCCTGGTGGCCGCGGCGGTCGCCAACTGCCTGTCGGCGAGCCTGGTGTTCTGCCTGCGCAGCAAGTTCAGGCAGAACCCGGGGCCGGTACGCGCGATGGCCACCGGGCGGCTGGAGCGCAACGACAAGGGGCGCTACCGCATCGCCGGCGTCGACGTGGTGCTGTCGATTTCCGAGAAGTTCGGCGACATGCCGCATCAGGAGCGCTGCCTGGAGCAGTTCGAGGATTTCTGCGTCGTCACGCAGAGCATCCGCGCCGGCATCCCGGTCAGCGTGAGCGTGGTGGACGCGGAAGGCAAGGTGGCCGATGCTGTCGCTTGAGGACTGCATCGCGCTGTGCGGGCTGTCCGAGGACGAGGTGCTGGCGATCGCCGAGCACGAGCACATCCCGGAGATCGCGGCGGCGGAGCTGGGCAACTACCTGGTGCAGACCGCCGAAGGCGAGAGGCGCATCAAGGCCATCATCCGCGACGACATCGCGCGCGCCCGCCGCTGCGGCAACCGCCACCACGAGATCGCGCTGAAGCTGCTGCTGCGCGATTTCGTCCTGCAGCACCCGCGCTGCGAGGAGCGGCACCGCGCGCGGCTGGGAGCCGCCTGATGGACGCGCAGTCCGTGCAGGCGCGCATCGAGCACGAAACGGCGCAGCTGCGCAGCCTCCATCCGCGCATCACTGCCTGCCACACGGCGCTGGTGCAGTGGAAGGACGGCGAAGCCACGCGCTATTCGCTGCACCTCGACATCCGCTGGCCGCAGCACCAGACGCTGCTCAGCGGCGAGGCGCGCGACACCGCCGAGGCGGCGATCGAGGCCGCGATCCGGACAGCCAAGGAGCGATTGAAATGACGGCAAAGGAAGTGATATTCGGCGAGCCGGCGCACGCCCGGCTGATCAGGGGCATGAACATCCTCACCGACGCGGTGCGCGTGACCATCGGTCCCAAGGCGCGCACCGTGATCCTGGAGAAGTCCTGGGGCGCGCCCACGGTGATCAACTCCGGCGTGATCGTGGCGAAGGAGATCGAGCTTGCCGACCGCTTCGAGAACATGGGCGCGCAGATGGTGCGCGAGGTGGCCGCCAAGACCTCCGAGGTGGCGGGCGACGGCACCACCACCGCCACGCTGCTCGCCGCCGGGATCGTCAACGAGGGCATGAAGTACGTCGCCGCCGGCATGAACCCGATGGACCTCAAGCGCGGCATCGACCAGGCGGTGGCCGTCGTGGTCGAGGAGCTCGGCCGCATGGCCAAGCCCTGCGCCACGCGCCGGGAGATCGCCCAGGTCGGCGCCATCTCGGCCAACAACGACGCCTCGATCGGCGAGATGATCGCCGAGGCGATGGAGAAGGTGGGGCGCGAGGGCGTGATCACGGTCGAGGACGGCAAGGGCCTCGCCAACGAGCTGGAAGTGGTGGAAGGCACGCAGTTCGACCGCGGCTATCTCTCCCCCTATTTCATCAACAACCCCGAGAAGCAGAGCGTGGTGCTGGAGGACGTGCACATCCTGCTCTACGACAAGAAGATCTCCACCATCCGCGAGCTGCTGCCGATCCTCGAGCACGTCGCCAAGCTGGGCAAGCCGCTGCTGGTGGTCGCCGAGGAAGTGGAAGGCGAGGCGCTCGCCACGCTCGTGGTCAACACGCTGCGCGGCATCCTGCGCTCGTGCGCGGTGAAGGCGCCGGGCTTCGGCGACCGGCGCAAGGCCATGCTGGAGGACCTCGCGGTGCTCACCGGCGGCACGGTGGTGGCCGAGGAAGCCGGGCTCACGCTGGAGAAGGCCGACCCCTCGGTGCTCGGGCGCGCCAAGCGCGTGGAGATCGACAAGGACGACACCACGATCATCGGCGGCGCCGGCGACCCGAAGGCGATCGACGCGCGCGTCGCGCAGATCAAGGGCGAGGTGGAGGCGGCGACCAGCGACTACGACAAGGAGAAGCTGCAGGAGCGCGCGGCGAAGCTCGCCGGCGGCGTGGCGCTGATCCGCGTGGGCGCCGCCACCGAGACCGAGATGAAGGAGAGGAAAAGCCGTACCGAAGACGCGCTGCACGCCACGCGCGCCGCGGTGGAGGAGGGCATCCTGCCCGGCGGCGGTGTGGCGCTGCTCCGGGCAAAAAATGGTCTGACCGAGCTGCAAGGACAAAACCCTGATCAGGAAGCCGGCATCCGCATCGTGCAGCGCGCGCTGGAAGAGCCGCTGCGCCAGATCGTGCGCAACGCCGGCGCCGAGCCCGCGGTGGTGGTCCAGCGCGTGGTTGACGGCGCGGGCAACTACGGCTACAACGCCGCTACCGGCGAGTACGGCGACATGGTGGCGATGGGCGTGCTCGATCCGCGCAAGGTGACGCGCACCGCGCTGCAGAACGCCGCCTCGATCGCCAGCCTGATTCTCACGACCGATTGCATGATCGCGCAGGTTTCCGACCAGCCGAAAGAGGAAACGCCGGAATGAACGCTTACCGCAGGATCCTGGTAGCCGTCGACGGCAGTCCCGCCGCGACCAGCGGCTTGCGCGAGGCCGTGCGCCTGGCGAAGTCCGAGGAGGCCGAGCTGTGCATCTTCCACGTGGTGAACGAGTTCTTCGCCTTCGCCACGCCGGAAGCCGCCGGCAGCTTCGTCGACATCGTGCCGGCGCTGCGCGAGGGCGGCAAGCGGGTGCTGGCGAAAGCCCGGGCCCAGGCCGACAAGCAGGGGGTCAAAACGAAAACCATCATGCGCGAAACGGTGGGCGGCGCCGCCGCGGACGCCATCGTGCGCGAGGCGAAGAAGCAGCGCGCCGACCTCATCGTGCTGGGCACGCATGGCCGGCGCGGAATGCGCCGCATGGTGATGGGTAGCGATGCGGAAGAGGTCGTACGCAGCGCCCGCGTTCCCGTGCTGCTCGTGAAGGGCGCGGGCCGCCGCTGACATTGGGCGGGATCCTGTCGGTCGCGGCCATGGCGGTGGTCGCGGTGCTGCTGTTCCTGCTGCTGTTCGAGCCCGGGCTGCCCTATCGGGTGCAGCCTTCCGCTGCCCAGCCCGACTCGCCCGAGTTCCTGGACTACCTGAGCGCGATCGTCAATGCACGGCCGTTCACGCTGCAGGAGGTGCAGGTGCTGAACAGCGGCGCCGCCACCTTCGCTGCTGAGCTGGCCGCCATCCGGGGCGCGCAGCGCAGCATCCACCTCGAAGCCTATCTTTTCCTGCGCGGCCGTGTCGCCGACGAGGTGCTCGCCGCGCTCGAGGAGCGCGCGCGTGCCGGGGTGCGGGTGCGGCTCATCGTCGACCGCTACGGCAGCCTGCGCACGCCGGGCCGCTACTTCGCCGCGCTGCGCCGCGCCGGCGGCAAGGCGTTCTGGTACCAGCCCATTGCCTGGTACACGCTGAAGCGCCTGAACAACCGCACGCACCGCGACCTGCTCATCGTCGACGGCGCGGTGGGCTTCGTCGGCGGCATCGGCGTGGCCGACTACTGGGTCGGGCCGCCGGGGCGCGGCCGGCCGTGGCGCGACACCATGGTGCGCGTGACCGGCGACCTGGTCAAAGGCCTGCAGACCGCCTTCGCGGAGAACTGGCTCGAGGCCTCGGGCGAGATCCTGCCGGCGGAGGACTTCGCGCCTTCGGCGGAGGTGATGCCGGCCGGCAGCGGCTATGCGCTCGTAGTCAGCAGCTCGCCCTCCGAGGGCCGCTCGACGCGCGCCCGCATGCTGTTCCAGATCCTGGTGGCCTCGGCGCGCCGCTCGATCCTCATCTGCAACCCGTACTTCATCCCGGACCGCAGCCTGTGCCGGGAGCTGGTGGGGGCGGCGCGGCGCGGCGTGGCGGTGACCCTGCTCATGCCGGGCGCCTGGAACAACCATCCGCTGGTGCGCCTGGCGAGCCGGCGCCGCTACGGCCTGCTGCTGGAGGCCGGCGTGGCGATCCACGAGTACCAGCCGGCGATGATGCACGCGAAGGTGATGGTCGTGGACGGCGCCTGGAGCGTGCTCGGCTCGACCAACTTCGACAACCGCTCCTTCGGGCTGAACGACGAGGTGAACGTCGCCGTGCTGCAGCGCGCGCTCGCCGACCGGCTGGCCGCCGACTTCGCGGCCGATCTTGCCGAGAGCCGGGCGGTGAAGATCGACGAGTGGCGCCGCCGGGCGCTCAGCGAGCGCGCCTTCGCCGCGCTCGCCCGCCTGCTGGAACGCCAGGCCTGATGGCGCGCCAGATATCGGCCGCGGTCTCCGCGTAGCGAAACAGCTTGCGGTCGCGCGCGTCGATCGTACCCTCGCGCACGAGAAAGTCGAAGTCCACGGCGCGGCGCCAGTATCTTTCGCCCACCAGCACGATGGGCAGCGGCGGGATCTTGCGGCATTGCACGAGGGTGAGGGTCTCGAACAGCTCGTCGAAGGTGCCGTAGCCCCCCGGGAAAGCCACCATCGCCTGCGCGCGCAGCAGGAAGTGCAGCTTGCGCAGCGCGAAGTAGCGGAAGCGCAGGCACAGCTCCGGCGTGATGTAACGGTTGGGCACCTGCTCGCGCGGCAGGTCGATGTTCATGCCGATCGACAGGCCGCC
>DASUUN010000121.1:0-15214 GCA_036374055.1 Burkholderiales bacterium
CTCGTGGCCGGCGAACATGCCGAGCAGGTCGCGCATCGCCGAGTACACCGAGCGCACCAGCGGGATCTCGAGCATCAGCCATTCCAGCCAGCCGAACAGGCGCCGGAACAGGATGCCGTACATGAGCAGGCCGATGCCGAATACCGCCACCACCGCCACCAGCAGGCCCATGCCGGTGCGATACCACTCGTCCGGGATGAGGAACAGCACCTGCTTGCCGAAGAAGCGCTCGAGCACGGTGAGCATCCACACGGCGAAGTAGACGGTGACGATGATCGGCAGCACCGTGAGCAGGCCGGTGAGGAAGATCTTGCCGAGGGTCTTCAGCATGGGCGGCATCCTACCAAGTCCAGGCTGCTATAGTCGCGCCGGGACTATCGATCCACGGCTGACCATTCATACTTTCCTGTTCGAGGAAGGCACCTGGCGCGCCGAGGGCGTGTACAGCGACGCGGGCGGGGCGCGCATCGTGGTGTCGGGCGAGAACGCGGTGCGCCACGAGGCTGCGCGCTGGCTGTTCGAGGCGGTGCTGCGCCTGCGTGGCGATCCGACGCGCGTGCAGCACAACCGCTACGAGATCGAGCCGTTCTCTCCCGGGGCCCGCTCCACGCACTGGACCTCCAGCAACCCCGCGGTGGGCGCGCTGCGCGGGCGCTTCGTGCTCGCCGGCGACGCCATCCTGTCGTTCTACGCCAGCCCCACCGGACGCTATCGCGGCTTCGAATGCCTGCAGCAGCGCGAGCAGGCGCGCTATACCGTGCGCGGCACGCTGCTCGAGGAAGACAAGGTGCTCTCGACCTGGGCGCTCGAGCTCACGCGCGTCTAGATCGGGTTCGAAATCGGGGTCAGAGCTCGATTCCGACGCCGATTTCCTCAGTCGAAATCGAAGATCTCCCCGAGGAAGCCTCCCCGCTTGCGCTTGTGGCCGCGGCGGTAGGGGTCGTCGTCCCGATACTCGCGGGAATGCTGAGGGGCAGGGTGTTGGGGCGACGGCGCGGGGCCTGCCTGGGGGGCGGCACGGTCAATCAGCTTGTCGAGCTCACCGCGGTCGAGCCACACGCCGCGGCATTTGGGGCAGTAGTCGATCTCGATGCCCTGCCGCTCGCTCATCAGGAGATCGGGTTCACCGCATACGGGACATTTCATCCCGCATTGGATCAATCTATTCCACGTCGAGTTCCCGCACGCCCTTGCGCATGCGGCAGTCCTCGACGGCGGCGCGGATGCGCTCGTAGATTTGCTCGCCGTCGCGAATCGCGCGCAGGCGTAGATTGGGATGTGTGCGGTCGGAGGTCTGCAGCAGGATATTGCCCAGCCCGAAGATGCGCAGGAAGAACGGCTGCTCGAACTGGTAGTCGCGCACGCGGTAGAGCTCCACCTCGTCCAGGTGCTTGTTGAGCACGCCGCGGCGCAGCTTGAGCCGCTCGGTGGTGAGCTCGTACACGGTGTTGCGGATCACCAGCCACTGCCACAGCAGGATGAACAGCGGGATCACCAGCCAGAACAGCAGCACCCACAGGACGTACCACGGCAGGTTGATGAGCTGCGACGGGGTGCCCCGCCACAGCTCGTTTTCGCCCGGCATCTAGTCGGCCGCCCGGATCACAGCTCGCGGCCCAGCCTGCGGTCGAGCGAGTACGGTCCGCCGCCGCGCAGGGCGATGGCGAACATGATGAGGCCCCACATCAGCGGGTACTCGTAGCCGCGCTGCGTCCAGCCGAACACCGGCAGGTGGTGGTAGACGATCACCGCCATCTCGATGGTGATGGCCGCGGCGAAGAAGCGCGTGAACAGGCCGAACGCCACGCACAGGCCGCCGAGCGTCTCCAGCGTGATGAGGATCACCGCGAGCGGCTCGGAAGGCTCGATGCCGCGCTTGGCGAGCGCGTTGGCCGCGGTGGGCCCGACGCCGGCCATGAGCTTGGGCCAGCCGTGCCCGATGAGGATCAGCCCGGCCGTGAGGCGCACCACCAGCCACGAGATCGGTTCGGCCCAGTTGTAGAACCCTCTCAGTCCGGGAATCAGCAGTCTTGTCTGCGTGCTTTCCATCGTCCCTCCTTTGGGTTTTTGTGGTTGTTGCGGCGAGTACGTTACGCCCGCCGGGGCGTCCTAGCAAACGGCTCAGAGCAGGCCGGGGTTGCGCTGCCAGACCGCCCAGGTGAGCGCGGCGGCGAAGCTCACCCACGCGAGATAAGGAAGGAGCAGGGCGCCGGCGAGCGGACGGATGCGATAGAACGCGATCACGGTGGCGGCGATGAGCGCCCACAGCAGCAGGATCTCGACGAAGGCGAGGGCGCCGTGGCGCCAGGCGAAGAACAGCCAGGTCCACAGCGCGTTCACCGCGAGCTGGGCGAGGAACAGCCAGTGCGCCGCGGCGAACCCGGCGCGCCGCCAGGCCAGCCAGGCGGCCACGCCCATCAGGGCGTAAAGCAGCGTCCAGACCGGGGCGAAAAGCCACCCCGGCGGCGCCCAGGCGGGGCGCTCGAGCAGGGCGTAGAACTCGCCGGCGTCGGCCGAGGCGAGGGCGCCGAGCGCGGCGGCGGCGAAGCTGACCAGCAGCCAGCCGGCGAGCGCCATTCTCAGGAGAGTTTCGGCAGGGCGATCGGGCGCACGCTCTCGAAGGCGCGCGCGGCGCGCAGCACCAGCGCGTCGGCGAAGCGCGGGCCGACGATGTGCAGGCCGACCGGCAGGCCGGCCCTGGTAAAGCCGCAGGGAATCGAGGCGGCGGGCTGGCCGGTGAGGTTGAACGGATAGGTGAACGGCGTCCAGTCGGTCCAGCGCTGGTTGCCTTCGGGAGACTCGCGCCCCACGCCGAACGCGGGGACCGCGAGCGTGGGCGTCACCAGCAGGTCGTAGTCGCGGTGGAAGAGGTTCATTTGCATGCCGAGCGCGCTGCGCTTCATCTGCGCGTCGAGGATCTCCGCGGCGCTGACCTTCTCGCCCTGCGCCGCCACCTCGAGCAGGCCGGGATCGACAAGGTCTTTCCGCTTGACGGTTCTCAGCAGGGCAGCGGCACCGGAAAACCAATGCGTGCGAAAGATGGTCTCGGGGTTGTCGAACCCGGGATGCTTTTCCTCCACACGCGCTCCCAGGTCAGCGAAAACCTTTGCCCCCTGAAAAGCCAGATCCTGCACTTCCGGATCGACCTTCGCGTATCCCAGATTTCCCGAGTAGGCGATGCGCAGGTCCTGCACGCCGGCGTGCAGGCCGGCGCGGTAGTCGCGCGGCTCATAGGGCAGCGAGTGCCAGTCGCGCGCGTCGGGCTGCGAGAGCACGGTGAGCATCAATGCCGCGTCGGCGACATCGCGCGTGATGGGGCCGACGTGGGCCACGGTGCCGAACGGAGAGAGCGGCCAGGCGGGCACGCGGCCGAAGGAGGGCTTGATGCCGAAAAGCCCGGTGAAGCTGCAGGGAATGCGGATCGAGCCGCCGCCGTCGGTGCCCACCGCGAGCGGCCCCATGCCCGCGGCGACCGCCGCGACCGCGCCGCCGGAAGAGCCGCCGGGCGTCCTGTCGGGATTCCACGGGTTGCGCGTGATGCCGGTAAGCGGGCTGTCGGTGACGCCCTTCCAGCCGAACTCGGGCGTAGTGGTCTTGCCGATCAGCAGTGCGCCGTGCTCGCGCAGGCGCGCGGCGGCCGGCGCATCGTCGTTCCACGGCCCGCTGGGGTCGATGGTCTTCGAGCCGCGCAGCGTCGGCCAGCCCCGCGTGAGGATGAGGTCCTTGATCGACACCGGCACCCCGTCGAGCAGGCCCCTCGGCCGTCCCGCCGCCCAGCGCGCTTCCGATGCCTTCGCCTCCTCGACGAACCGATCCGAAACCAGGTTGAACGCGTTGAAGCGGGGATTGAAGGTCTCGATGCGCTTCATCACCGCCTGCGCCACCTCGACCGGCGACAGGGTGCGCTTGCGATAGCCCTCGAGCAGCTCCGTCGCAGTCAGCGTGTAAATGGGGTACGTCCCTATTTTTCGCGCAGCTTGGCGAGCGCTTTGTCGCGCCACAGCGGCCAGGCGCGCACGTAGTCCTGGCGTCCGACGCTCGCCTGCACTTCGGCTTCGTCGAGGTAGGTGATTTTGCCGCCGGGGCCGCTGAGCAGCAGGGCCTGCATCTGCATGCGCGCGCTCTGCTCGAGGTAGATGCTGCGCCCGACCGCGCGCGGCAGGTTCTCGCCGACCACTACCGAGCCGTGGCCGCGCATCAGGGCGGCGGGCCTGGCGGCGAGGGTTTGCGCCAACGCTTTTCCCAGAAAAGCATCTCTGATCAGGAGATCGGAGCCCGGCTTGACGTCCCGGATCTCGAAGGTGGGCAGGCCGCCGCCGATGAACGCGGCCATGTGGTAGAGGGCCTTCATCGGCACGCCGGTGACGCTGAAGGGCACCACCGACGGCGAGTGGTTGTGCACCACGCACTGCACCTCGGGGCGCGCGCGGTAGATCTCGCCGTGGATGAAGCGCTCGAGCACCGACTCGCGCCCGCCGTCGTCGAGCGGCCGGCTGTCGAGGTCGTACTCGATCAGGTCGGCGCGCGTCACGCGCTCGGGGGCGATCGAGCGCGCGAGGAAGTAGCGCTCGGGGTTCTCCGGCGAGCGCAGGCTCACGTGGCCGTAGGCGTCGATGACGCCGTGCTCGGCGAGGATGCGGTAGGCGGCGACCAGGTCCTGCAGCGCGTCCAGCAGCCCGGTCATTCTTCCCATAAGGAGGATATTAAGCGCGGGCGGGCTGGCGCGGCAGCACGAAGCACACGCGCACGCGCTGGCCCTGGGCCGGCTCGGCCCAGATGGTGCCCCCGTGGGCCTCGACGATGGAGCGGCAGATCGACAGGCCGAGCCCGGCGCCGCGCCGGTCGCGCCCGGCCTGCCAGAACGGCCGGAACATCGCCCCGAGCTGCTCCGGCGGCAGGGCCGGGCCGCTGTTGGCCACCGAGAAGCGCACGCCGCCGGCGGTACGCTCCGCGCCGATGGTGATGCGCCCGGGCGGGGAGGTGTACTTCAGCGCGTTGTCCAGGAGGTTGGCGAACACGCGCAGGATCCTCGCCGGGTCGGCGTGGACCTGCGGCAGCTCGCCCGCCACCTGGAGCTCGAGCTGCAGCGATTCGCGCGCCAGCAGCGGTCGCGCGGCATCGGCCGCCCGCGCGATCAGGCCCGATGCCGCCACCGGCTCGAACCTGAGCATGGAAGGACCGCCGGTGCTCGCCACCGCCACGGCGAGCAGGTCGTCGACCAGCCCCGACATGCGCTTGGCGATGTCGGCCAGCGAAGCGGCCAGCTCCCCGACCGGCTCGCCGCCGGGCAGCGCGCGCGCCTGGTGCGCGGCCGCGGTCGCGCCCATGATGAGGCCGCTCAGAGGGTTGCGCAGGTCGTGCGCGACGGTCGCCAGGATCTCCTCTCGGTCGCGTACCGCTGCGCGCAGCTGCTCCTGGGTGTGCTGCAGCGAGGTGACGTCCTCGTTCACCGCGACGGCGCCGGTGATCTCCCCCGCGTCCGAGCGGATCGGCGCCGCCCAGTTGATCACGGTCCTGAAGGAGCCGTCGAAGCTCTGGATGCGGATCAGCTCGCCGCGCGAGGTCTCGCCGCGGCGGACGGCGCGCGACAGGCCCCACTCGTCGGGCCCGATCGGCTTGCCGCTGTCGACCCACCAGCCCTTGTACTCCGCGTACTGCTCGGGGCCGACCAGGCGCGTACCCCGCCAGATGCGGTCGCCGGCCGGATTGCTCAGCGTGATGCGGCCTTCGCGGTCGGCGATCCAGACGCCGACCGGCAGCAGGTCGAACACCGTGCGCAGGAGCTGCTCGCTGGCGCGCTGCTTCTCTTGCGCCTCGTGCAGCGCGGTGATGTCCTCGTTGACCACGATCGCGCCCGCGATGGCGCCGTGCTCTTCGCGCAGCGGCGCGGCCGAATTGATGATGGTCTTGAAGGAGCCGTCGAAGCACTGGATGCGCACCAGCTCGCCGGTGGAGGTTTCGCCCTTGAGGGCGCGCGCGAGCGCCCATTCCTCCGCCGCGATCGGCTTGCCGGTGTCCACCCACCAGCCTTTGTACTCCCCGTACTCGGCGACCGGGACGTAGCGCGCGCCTTTCCAGACGCGCTCGCCGGCCGGGTTGTTGCTCACGATGCGGCCGGCGGCGTCGGCGATCCAGACGCCGACCGGAAGGATGTCGAAGATGCCTTGCAGCAGGCGCTGCTTGTCGCGGACCGAGGCTTCGGCCCGCACGCGCTCCGTGATGTCCTGCAGCAGGCAGACGCTGCCGGCCACGCGGCCGTCGACACCGCGGATCGGGGCCGCGCTGCTCATCACCGGGATATGCGTGCCGTCTTCGTGCCGGATCACGAACTCCTCGCCGACCACGGTTTCTGCGTGCGCGAGCGCGCGCGCCGACAGCAGCCTTTCGGCGGGCACCGGCCTGCCGTCCGGGTGGAACACGCGCCCGGCGTATTGGGCGCTGCCGCGCTGGGGCGAAAGCTTCACGCCGAGAATCTTCTCGGCCGCGGCGTTGAATGCGAGCCGCCCGCCCGGCTGGTGGAGGATGACGCCCAGCGGCAGCGTATCGAGCACCGCTTGCAGCCAGCGCCGCTCCGAGTCGTTCTCGCGGAACAGCGACTCGCGCTCGGCCTCGTGCGCCTTGCGCTCCGAGATGTCGCGCACGTAGCCCTGCCACCGGCCGTCGGGCAGGATATTCGCGGTCACTTCCGCCGGCAGCCAGCTGCCGTCCTTGCGGCGCAGCTCCCACTCCCCGGCATGGGTGCCGCCGCGCTGCATCTCTTCGCGCGATTTCCACAGCCGGTCCGCCGCGTCCGGGCGGATCAGGTCCACGATCGTCCTGCCCACGATCTCGTCGCGCGCATAGCCGAGCATCCGGCAGCCGGCCTCGTTGACGTAGGTGTATCGGCCGTCGCGGTCGGCGAGGAAGATTCCGTCGGGCGCGTGCTCGAGCAAGGTCCCCAGGTCCGCCGCGCTGGGCTCCGGCAGGTGAGTGGCAGCCGACATACGATAATGCTCTCGCCGGAGCGAAGCGGACGGATGATCTAGATCAAACCCGGGTGTCGTAATGCCGCCAGCCCGCGGCCCCGGTTGCGATACCCTCGGCCGATGGAAAAAGCCGGGCCAACGAGCACGACACCGCGGTGGACGAAAGGAGCGAGCCCCATGCAACGCTGGCTGGAGGGCTTCGCGCCCGGTAGCATGAGCGGCGAGGCGGCGGCGTTCATGTACCTCGCCGAAGGCGTGGAAGAAATTCGGACATCCTGAAAGGGCTTTGCATGAAAACGATCGGCATTCTTCTGATGACGGCCGCCGGGCTAGCGGCGGGCACGGCGCAGGCGGCGGGCATCGGCGTGCGCGCGGGAACCACCGGCGTCGGCGCGGACGTGGCGTGGGACATCGCGCCCACGCTCAGCGCGCGCGTGGGCTATTCGGCGCTCAAGTGGAGCCGCGACGTGGAGACCGACGCCGTGGACTACGACGGCAAGCTGAAGCTCTCCAACCTGAACGGCATGGTCGACTTCCATCCCCTCGGGCCGGTCTTCCGCATCACCGGCGGGGTCATCCTGAACGACAACAAGTACGACCTGCGCGCGGTGCGCTCCGCGGGCTCCCTGACCGGCACGGTGGAGGCGGGGCGCAGCGCGGCGCCGTACCTGGGCATCGGCTGGGGCACGGTGGCCGGCACCGGCATCAACTTCTACGCCGACCTCGGCATCATGTTCATGGGCTCGCCCAAGGCGACCCTGCGGGCGAACTGCGCGCCCAGCGCGGCTTGCACCGCGCTGCAGAACGAGGCCGCCGCCGAGGAGCGCCGGCTCGAGGACGAGCTGAAGCACCTCAAGTATTATCCGGTGCTCAACATCGGACTGACCGTTGGCTTCTAATGTCCAGATGCTCGCGCGCTACAATGCGTGGGCAAACAGGCTGATCTTCGACGCGGTGGCGGCGCTCCCGGCAGGCGAGGCGGAGAAGCCGCGCCCGAGCGTGTTCAAGAACATGGTGCACACGCTCAACCACAACTACGTCATCGACCGCATCTTCCAGGCGCACCTCGAGGGCCGCGCGCACGGCTACAGCGCGCGCAACACCGCCGAGCACCCGCCGCTCGCCGAGCTGTGGCGCGCGCAGCAGGAGATCGACCGCTGGTACGTCGAGTGGAGCGATGTCACACCTGAGTCGTCATTGAATGAGACCATCAAATTCGGGTTCGTCGGCGGCGGCGAGGGCGCGATGTCGCGGCGCGAGATCCTGCAGCACCTCGTCGTGCACACCAGCTACCACCGCGGCTTCGTCGCCCAGATGATGTTCGACATCCCCGTGCGCCCGCCCACCACCGACCTGACGGTCTATCTGCGAGACGTGCATAAATGAGAAAAATGGGGACGGACCCCATTTTTCTCATTAACAGCGTTTTCGGCCACCTCGGCTTCCGCGGCGCGCAGGAGGAGATCGTGGCGCACGTCGCCGGCGGCGGCGACGCGCTGGTGCTGATGCCCACCGGCGGCGGCAAGTCGCTGTGCTACCAGCTTCCCGCGCTGCTGCGCGAAGGCACCGCGCTGGTGGTCTCGCCGCTCATCGCGCTGATGCAGGACCAGGTGGCGGCGCTCAGGCAGCTCGGCGTGCGCGCCGCCTTCCTCAATTCGACGTTGAATGAAAGGGAGTCGCGGGCGACGGAGCGGGCGCTGAGCGAGGGCGAGCTCGACCTCCTCTACGTGGCGCCGGAGCGGCTGCTCATGCCGCGCATGCTGGAGCTCCTGTCCCGGGCGAAGCTTGCGCTGTTCGCCATCGACGAGGCGCACTGCGTGTCGCAATGGGGGCACGACTTCCGCCCGGAATACCTGCAGCTCTCGGTGCTGCACGAGCGGTTTCCCGGCGTGCCGCGCATCGCGCTCACCGCCACCGCCGACCCGCAGACGCGCAACGAGATCATCCGGCGCCTGGCGCTCGGGGAAGCGAAGGTCTTCATCTCGAGCTTCGACCGGCCCAACATCCGCTACACCATCGTTGACAAGCACGAGCCGCGCGAGCAGCTCCTGCGCTTCATCCGCGAGGAGCACGAGGGCGACGCCGGCATCGTCTACTGCCTGTCGCGCAGGAAGGTGGACGAGACCGCCGCCTGGCTCGCCTCGCATGGCCTGCGCGCGCTGCCCTACCACGCCGGCATGGACGCGGCCTCGCGCGCGGCCCATCAGGAGCGCTTCCAGCGCGAGGAGGGCACCATCATCGTCGCCACCATCGCCTTCGGCATGGGCATCGACAAGCCCGACGTGCGCTTCGTCGCGCACCTGGACCTGCCCAAGAGCGTGGAAGGCTATTACCAGGAGACCGGCCGCGCCGGCCGCGACGGGCTGCCGGCCGACGCGTGGATGACCTATGGCCTCGGCGACGTGGTGCAGCTCAGGCGCCTGATCGAGCAGTCGGAGGCAAACGAGGAGTTCCGCCGCATCTCCTTCGCCAAGCTCGACGCGCTGCTCGGCCTTTGCGAGACCGCGGGCTGCCGCCGCGTGCGCCTGCTCGACTACTTCGGCGAAGCGAGCCGGCCCTGCGGCAACTGCGACACCTGCCTCGAGCCGCCCGAGACCTGGGACGCCACCGATGCCGCGCGCAAGGCGCTGTCGGCGATCTACCGCACCGGACAGCGCTTCGGCGCGGTGCACCTCATCGACGTGCTGCGCGGCAAGGCGACCGAGCGCGTCTCCCAGTGGGACCACGACAAGCTCGCCGTGTTCGGCCTCGGCGCCGAGCTCGACGAAGGCACCTGGCGCAACGTTTTCCGCCAGCTCGTCGCGCTCGGCTACGCGCGTCCCGACCACGACGCCTACGGCGCCCTGCGCCTCACCGAGGCGAGCCGCCCAGTGCTGCGGGGAGAACAGGCGGTCGAGCTGCGCCGTCCCTCGATCTCCCGGAAAAGAAGGAGAACGAGAAAAGAAGCGGGGCCCACGGATCCCCTGCTCGAGCGCCTCAAGGCCTGGCGCCTGGAGCAGGCGCGCAGCCAGTCGGTGCCGCCCTACGTCGTGTTCCACGACGCCACCCTCTCGGCCATCGCGGCCGCGCAGCCGCGCGACCTCGGCGGCCTTTCCACCATCCCGGGCATCGGCGCGCGCAAGCTCGAGCGCTATGGGCCGTCCCTTCTTGAGCTTCTCAATCCGCCCGGAATTCGCGATTTTCCGCTGAAGGCGTAGAGTTGCGACCCAGCGGCCCCCCTGGGCCGCCTAATGGAAAGGGCAAACAATGAAAACAGAACTGCTCTACCTGGTCTACGTCACCGCCCTCACCGGGCTTCTCTGGGTGCCTTACATCCTCGACCGCATCGCCAAGTGGGGCCTCGCGGGCGCGGTGGGCTATCCCGAGAACCCGCCGCCGCAGTCGCCGTGGGCGCAGCGCATGATGAAGGCGCACGACAACGCGGTGGAGAACCTGGTGGTGTTCGCCGCCCTGGTGCTCGCCGCGCACGCGCTCGGCGTGAGCACCGGCGCCATCGCCACCGCGGCCATCGTCTACTTCTGGGCGCGCGTGGTGCACGTCATCGCGTACACCATGGCGATTCCGTGGGTGCGCACGCTGGCGTTCGCGGTCGGGTTCTTCGCCCAGGCGACCATCGCCTGGCAGATCCTGATGAAGTAAGCCGGGCAGGAGGCCGAAGTGCTGACGCGCTGCTGTCTGCTGCTGGTGGCCCTCGTTGCGTGCAACGCGCAGGCCGAGATCCGCGCGCTCGTTGCTGAAACGGATCCGCCCGGCGAGGCCGTCACGCTCGGCCGCGACGAGGTGTTCTGGGTGCGCATCGCCTATGACAGCGACGAGCCGGTGCGCATCTGGGCCCGCCCATATCTCGACGGCAAGGAAGTCGCAGCGCACAGCAACCCGTCGATCACCCATACCGGCAGCGGCAACGCGCTCGGCTGGTTTTCCTTCCGCGAGGCCGCCCAGGCGGACGAAATTCGCATTCAGGTCGGGACGAGCCGGTCTTCCCAGTCGCTCGAAATCGCGCGCCATCCCGTGCAACTGACTGCGACCGGGCAGCCGGTTGCCCGGCGGACCGCTGCGCCGTGGGTCGATGAGCTGAGGCGCGAGACCGAAGCGAGGGGCAGGCTCGAGCAGGAGCGCGTTTCGAGCCGGCCCGCCGGCACCAAGGATGCGGTTGTCACGTATGGGCTGATGCTGCTGGTAGCTGCGGTGGTGTTGGGCGTGCCCGCGCTGCTGGTGTGGGCGGCGTGGAACTGGCGCAGGAACGGCTTTCCGGTGGCGCCCGGGGGCTACGTCCCCTATGCGGTTTCCGCGCTGATCGGGCTGGCCGTGTGCCTCGCGATCTCTCTCGCCACGGGACGCAAGGAAGCCTGGGATTCCGACCTGTACTTCTCGGTCGGGATGCCGGTCATGGTGCTGGCCATATTCGCCATCAGCTGGCTTTTCCCGAAAGGGGCGTGGCGCTGGACCGTCAGCATGGCCGTCGGACAATCGGTGGCGATGCTGCTAGGCGGCAACTCCCTGTCGCTGTGGCCGCTCGCCGTGCTCGCGATGCTGTTCTTTTCGCTGCCGCAATTCGCATCCGGCTTTGTCGCGAGCCGGCTTGCCCGAAGAAACGCGGCCTAGCGGCCGCGGAAGGCGGGCTTGCGCTTCTCGTTGAAGGCGCGCACGCCTTCGCGGCGGTCGTCGGTGTCGACCAGGCGGTTGTAGGCCTCGATCTCGAAGCGGTAGCCGGTCAGGAGGTCGGTCTGCAGGCCGTAGTGGATCGACTTTTTCGCCTGGCGCACGGCGAGCGGGGCGTTCGCCGCGATGGCATCCGCCGTTTCAAGCGCATCGTTCAGCGTGCCGATCCGGTTGAAAGCCCTCCATGAAACGCCTTCGTCGGCGGTGAACTGGCGCGCCGAGAGGATCAGCTCCTTCGCGCGCCGCTCGCCCACCGCGCGCGCCAGGTTCTGCGTGCCGCCGCCGCCCGGCATGATGCCCAGGCGCACCTCCGGCAGCGCGAAGCGCGCGCCGGCGGCGGCGTAGATGAAATCGCAGCACAGCGCGATCTCCAGCCCGCCGCCGAAGGCGTGGCCGTTCAGCGCCGCGATCACCGGCAGCGGCAGCTCCATCAGCGCCACGAAGCCGCGCTCGAAGAGCTCGTGCTGCGCCTGCCAGACGGCCTGCGACATGCCGTCGCGCTCCTTGAGGTCGGCGCCCGCACAGAACGCCCTTTCTCCCGAACCCGTCAGGACGATGCAGCGCGACGCGCCGGGCTCTGCGGTCAGGCGCGTCCACAGGTCGAGCAGGTCGTGCCCCATCTGCGTGTTGAGGGCGTTGAGCACTTGCGGGCGGTTGAGCCGCACCAGCAGCACGTGCTCGCCGCGCGGCTCCAGCTCCAGGGTTTCGTATTTCATTGGAAGGCTATTGTAGGATGACCCGCCATGACCCACGTGTTCCACCGCAATCCCCGGCAGCGCTACGCCCGCGCGGTGCGCGGGGAGGGCGCTTATCTCTTCGACCGGGACGGCAAGCGCTACCTCGACGCTTCGGGCGGCGCGGCGGTGTCCTGCCTGGGGCATTCGGACCGCGCGGTGATCCAGGCCATCCAGCAGCAGCTCGAGCGGCTGCCCTTCGCCCACACCTCTTTTTTCAGCAACGAGCCCATGGAGTCGCTCGCCGACGCGCTGATCGCCCGGGCGCCGAAGAGCTTCGACAAGGTGTATTTCGTCTCCGGCGGCTCGGAGGCCATGGAAGCCGCCCTCAAGCTGGCCCGGCAGTATTTCGTGGAGAAGGGCGAGCCGCAGCGCGCCCATGTCATCGCGCGCCGCCAGTCCTACCACGGCAACACGCTGGGCGCGCTCGCGGTCGGCGGCAACCAGTGGCGGCGCAAGCAGTTCGAGCCGCTGCTCATCGAGACCGCCCATGTTTCGCCCTGCTATGCGTACCGGGGGAAGCAGGCCGGCGAGACGGATCTCGCCTATTCGAGTCGTTTGGGGGATGAGCTGGAGGAAACCATAAATCGGCTTGGCGGCGAGAACGTCATCGCTTTCGTGGCCGAAACGGTCGTCGGCGCCACCCTGGGCGCGGTGCCTCCGGTGCCGGGCTACTTCAGGCGCGTGCGCGAGATCTGCGATCGCCACGGCATCCTGCTGATCCTCGACGAGGTCATGTGCGGCATGGGGCGCTGCGGCACGCTGTGGGCCTTCGAGCAGGAAGGGGTGGTGCCGGACCTCGTGGCGGTGGCCAAGGGCTTGGGCGCCGGCTATCAGCCGATCGGCGCACTCCTGGTCTCGAGAATCATTTCAGGAGCCATCATTGCGGGCAGCGGCTTTTTCCAGCACGGCCACACGTACCTCGGCCACGCCGCCGCCTGCGCGGGCGCCTTGGCCGTTCAAAAAAGACTTCACGAGGAAGGCGTCCTGGCCCGGGTTTCACCTTCCGGAAAGCTTCTTGAAGCGAAGCTGCGGGCGGCTTTTTCGGACCATCCCAACGTCGGGGACATCCGCGGCCGAGGCCTCTTCTGGGGCCTCGAGCTGGTGGCCGACCGCGCGACGAAGGCGCCGTTCGACCCGGCGCTGCGGATGCACGCGCGGGTGAAGCGGGCGGCGATGGAGGCCGGGCTGCTGTGCTACCCGATGGGCGGGACGGTGGACGGGCAGCGGGGCGATCACATCCTGCTCGCCCCGCCTTTCATCGTGGATGAAACCCAGCTCGACGAACTTGTGGATAAACTTGGCATGGCGATCACTCTGGAGGAGCAGACATGAGGCATACGATTATCGGCGCGGCGCTGGCGGCCGCGGGGCTGGTGGCGGCGCTGCCGGCGGCGCACGCGCAGCAGAAGTTCGTCACCATCGGCACCGGCGGCGTCACCGGCGTGTACTACCCTGCCGGCGGCGCGATCTGCCGGCTGGTGAACAAGGACCGCGCCAAGCACGGCATCCGCTGCTCGGTGGAGTCCACCGGCGGCTCGGTGTTCAACGTCAACACCATCCGCGCCGGCGAGCTGGACCTCGGCGTGGCGCAGTCCGACGTGCAGTTCCACGCTGTCAAGGGCAGCGGCGGCTTCCAGAAGGACGGCGCCTTCCGCGAGCTGCGCGCGGTGTTCGCGCTGCACCCGGAGCCGGTCACCGTGGTCGGGCGCAGGGAGCTGAACGCCAAGGCCTTCAGCGACTTCAAGGGCAAGCGCTTCAACGTCGGCAATCCCGGCTCGGGCACGCGCGCCACGGCCGAGGAGCTGCTCGCGGCCATGGGCTGGAAGATGTCGGACTTCTCGCTCGCCTCCGAGCTCAAGGCCGACGAGCACGGCCCGGCGCTGTGCGACGGCAAGATCGACGGCTTCCTCTACCTTGTCGGCCACCCTTCGGCCAACATCCAGGACCCGACCACGGTATGCGGCGCGAAGCTGGTCAACGTCACCGGCCCGGCGGTGGAAAAGCTGGTGAAGCAGAACCCGTACTACGCGCACGCCACCATCCCGGGCGGCATGTATCCCGGCAACGACCAGGACGTGCGCACCTACGGCGTGGTGGCCTCGGTGGTGTCCTCGTCCAGGGTCCCCGCCAACACCGTGTACGCGGTGGTCAAGGCGGTGTTCGACAACTTCGACGAGTTCAAGAAGCTGCACCCGGCCTTCGCCAACCTCAAGCCCGAGAACATGATGAAGGACGGCATCTCCGCGCCGCTGCACGACGGCGCGGTCAGGTACTACAAGGAGAAGGGCTGGGTTAAGTAACCGCAGCAAAAAGGGGTCATAACAATTTTCCGCTTACGTGCGGGCTCGCGGGCACGGCGTTTCCGGAAAATTGTTCTGACCCCTTTTTAGGTTTTTGGAGAAGTGGGCATGGCTGCTGCAAAGGGAAAACCTTCGGCCGATCTGCAGCAGCTGGTGGCCGACGCCGACCTGGGCGGCCGCGACACCGGCGGGCTCGCCGGCAAGCTGATCTTCGCGCTCGCGGTCGCATGGTCGCTGTTCCAGCTCTGGTACGCTTCGCCGCTGCCGTTCGAATTCGGCTGGGGCATCCTCAACGACACCGAGGCGCGCTCGCTGCACCTGGGCGTGGCGCTGCTTCTGGCCTTCCTTTGTTTTCCATTTCTGAAACAACAACGAACCCGTATTCCCTGGTTCGACTGGCTGCTCGCCATCGCCGGCGCCTTTGCCGGGGCGTACTTCCTGCTTTTCTACAACGAGCTCGCCACCCGGCCCGGGCGGCCGATCCTGCAGGACATCGTGGTCGCCTCGGTCGGCCTGGTGCTGCTGCTCGAGGCGACGCGGCGCGCGGTCG
>DASUUN010000122.1:0-10017 GCA_036374055.1 Burkholderiales bacterium
CGCGAGCGGCGGCATCGCCGACGGCGCGGGCGTGGCCGCGATGCTCGCGCTCGGCGCCGACGCGGTGCAGCTCGGCACGCGCTTCATCGCCACGCCGGAAGCCAGCGTGCACGACAACTACAAGCGCGCGGTGCTCGCCGCCGACGTGCACGACACCACGCTGGTAGGCCGCGGCCGGCTGCCGATCCGGCAGCTCAAGAACGCCTTCACCGCGAAGTACGAGGCCGCCGAGCGCGGTGGCGCCTCCTCCACGAAATTGGAAGAGATATATAAGAGCTCGAGCTTGAAGGCAGCGGCGCTCGAAGGCGACGTGGAGTGGGGCAAGCTCGAAGCCGGCCAGAGCGCCGGCCTGGTCGACGAAATCCTGCCCGCCGCCGAGGTGATGCGGCGGCTGGTCGCCGAACTCGAGGAAGCCCGGAAAAGGCTCGCAGCGCTATGACCCAAAATCAGGGACAGACCACGTTTTTGCGGGTGGAGGATCACGGCGCCGTGCGCATCCTCACGATGAATCGCCCCGAGAAGCGAAACGCCCTCAATTCCGAGCTGACCGAGGCGTTGCTGGCGTCGCTCCATGAAGCAGATAAGGATGAAAGCATCGGTTGCGTGGTGCTGACCGGCGCCGGGCAGGGCTTCTGCGCGGGCGCGGACCTGTCGGAGTTCAGGGGCCTGCAGGATCCGCAGGCCGCCGAGAAGCGCGCCGAGCTCACCATGCAGCTGCATCTCGTGTTTACGCAGATCTCCAAGCCGGTGGTCACCGCGATCAACGGCGCGGCGATGGGCGGGGGTGCAGGCCTTGCGCTCGCCGGCGACATGGCGGTGATGGCCGAAGGCGCGAAGCTCGGCTACCCGGAGGCGAAGCACGGCATCGTCGCGGCGATCGTGATGGCCAACCTCGTGCGCCAGGTCGGGCGCAAGGCGGCCTTCGAGCTGGTCGCGTTGGGTGAGCCCGTCGATGCGGCCCAAGCGTTGCGCCTCGGCATGGTGAACCGGATTTCGAAGAACGAAGAGGTCGTGGCCCAGGCGGTTTCCCTGGCAGAGAAGCTCGCCGCCGTCTCCCGTCCCGCCATGGCCGAGACCAAGCGCCTGTTCCACGAGGTGGCCGACCTCGCGCTGCAACCGGCGCTCGAGCGCGGGCGCGACACGAACCGGCGCATGCGCAATTTCCAGAAGCTGGGCGGGGCGAAATGAAGCCGCTCGATCACCTGACGATCCTGGACCTGTCGCGGGTGCTCGCCTGCCCGTTCGCCTCGATGATCCTCGCCGAGCTCGGCGCGCGCGTCATCAAGGTCGAGCAGCCCGGCAGCGGCGACGAGACGCGCGCCTTCGAGCCGCAGCTCGCGAAGGACAGCGCCTACTACTTCGCCTGCAACCGCTCCAAGGAGTCCGTCACCGTCGACCTGCGCTCTGCGGAAGGCAAGCAGACGATAAGGAAGCTTGCGGAGAAGGCCGACGTGCTGGTGGAGAACTTCCCGGTCGGCACGCTGGGCAAGTACGGCCTGGACTTCGCCTCGCTCTCGGCGCTCAATCCGCGGCTCGTCTACGTATCCTGCACCGGCTTCGGACAAACCGGCCCATATGCGCGCAAGAAGGGCTACGACACGGTGTTCCAGGCGATGGGCGGCCTCATGAGCCTCACCGGTGAGCGCGGCGGCGGCCCGGTCAAGCCCGGGCTGCCAGTCGCGGACCTCACCTCCGGCCTGTGGGTGGCGATCGCGATCCTCGCCTCGCTTGCCGGACGCGAGCGCACCGGCAAGGGCTGCCAGGTCGACTTCTCGATGCTCGACGGCCAGGTGGCGCTGCTCACGCTCGCCGCAGCGCGCTACTTTGCACTGGGCGAAGTGCCGCCGCGCCTGGGCACCGAGCATCCGGGGCGCGTGCCCTCCGCGACCTTCCGCTGCCGCGACGGCAAGTTCGCGCACATCACGGCGAGCGACCAGCACTGGGTGCCGCTGTGCAGGGCGCTCGGCATCGAGGAATGGGGGCGCGCCTTCCCCTCCAACGAGATCCGGGTGGAAAGGCGCGAGGAAGTCATGCGGCGGCTGACCGAAGCCGTCACGCGGCTCGACCGCGGCGAGCTGCTGAAAATCCTCGACGAGGCCGACGTCCCGGTGGGCCCGGTGAACGACGTCGCGGAGATCCTGAGCGATCCCCACGTGCGCGCGCGCCGGCTGGTGGGCAGCTTCGACTATCCGGGCGTGGGCGAATTCAAGGCGCTCGCGCTGCCTTACAAGTTCCTTGGGTGGGACAACCCCGAGATCGGCCGCCCGCCCACGCTCGGCGAGCATACGCAGAAGATTCTCGAAGAGATCAAGGCATGGTGAAGCTCTCCGTGCAAGGCGGGATCGCCGCCCTCACGCTGGACCGCCCTGAAGCGCGCAACGCGCTCAACCTGCGGATGTGCGAGGAACTGCGCGAAGCCGCGCTGGCCGCGGCGGCCGATCCGCAGGTGCGCGTGGTCTTCGTGCGCGGCAGCGGCCCGGTGTTCTGCGCCGGCGCCGACGTGAAGGAGCGCAGCGGCATGCGCGAGGAGCAGGTGCGCCAACGACGCATGAAAGGCTTCGCCGCGTACGAGGCGCTCGAATCGCTGCCGATGCCGGCGGTCGCGCTGGTGCAGGGCGCGGCGCTCGGCTCGGGCGCGGAGATCGCCGCCGCGTGCGACTTCATCGTCGCGACGCCGGACGCCGTGTTCGGCACGCCCGAGGCGCAGCGCGGCACCGTGGGCGCGACCCAGCGCCTGCCGCGCGTGCTCGGCAAGCGCCTCGCCAAGGACCTGATGTTCACCGGCCGGCGGCTCACCGCCGAGGAAGCGAGGATCGCGGGCCTCGTTTCCCGCATCAGTCCCGATCTCGATCAGGAAATGGAAAGCATTGCAAGGGCGATCCTCCAGGCACCCGCGGACGCCCTGCGCCTCGCCAAGCAATGCATCGACCGCGGCGTCGAGCTCGACCCGCACGGCGCGCTGGAGGTGGAACTCGAAGCTATCGAGCAGCAGCTCGCGTCCGGGAACTGGATGGGAAAAACATGACGGTTCATCGTTGCCGCCCCCCTGTGAAGGGGGGAGCGAGCGGTTTTTGCGAGCGGGGGGTTGGTTTTGGCGAAAACAAAACCCCCCGTTCGCCTTCGGCTCACGACCCCCTTGTCAGGGGGTCAAGACGATGAGCTGGAAGCCCCAGACGCTCGGCGAGGTGCTGCAATCGCGCAGGACGGACGCCGAAGCGCTGGTGACCCGAGATGCCCGTTTCACTTACGGCGAGCTGCTAGAGAAAGCAAAGGCCGCCGCCGGCGGCATGCAGGCGATGGGGCTCAGGCGCGGCGACCACGTCGGCATCCTGATGGGCAACGACGAGAACTGGCTGGCGCTGTTCTACGGCGCGGCGCTGATCGGCGCGGTGACGGTGCCGGTGAACACGCGCTTCAAGGCGCCCGAGATCGATTTCTGCCTGAAGCAGGCGCAGTGCAAGGCGCTGTTCTACGTCGAACGCTTCCTGAACATCGACTTCGGCGCCATGGTGCGTGAAACGGGGTTTTCGAGCGCCTTTTCACAACTCCCTTCCGGGTCATTTCAGCCCGTGGATGTGACGCCGGACGACGTCCTGCTCATCCAGTTCACCTCGGGAACGACCGCCTATCCCAAGGGCGCGATGCTCACGCACGACAGCATGCTGCGCGACGCCTGGGCCGCGGGCACGCGCATCGGCATCCGCGCCGAGGACCGCTATTTCAACTGCCGGCCGTTCTTCCACGTGGCGGGCTCGACGCTCTCGGCGCTGATGGCGCTGGTGAGCGGGGCGTGCCTGGTGACGCTGCCGACCTTCGAGGCCGGCGCCGCGCTCGAGCTGATGGAGCGCGAGCGCTGTACGCTGCTCTCGGGCAACGACACCATCATGCAGATGCTGATGGGGCACGCCGATTTTCCGCAGCGCAAGCTCGCGCTGCGCGGCGGCTGGGCCGCGGCCGGGCCGCAGACCATGCGCGCGATCATCGATGTGCTCGGCGCGAAGCACATCTGCGCCGCCTACGGCCTGTCGGAAGCTTCGCCGAACGTAGTCATGAGCGACTGGCGGGACCCGGAGGAGCTGAGGGTGCAGGGCCTGGCCAAGCCGCATCAGGGTGTCGACGTGCGTATCAGAGACGGCGAAATCCAGGTGCGCGGATGGAACGTCATGAAGGGCTACTGCAACAACCCCGAGGCCAACGCCAAGGCGTTTACCGAGGACGGCTGGCTGCGCACCGGCGACTTGGGCGAGCTCACCGCCGACGGGCGCCTGCGCATGATCGGCCGCCTCAAGGACGTGTTCCGTGTGGGCGGCGAGAACGTCGCGCCGGCCGAGGTGGAGGAGGTGCTGCTCGCGCACCCGGCGGTGGAGACCGCGCAGGTGGTCGGCGTGCCCGACAAGCGGCTCGGCGAAGTGCCCTGCGCGTATGTGACGTTGAAACATGGATTTCATGGACTGGCGGAGAAGGAGCTTGTCGAATGGTGCAAAGCACGCTGCGCCAACTTCCGGGTGCCGCGCTATCTCAGGATCGTCGAGGACTTCGAGGCCATCGGCATGACGGCGAGCGGCAAGGTGCAGAAGGTCCGTCTGCGGGAACACGCGCTGCGCGAATTCGATCTTTTGAAGTAGCATCGGAGTCAGGGAGGGAGGCGGTGTTCTTCGACTATCCCGGCCAGGCGTCCAGCATGGCCCCGGGGAATTTCGTGGTGTTTGGCGAGCTGCGCGGCGACGACTGGGAGAAGCTGGTGGCGTTCATGCGCCGCGAGCGCTTCGCCGCCGGCGCCACGGTGCTGCGGGCGGGCGACGACGACCCGACGCTCTACTTCCTCGCGCAGGGCGAGGTGGAAGTGGTGGCGAGGGCCGGGATTCTCGGCGAGCGCCAGCTCGCCGTGATCACCCAAGGCTCGGTGTTCGGCGAGATCGGTTTCTTCGACCGCCGGCCGCGCACGGCCACGGTGCGCGCGCTCACCGAGGCGGTGACCTTCTCCCTGCGCCGCGAGCAGTTCGACGCGATGGCGGTGTGGGAGCCGGCCATCGCGCGCGTGATGCTCCTCGACCTGGGCCGCGTCCTCAGTCGCAGGCTGCGCGGCATGCTCGAAGGCGCCGGCCGATGACCTCCACCGAAGCGGTCTTCCGCAACTACACGCAGCTTCCGCAACGCGTCCCGCAGGCGGCGTGGATGCTGCTGCGCATCCTTGCGCTGTGCGTCGCGGGCGCGGTGGTGTGGCTGCTCGTCATGCAGCCCGAGAAGGGGCTGCAGCTTTTCTGGCGCGTCCTCGTGCCCAGCCTGCCGCTCGTCTTCGCGCTCGCCCCCGGCGTATGGCGCAACGTCTGCCCGATGGGCTTCGCCAACCAGCTGCCGCGCACGCTCGGCATGTCGCTCGGCTGGACGCTGCCGCAGTTCCTGCGCGTGTGGTGCTACGCCATTTCCACCGGCCTGTTCATCGGCCTGGTGGCGTTGCGCGACCCGCTGCTCGACCACCGCGGCGACCTGGTCGCGCTGATGGTGGCCGCGGCGCTCGGCCTCGCCCTCGCCGGGGGGCTGCTGTTCAAGGGACGCAGCGGCTGGTGCGGGACTTTCTGCCCGCTCGCGCCCATCCAGAAGGTGCACGGCCAGGCGCCGATCGCGGTGGTGCCCAACGCCTACTGCCCTACCTGCGTCGGCTGCCAGAAAAACTGCTACGACTTCAACCCGCGCGCCACCATCTTCGGCGACCTGTACGACCGCGACGAGCGCCACGCGGGACAGCGGCGTTTCTTCGTCGCCATGCTGCCGGGGCTGATCCTCGCGTACTACACGCTCGCCGGGATGACGTGGTCCGACCCGTCGGTGTACTTCTTCGTGTTCGGGCTGTTCATCCTGATCTCGGCCGGCCTGTTCCAGGTCCTGGTCAACTTCGCCAAGGTGAGCGTGTACAAGGTGGCGACCGGCTTCGGCCTGTTCGCGCTGCTCGCCTTCTATTTCTTCGCCGGCGAAGGCATCGTGCGCGGCGTCGCCGCGCTCTCGGGCGTGGCGCTGCCCGGGTGGATCGGCTACGCGGTGCAGGCCGTGGTGGTGCTGGTCGGCGCGGGCGTCATGACGCGCGCGCTCGGCACGGAGGCGGCGTACGGCCGCGCCCTGTCCTCGGCGCACCAGCTGCGCGTGCCGGAAAGCGCGCGGCTCGGCGAGCGCGCCGCGGGCGAAGGCAAGCCCGAGGTCACCGAGCGCTCCAGCGGGCGCGTGTTCGCGCTCGCGCCCGGACAGTCGCTGCTCGAAGGGCTGGAGGACGCCGGCATCAAGATCGACTACGGCTGCCGCATGGGTCTGTGCGGCGCCGATCCCGTGGGCATCGCCGCCGGCGCGGAGAATCTCGAGCCACCCGGGCCGGAAGAAAGCGCCACGCTGCGCCGGCTGGGCCTCGAAGGCCGCGCGCGGCTCGCCTGCGCCTGCCGCGTGAAGGGCCCGGTGACGATCGACCTGGAGGTGAAGAAGACGGGAGGGGCCCCGGCAATCGCTCCTCCGCAAGAGGATCTTGCCGAAAAAGCCGGGGTGAAACGGGTCGTGATCATCGGCAACGGGGTGGCGGGCACGGCGGCGGCGGAGACGCTGCGCCGGCTCTCGCCTTCGTGCGCCATCGAAGTGGTGGCCGGGGAAAGCCAGCACTACTACAACCGCATGAGCATCGGGCGCGTGGTCTACGGCCGCACCGCCATGGACGGGCTGCAGCTGCTGCCCGACGAATGGTTCGAGCGCAACAAGGTGGAGATATGGCGCAACACGCTCGCCACGCGCATCGATCCCGCGGTGCGCAAGGTGGTGCTCGCCACCGGCGAGGCGCTCGACTATGACCGGCTGATCCTCGCCACCGGCGCCGAAGCCGCGGTGCCGGCGCCCGGGTTCGCGCCGCACAACGGCTGCTTCGTGCTGCGCCGGGCCGACGACGCGGCCGCCATCCGGCGCTGGGTGCAGGAGCGCGGCGCGCGCGACGCGCTCGTGCTCGGCGGCGGCGTGCTCGGCATCGAGGCGGCCGATGCGCTCAACCGCCTTGGCCTGCGCGTCACCATCCTGCACCGGGGCAGCCACCTCATGAACCGCCAGATCGACGGCCCGGGCGGGCGGCTGCTCGCCGACTTCCTGTCGGCGCGCGGCATCGAGACGCGCACGCGCATCGCGGTGGATGCGATCCGCCTGCACGGCCATCGCGTGGCGGTGAGCGCGGGCGAGGCGACCTTCTCGGCGGACCTGTGCGTGGCCTCGATCGGCATCCGTCCGAACGTGGCGCTGGCGAAGGAGGCCGGGCTCGACGTACGCCACGGGGTGATCGTCGACGCCGGCATGCGCACCTCCGATCCCTGCATCTTCGCCGCCGGCGACGTCGCCGAGCTGCGCGGCGGCGCTTCGGGCCTGTGGCCGGTGGGCGCGGCGCAAGGCGAGGTGGCGGCGGCCAATGCGCTGGGGGAGGCGCGCGTGTACGCGCCGCAGGACCCGCCGGTGAAGCTCAAGTGCGACGGTATCGACGTGTTCAGCTTCGGCAACATCGAAGGCGTGCAGGACGCCGAGGTCTCCGCCACGCTCGAGGGCGGCACGGCGCGGCGCGTGGTCGCGCTGAAAGGCCGCATCGTCGGCGCCTGCTCGGTCGGCCAGCCCGGCTCGTCCAAGGCGCTCGCCGCGGAGGTCCTGGGCAAGTGACGCTGCGCGGGGCCGACGTTCTTGCACGCTCGCTCGCCGCTGCGGGCGCGCGCCACCTGTTCACGCTGTCGGGCAACCACGTGATGCCGGTGTTCGATGCGGCGCTGGAGGCGAAGCTCCCGCTCATCCATGTACGCCACGAGGCCGCCGCCGCGCACATGGCCGACGCCTGGGGCAGGCTGACCGGGCAGCCGGGCATCGCCCTCGTGACCGGCGGTCCCGGCCACGCGAACGCGGTCGCCGCGCTCTATACCGCGCTCGCCGCCGAATCGCCGATGGTGCTGATCTCGGGCCACGCGCCGCTCGACGAGCTCGGCAAAGGCGCTTTCCAGGAAATGCGGCAGGCCGACGTTGCCGCGCCGCTCGCCAAGGCCTCGTGGACCGCGCAGTCCGCCGATTCCCTCGGCGAAGACCTCGTGAAGGCCTGGCGCACCGCGTGCAGCGGCCGGCCCGGCCCGGTGCACCTCAGCGTGCCGAACGACGTCCTGGATGCATTGACGGGCAGTGCGGTCCCGCCGCCGGAGGCTTTTGAAATCGAAAGGCGAACTGCAGTAGTACCCCAGGCGTTGCTCGAAGCGAAGCGTCCGCTCATCATCGCGGGCCCTGCGGCGATGCGGGCGAAGAAGCTCGACTGCGGCATCCCGGTGATCGGCATGGAAAGCCCGCGCGGCGTCAACGACCCGAGCCTCGGGCGCCTCGCCGGGGTGCTCAAGCAGGCCGACGTCGTGCTCCTCGCCGGCAAGCAGCGCGATTTCACGCTGCAGTTCGGCAAGGCGTTCGCCGAGGACTGCCAGGTTCTCGAGACGCCGTTCCTCCCGAAAGATTTCGCTGTGAAAGGCGGCGGCTGGTTCGACGAAGTCAGCCACGCGCTGGGCTACCGGCCGCCGGCGTGGCAGGCGATCCAGTCGACAAACCACCCGGTCGCCGTGTGCCGCGAGGTGCAGAAGCTGCTCGAGGCGCCGGACGCGGTGCTGGTGAGCGACGGCGGCGAGTTCGGGCAGTGGGCGCAGGCCTGCCTGTCCGCGCCGCGCCGGCTGATCAACGGGCCGGCCGGCTCCATCGGCTCTGCGCTGCCGTTCGCCGCCGCGGCCAGGCTCGCGTATCCGCAGGCGCGCGTGGTGGCGATGCTGGGTGACGGAACCTTCGGCTTCCACATGTCCGAGATCGACACCGCGGTGCGCTACGGCCTGGACTACCTCGCGGTGATCGGCAACGACGCGGCCTGGAACGCCGAGTACCAGATCCAGCTGCGCGCCTACGGCGCCGCGCGGGCGCACGGCTGCGAGCTCCTGCCGACCCGCTACGGCGCCGCCGCCGCCGCTTTGGGCGCGCACGGCGAAGACGTGCTTTCGTTCAGTGAGCTGAACGGCGCCCTGGGAAGGGCCATCCAGTCCCGGAAAGTCGCCTGCGTCAACGTGATGATCGAGCGCGTCGCCGCGCCCAAATACTGAAATCGAAGTCGGAGCCCAGGCTCGGCCGAGCAGCCGGCGAGCGCTAGCATGGCGACAAGTTTTTTCACGGTATGCTCCTCCTCTGGAATGCATACTGTGCCTGTGCGCGGTCCGGGTGTGTGGTACGGGCGCGAGCTCGCCGCCTGCCGCGACTGGATCCGCGAGTTCAGCGTCGAGGAGCTGGCGGAAGTACGGCGCGCGGTAGAAGGCGCGCGCGGCGTCCCGCTGGCCCGCCTTTCCCCGGAGACCTTCCGCCTGCCGCGCCTCGGCCCGGTGTTGAAGGAAATCCTCGCCGAGCTGCTCGAAGGCCGCGGCTTCGTCCTGCTGCGCGGCCTGCCGGTGGAGCAGATGACACGCGAGGAGCAGGCGATCGCGTACCTCGGCATGGGCTCCTGGCTCGGCGGCTTCCGATCGCAGAACGCCAAGGGCCACCTCCTCGGGCACGTCAAGGACCTGGGCCTGGACATCCAGGATCCGCGGGTGCGCTACTACCAGACCAACCGCAAGCTCGAATACCACACCGACTCGGTGGACCTGGTCGGGCTGCTGTGCCTGAAGGCGGCGAAGGCGGGCGGCGAGAGCTACCTCGCCAGCTCGATGACCGTCTACAACGAGATCATCAGGAAGAAGCCGCGGCTGCTGCCTGCCTTGTTCGAGCCCTTCCCGACCGACCGGCGCGGCGAGGTGCCCGAGGGCATGAAGCCGTGGTTCGACATGCCGGTCTTCCACTGGCACGAAGGCAGGCTGTCGGGATCCTTCACGAGCGAGTACATCGCCTCGGCGCAGCGCAACTTCCCCGAAGCGAAGCGCCTGACCCCCGCGCATGAGGAGGCGCTGGAGATCCTGTCCGAGATCGTGAACGACCCGCGCGTGCACCTGGCGATGACGTTCAACCCGGGGG
>DASUUN010000123.1:0-3680 GCA_036374055.1 Burkholderiales bacterium
ATCGTAGAATCAACGCGCCTCGCCTTGAACCGGCTGACACCGGCTGACCGTGCCGCGCAAGTTTCTCCGCAAGTACCTGCCCGATGCCCACACCGTGCGCGGCCACCGCCTGGTGGCGCCGTTCGCCGGCTGGCTGCACCATCCCAACCTGTGGCACCTCAACCGCAAGTCGGTGCCCGGCGCGGTGGCGATCGGCCTGGCCTGCGGGCTGATCCCGGGCCCGCTGCAGATGCTCGGCGCCGTCGCGCTCGCCATCCCGCTCAGGAAGAACCTGCCGGTGGCGCTGCTTACGACCCTCTACACCAACCCGTTCACCATCGTGCCGATCTACCTGCTCGCCTACGGCTACGGCCAGCTGCTGCTGGGCGCCTCCCAGGCGCCCATGCCGATCGAACCGTTCCTGTGGGACTGGGGCGACTTCACCGGCTCGCTGCGCGGCATGTGGACCTGGGTGCTCGCGCTGGGCAAGCCGCTCGCGGTGGGGCTGGGCGCTCTGGCGCTCACGCTCGCCGCCGTCGGCTACTTCAGCGCCGAGCTCGCCTGGCGACTGTACGTCGTCATCGCCTGGCGCGCGCGCGCCCGCCGGCGCCGCCGTTAAATGGGGACGGACCCCATTTTTCTCATCTCGACGCGGTCGTGACGCACGCTCAGTTCCTCCAGGCCTATCAGGAAGGCACCCTCCAAATCAGCGTAAACCGCGACGCGGCCGCGCGGCTGGTATCCGGCCGCCTGCTGCTGCCTTTCTTCCTGTTGCCGCTGCTCGGGCTGGGCGTTGCGCTTGCGCTCAGCGGTTACCTCTTCACCGGGATCGCCGCGTTCCTCGGCGCGCTGGGCGTGCGCTTCCTGGTGCGCGCCAGCAGCCAGGGCTTCGTCCTTAACCGATCCTTGCAGGACCCGGCGTTCTACGAGGAGATGGTGCGCAGGCGAATCCTTATACTTCCCGGCTGATGGAACACGGTAATCCGCTGCTCGTCCAGGCGGCGATCTACTTCGCCGCAGCGGTGGTCGCGGTGCTCGTGGCGCAGCGGCTCGGGCTGGGCTCGGTGGCGGGCTACCTGCTCGCCGGGGTCGCCATCGGTCCCTGGGGATTCGAGCTGGTCGGCGACGTGCAGGACACGCGCGCCTTCGCCGAGCTCGGCGTGGTGTTCCTCCTTTTCGTGATCGGCCTGGAGCTCGAGCCCCGGCGGCTGTGGAGCATGCGCGGACGGCTGATCGGCCTGGGGCTGTCGCAGGTGATCGGCTGCATCGCGGCGCTCGCCGCTGCCGCCTGGGCGATGGGGGTGGACGGGCGCGTCGCGCTGGTCGCCGCGATGGCGCTGTCGCTCTCCTCGACCGCCCTGGCGCTGCAGCCGCTGGAAGAGCGCGGCGGGCTGGGCACGCAGGGCGGCCAGGCGACTTTCGCGGTGCTGCTGTTCCAGGACCTCGCGGTGATCCCGATGCTCGCGCTGCTGCCGCTGCTCGGCGCGGCGGGCGTCAGCCGTTCGTTCTCCTGGCACGAGATCGCGTACCCCGCGGCAGCGGTGGCGGCGACACTGGTCCTGGGCCATTACCTCGCCCGCCCGGTGTTCCGCCTGATCGCCCGCACCGGGCTGCGCGAGATCTTCACCGCCTTCGCGCTGCTCCTCGTGCTCGGCATCGCGCTCGGCTACGAGCAGGTCGGCCTGTCGATGGCGCTGGGCGCCTTCCTTGCCGGCGTGCTGCTCGCCGAGTCCGAGTACCGCCACGAGATCGAAGCGGCGGTGGAGCCGTTCAAGGGCCTGCTGCTCGGCCTGTTCTTCATCTCGGTGGGCATGAGCGTCGACTTCGGCGTGCTGCTGGAGCGCCCGCTCGCCGTGGCCGCGATCGTCCTGGCGCTGTTCGTCCTCAAGGGCTCGGTGCTGTGGATGATCGCGCGGCGCGCCGGCCTGCCGGCCACCGAGCTGCCGCTGTTCGTGCTGCTCCTCGCGCAGGGCGGCGAGTTCGCTTTCGTGCTGCTGGGTCCGGCCGCCGGCGGCCGGGTGCTGCCCAGGGAAATCGGCGATCTGCTCATCCTGGCGGTGGCGCTGTCGATGCTGGCGACGCCGTTCCTGCTGGTGCTGCACGACCGGCTGCTCCTGCGTCGCGTCGAGGAAAAGCCGGCCGCCGAGAAGCCCCGGGGCAGCAGGCTGATCGTCGCCGGGCTGGGGCGCATCGGGCAGGTGGTGGCCCGCCTGCTGGCGGCCAGCGGCTACCAGCTCACGGTGCTGGACGACGACCCCGACCACGTCGCGCAATGCCGCAAGCTCGGGTTCCGCGTCTTCTACGGCGACGCGACGCGCCTCGACCTGCTGCACGCGGCCGGCGCGGCGAGCGCCGACTTCCTCATCATCACCCTGGACGATCCGAGAGCGATTACGCAGCTCGCGCGCTCGGCCAGGAAGCACTTCCCCGGCCTGCGGTTGGTGTCGCGCGCACGGGACATGCGCCATCTCTTCGAGCTGCGCGACCTGGGCGTCGAGGCGATCGAAAGAGAGACCTGGCTTTCGGCGCTGGCGCTGGGCGAAAAGGCGCTCGCGTCGATCAGCGGCGATGCGGCGCGCGCGGCCGAGGCGGTGCGCACCTTCGCGGCGCACGACGAGGAGGTCCTGGCGAAGCTCTACGAAGTGCAGCGCGAGGACCCGGACAGGCAGGTGGCGGTTTCCAACGAGCTGCGCGACCGGCTGGCCGAGACGCTGCGTAACGGCTAGCGAAGGCGCAGCAGGCCGTCCTGCAGCTCGAGCACGCGCTCGGCGCGCGCGGCGAGGCCGGCATCGTGGGTCACGATGATGAACGCCGTGCCGTGCGAAGCCGACAGCCGCACCATCGCGTCGAACACCTCGTCGGCGGTATGCGAGTCGAGGTTGCCGGTCGGCTCGTCGGCCAGCACGCAGGCCGGCTCGGTGACCAGCGCGCGGGCGAAGGCGCAGCGCTGGCGCTCGCCGCCGGAGAGCTCCCCCGGCCGGTGCTCGAGCCGCTCGCCCAGGCCGATCTCGCCGAGGATTTTGCCTGCCCTCCTGAGCGCCTCTTCCCGTGAAAGTCTTCTTATGAAAAGCGGCATGGCCACGTTTTCTGCCGCGGTGAACTCGGGCAGCAGGTGGTGGAACTGGTAGACGAAGCCGAGCGTCGCGTTGCGCACGCGGCCGCGCTCGGCCTCGCCCATCTCGCTGAAGGGCTTGCCCTGCACCAGCACCGTGCCGCCGCTCGGCGCATCCAGCCCGCCGAGCACGTGCAGCAGCGTCGACTTGCCCGAGCCCGAGCGGCCCATGATGGCGATGCGCTCGCCGCGGCGCACCTCGAGATCCACGCCGCGCAGCACGTGCACCGGCGCCGGGCCCTGGTAAGTCTTGTGCAGTCCGCGGCACGACAGCACCGCGTCACTCATACCGCAGGGCTTCCGCGGGGTTGACCTTGGAGGCGCGCCAGCTCGGGTAGAGCGTGGCGAGGAAAGCGAGCACGAGCGAGATGATCGCCACGCCGACGACGTCGTCGACATGCACTTCCGAGGGCAGGTCGGGGATCAGGTAGACGTCCTTCGACAGGAACTTGAAGCCGAGCGCGGTCTCGAGCGCCGGCACCACCGTCTCGACGTTGAGCGCGAGCAGCACGCCGCCCGCCACGCCGAGCAGCGTGCCGAGCACCCCGATCACGGCGCCCTGCACCACGAAGATCTTGAGGATCGAGCC
>DASUUN010000124.1:0-14656 GCA_036374055.1 Burkholderiales bacterium
CCCGGATAGCGATCCAGGTGGTCCTCGGAGACGTTGAGAAGCGCCGCGGCCTCCGAACGCAGCGACCACGTGGTCTCGAGCTGGTAGCTCGACAGCTCGAGCACCCACACCGCGGGGGTGCGCTCCAGCGCCGCGTGGAGCACGGCGGGGCCGATATTCCCGGCGGCTTTGCAGTCCACGCCGGCCGTGCGCAGCAGGTGCGCGACGAGCGAAGCGACCGTGGTCTTGCCGTTGGTCCCGGTCACCGCGAGTACCGTGCTGCGGTTGTGCCACGCGAACAGCTCGACATCGCCGAGCACCGGCATGCCCTTCTGCAGCGCATCGCGGATGAGCGGCTGCTCGAGCGGCAGACCCGGGCTCACGCAAAGGATATCGACCCCTTCAAGGAGCTCCGCGCCGAAAGGGCCGGTGCGCAGGTCGCCCGCGAAGTCTTTCGCTCTCGGAGGCGCGGCGCGCGTATCGGCGACGCGCGGCGTGCCGCCCTGGTGCTCCACCCAGCGCGCCACCGACAGCCCGGTGTCGCCCAGCCCGAGCACCAGCACACGCAAGCCCCGCAGCTCGCGCGGCGCCGGCCTGGGCAGAAGCAAGAGCGCAGGCTCGCGCATCATCTGAGCTTGAGCGTCGACAGGCCGAACAGCACGAGCATCATGGTGATGATCCAGAAGCGCACCACCACCTGGCTTTCCTTCCAGCCCTCCAGCTCGTAATGATGGTGCAGCGGCGCCATGCGGAAGATGCGCTTGCCGCCCGAGTACCTGAAGTACAGCACCTGGATCATCACCGACAGGGTTTCGGCCACGAACACGCCGCCCATGATGAAAAGGACGATCTCCTGGCGCACGATGACGGCCATGGTGCCCAGCGCCGCCCCGAGCGCCAGTGCGCCGACGTCCCCCATGAACACTTCCGCCGGGTAGGCGTTGAACCAGAGGAAGCCGAGTCCGGCCCCGGCCAGCGCGCCGCAGATCACCGCGAGCTCGCCGGCGCCCTGGATGTACGGCACACCCAGATACTTGGAGAACACCGCATGCCCGGCGACGTAGGCGAAGATGCCTAGCGCGCTGCCCACCATGACGGTGGGCATGATCGCCAGGCCGTCGAGGCCGTCGGTCAGGTTGACTGCGTTGGACGTGCCGACAATGACGAAGAACGTGAGCGCGACGAAGCCGACGATCCCCAGGGGATAGGCAATGTGCTTGAAGAACGGCACGATCAGCTGGTTGAGAGCCGGCATGCTCTGCGACAGAAAGCCGAGATAGACGGCCGCCGACAGGCCGATCACCGACTGCCAGAAGAACTTGGCCTTGGCCGACAGGCCTTTGGGGTTGCGGTGCACGACCTTGCGGTAGTCGTCGACCCAGCCCACCGTGCCGAAGGCGAGCGTGACCAGCAGCACGACCCACAGCAGCCGGTTGGAAAGGTCGCCCCACAGCAGCACCGTGACGCAGATCGACACCAGGATCAGCGCGCCGCCCATGGTCGGGGTGCCGGCCTTCGTGAGGTGCGAGCGCGGCCCATCGTCGCGCACCGCCTGCCCGATCTTGTAGGCGGTGAGCTTGCGTATGAAATACGGTCCGAGCACGAGCGAAACGGCGAGCGCGGTGAGACAGGCCAGCACCGCGCGCAGCGTGATGTAGTTGAAAACGTTGAACAGGCGCACATCCTTCGCCAGCCATTGCGCAAGCTCGAGGAGCATCAATGCCCTCCCGTAAGTGCCGCCACGACGCGCTCCATCTTCATGAAGCGCGATCCCTTCACCAGAATGCTGCTGCCGGCGACCTCCGGCAGCAGGTCCTCGACCCGGTCGAAGTGGCGTGCGCCCGGGCCGAATGCCTCGACCGCGTGCCGCGTCGCCTCGCCGAGGGCGAGCAGGCTCGAGATGCCCTTGCTCCTGGCATAGGCGCCCACTTCGCGGTGGAAATCCGGGCCGTGGTCGCCGACTTCACCCATGTCGCCGAGCACCAGCACCGTCGGCCCGGGGCAGGAGGCAAGAACGTCGATCGCCGCGCGCACCGAGTCGGGGTTGGCATTGTAGGTATCGTCGATCAGCGTGGCGCCGTTTTGCGCCTGCTTGACCTGCAGGCGGCCCGTGTAGGGACGGAACGCCGTCAGCCCCGCGCCGATCGCTTTCGGCGCCACACCCGCGGCGAAGGCGCAGGCCGCGGCGGCAAGCGCGTTACGCACGTTGTGCAGTCCCGGGATGGCAAGCGTGGCTTGCGCTTCGCCGCCGGGCGTGCGGATCGCAAGATCGCTCGCCAGCGCCTGCAGCCGATAGCTCACGGTAACGGCAGCCCCGCCCCCGATTCCGAAATCGATCACGCGGCGGTTGCCCGCGCGGGCCCGGAAAAACGCGGCCTGCGGGTCGTCCGCGTTCACCACGGCGACGCCGTTTGCCGGCAAGGCCTCGTAAACGCAGGCGTTCTCCGCCGCCACTTCCTCGACCGAGCGCATGAACTCCAGATGCTCGCGCTGCGCATTGTTCACCAGCGCGACGGTCGGCCGGGCAATGGCCGCGAGGTAGGCGATCTCGCCCTTGTGGTTCATGCCGAGCTCGATGGCGCACCAGCGGTGCGCTTCGCGCATGCGCAGCAGCGTGAGCGGCACGCCGATGTCGTTATTGAGGTTGCCGCTGGTGGCGAGCACGGCGTCGGCGCCGGCGTGCGCCCGCAGGATGGCGGCGAGCATCTCCTTCACCGTGGTCTTGCCGTTGGACCCGGTCACGGCGACCAGCGCCGGGCTGAACCGCGCGCGCCAGTCGCGCGCCAGCTGACCGAGCGCAATTCGCGTGTCCTCCACGATCGCGACCGGCAGGGGAAATTCGCCCGCGTAATTGCGGTCGACGACCGCGGCGGCCGCCTTCGCCGCGGTGGCGTCCTTCAGGAAGCGGTGCCCGTCGAAGCGCTCGCCGCGCAGCGCGACGAACAGCTCGGCAGCCCGCAAGGTCCGCGTGTCGGTCGACACGCCGCTGAAGCGCGTGTCGGCTCCGCTCATGCGTCCTCCGACGACGCGCACCGCTTCCGAGAGGCTCATCATGCCGTGTCCCGCCGGGCGAGTGCGGCGCGCGCCACCCGCGCGTCCGAGAAAGGCAGGCGCCTGCCGGCGATCTCCTGGTAGTTCTCGTGCCCTTTGCCGGCAACCAGGATGACGTCGGCGGGGTCCGCCTGCGCAACGGCGAGCTCGATGGCGCGCGCACGATCCGGCTCGATGTCGTGCGGCCTTTCGATGCCGCGGGTGACCTGGGAAATGATGTCCAGGGGCGCTTCGCTGCGCGGATTGTCGGAGGTCACCACGATGCGGTCTGCCAGCCGCGCGGCCACCGCGCCCATCAGCGGCCGCTTGGTGGGATCCCGGTCGCCGCCGGCGCCGAACACCGCTACCAGGGCGCCGCCGCGCTGCGCGGCCACCGGGCGCAGCGCCTGCAGGACCTTTTCCAGCGCATCCGGCGTATGCGCATAATCGATGACCGCCAGGGGCCGCTCGCCAATCTGCTCCATGCGGCCGGGCACGGGAGGCAGATCTTCGAGACGCTCGACTGCCTGCTCGAAAGGCATGCCATAGGCGACGAGGCAGCCGAGCACGCCGAGCGCGTTCGCGAGGTTGAAGCGCCCGAGCTGATTGACCCGGGCCGTGGCGCGGCCCCAGCTCGACTCGATGTCCATCTCGCCGTTGACGCTGCGCGCTGCGGCGATGAACTCGCTGCCGTTGCGCGCGCCCGAGAGCGAGTAGCCGATGATGCGCACGCCGCCGCTTTCGAGCCGGCGCGCGAGCTGCACCCCGACCACGTCGTCCATGTTGAGCACGGCCGTCGAAAGTCCCGCGCTGTCGAACAGCCGCGCCTTTGCCTCGGCGTACGCCTCCATGCTGCCGTGGTAATCGAGGTGATCGTGCGAGAGATTGGTAAACAGCGCGCAATCGAATGCCACGCCGTTCACGCGACCCTGCACCAGCCCATGCGAGGACACTTCCATTGCAGCGGCCTTCGCGCCCTGGACGAGGAAGTCTTTCAGGATCTTGTGCACGTCGAGGGCATCGGGAGTCGTGTTCGACGCTTCGACCAGTGCACCGGGGAAGCCCGCGCCCAGGGTCCCGATGACCCCGGCCTTCGCGCCCGAGGCGGACAACGCCGCCGCAATCCACTGGCTGCACGAAGTCTTGCCGTTGGTGCCGGTCACGCCGCATACCCACAGCGATTCGGACGGCCGGCCATAGAAGTCGTGGGCGAGCGTGCCGGCGTGCTGCTTCAAGCCCCGCACCGAGACGTTGGGCACGCGCCATTCGGTGCGCCAGGCGAAGCCGGCGTCGTCCCACAGCACCGCGGCGGCGCCGCGCCGGATGGCGTCGGCGATATGTGCGCGGCCGTCCGCGGCCTCCCCCGGATAGGCGAGAAAGGCCACGCCGGGCGCGCAGCGGCGGCTGTCGGAGGACAGGCTCGCGATCATCGCGCCCTGCGAAGCGAGCCGCTCGAGAAGCTGCGTCGTTTCCACGCTGTGCACCCGGGTCTCAAGTGCTCTCCTTCAGTTCCTCGCCCTCGCCCGGGAACGGGACCGGCTCGAGCGGAGCGTCATGGGGGGCGTTCAGCATGCGCAGCGCCCCCTGCATTACCTGCGCGAAGACCGGCGCCGCTACCGCGCCGCCGTAGTGCTGCCCCGCAGCCGGCTCGTCGATCATCACCGCGATGATCAGGCGCGGGGCCGACGCGGGCGCGAAGCCCACGAACGAGGCGAGATACTTGTCCGCCGCATAGCTGCCGTTTTCGGGCTTGTGCGCGGTGCCGGTCTTGCCCGCCACGCGCCAGCCCATGATGCGCGCCCGGGGACCCGTGCCGCCGGGCTGCACGGCAAGCTCGAGCATTGCGCGCACGGCGCGTGCGGTGTCGGTGGAAAGCAACTTTTCGCCGCTCGCGGCAATGCTGGTTTTGACCAGCGTAAGCGGCACCAATTCCCCGTCGCGCGCGAACACCGTATAGGCGCGCGCGAGCTGCACCAAGCTCACGGAAATGCCGTGCCCGTAGGCCATCGTTGCCTGCTCGATCGGCCGCCAGCTGCGATAGTGGCGCACCCGGCCCGCCGCTGCGCCGGGGAAGCCGAGCTCGGGAATTTCGCCGAAGCCGATGCGCCTATAAAGGTCCCACATCGCTTCCCGCGGCATGGCGAGGGCGAGCTTGGCCGAGCCGACGTTGGACGATTTCTGGATCACCTCGGCGACCGTCAGGGCCGCGGCGGGATGAACGTCGCGGATGGTGTAGTTGGCGAGCTCCAGGCGTCCGCCGCCGGTCGCGACGACGGTCGAAGGCCGCACCTTGCCGCTCTCCAGCGCCAGCGCGACGGTGAACGGCTTGAGCGTCGAGCCTGGCTCGAAGAGATCCGTGACCGCGCGGTTACGCAGCTGCGCACCCGTCAGCCGCGCACGGTTGTTCGGATTGAACGAAGGCACGTTCGCTAGGGCGAGGATCTCTCCGGTGCGCACGTCGAGCACCACCAGCGCGCCCGCCTTGGCGCGATGCTGGGCCACGGCGGTTTTGAGCGCGCCGAAGGCGAGGCTTTGCAGCTTGCCGTCGATGGACAAAGCGAGGTCGCGGCCGTCCTGCGCCGAGCGGATCGACTCGACGTCCTCCACGATCTGGCCGAGGCGGTCCTTGATGACGCGGCGGCTGCCCGGCTTGCCGCCCAGATGGTGCTGGAACGCGAGCTCGACGCCTTCCTGGCCTGCGTCGTCGACGCCCGTGAAGCCCACTACGTGAGCGGTCACTTCGCCCCCAGGGTAGTAGCGTCGGAACTCCCGGTGCTGATGGACGCCCTGCAGGCCAAGAGCGGCCACCGCGTCGGCGGTCTGCGGCGGCACCTGGCGCTTGAGATAGACGAAGTCGCGCTGAGCATCGGCGAGCTTCTTGTGCAGCTCCGTGGCGTCCATTCCCAGCAGCTTCGCCAGGCGGGCCTTCTCCGTCCTGGAGAGCCGGGCGTCGGCCGGAATCGCCCAGATGGACTTCACCGGCGTGGACACCGCCAGCGCGTCACCGTGTCTATCGACCAACCTGCCGCGCGTGGCGGGCACCTCGATCACGCGCGAGTAGCGGGCGTCGCCCTTTTCCTGGAGGAAGTCGGTCTTCAGCGCCTGCAGATGAATCGAGCGCGCGACGAGCACGCCGAAGGCGAGCAGCAGCAGCGCGAGCACGAAGCGTGCGCGCCACACCGGCAGCCGCACCAGACCTTGCGTAGCCGCGTTCACTGCTTGGGAATCACCATCCGCACGCGCCGCGGATCCGGCGTGCGCATGCCCAGGGCCGAGACGGCGATCTTCTCCACGCGGCGGTGCAGGCCCCAGGTGCTCGCCTCGAGCTGCAGCTGGCCGTGCTCGATGTCGAGCTCGCGAGCGCGCGCCTGCTCGCGCTCGAGGTCCGTGAACAGCTTCCTCGCCCTGTGCTGAGAAGTGACGAGCCCGAGCGCGCAGGCGACGAGAACCGCGAGGAGGAGGAGGTTCAGTTTCGCCACCGCGCGCCGGGCTCGATTCGGTTGTCGGGGTTGAAGGCAGCCGCGGTGCGCTCGGCCACCCGCAGGGTGGCGCTGCGCGCGCGCGGATTGGAACGTAGTTCATGCTCGGAGGGCCGCGCGGGGCGGCCGACCAGCTTAAGCGCCGGTTGTGGCATTTCGCTGGCGCGCAGGGGCAAACGGCGTGGCACGTCGGGCCGCGCCAGCGCCTGCATGAAGCGCTTCACGATGCGGTCTTCGAGCGAATGGAAGCTGATGACCGCCAGGCGGCCGCCGGCGGCCAGGCGCGAAACGGCCTGGGGCAGCATCAGCGACACTTCCTCAAGCTCCCGATTGACGTGAATCCGTAGAGCCTGAAAGGTGCGCGTCGCCGGGTCCTGGCCCGGCTCGCGTGTGCGGACCGCCTTTGCCACGAGATCGGCCAGTTGGCGAGTGCGGACGATGGGCTGGCTGCCGCGCGCAGCAACAATCGCCGCTGCAACCTGTTTAGCAAACCGTTCTTCGCCATACTCCCGGATGACCTCCCTGATTTCTTCTTCTTGTGCTTCGGCAAGCCATTGCGCCGCGGTGGCTCCCGCAGTGGTGTCCATGCGCATGTCGAGCGGCGCGTCCGCCCGGAACGAGAAGCCGCGCGCCGGGTCGTCGAGCTGCGGCGACGAGACACCCAGGTCGAACAGCATCCCCTGCACCTCGCCCGGCACCGCCTGGGAAAGCTGCGAGAAGCGCAGATGGAAGAACGAGAACCGCGGGTCGCGGATCGTGCGGGCCTCTTCGGCGGCCTGCGGGTCGCGGTCCAGCGCGATGAGCCGTCCTTGCGGACCGAGCTGGGCGAGGATCGCCCGGCTGTGCCCGCCGCGGCCGAAGGTGCCGTCCACGTAGGTCCCGTCCGCGCGGACGGCCAGCGCGGCGAGAGCTTCGGCGGCGAGCACCGGGATGTGCACTGTCCTCCCTCACAGGGAAAAATCCTCCATGCCCGGCGGCGGCGCTGCCGCGCCGGAGAGCGCCTGGCTGAGCTTGGTCGACCAGACGGCCGAGTCCCAGAGCTCGAAGTAGCGGCCCTGTCCGACCATCATCGCTTCGCGCTCGAGCTTCGCGTGCAGCCGCAGCGCCGGGGACAGCAGCACGCGTCCCGAGCCATCCGGGCTGACATGCTCCTCCATGCCGAGCAGCAGGCGCTTCCACCAGCTCGCCTGCGCGTTGAAGCTCGGAAACGACTCGACGCGGGCTCGGACCGGTTCCCACGCCGACTCGGGATAGATCAGGACGCAGCCCTCCGGATGGGCGCTGAGGACCAGGGTCTCGGCGCCGTCGAGCAGCGCCGTGCGATGACGAGTGGGGATAGCGACGCGTCCCTTGGCGTCGAGCGTGATGACCGCCGCTCCATGAAATCCTCCGCCCATTCGGCTCTTATTCCCACTTTTTGCTACCTTTTGCCACTTTAAGGGTAAAGGCTTGGGCGGTCAAGGACGTTTCCTTAAAAACAACAAGTACTTAGCGCTGCTTTTGCAGATGCAGCATTGTCTATAGATTGGTCTTTATTTTCAGTCGCTTATTACAGCTACTGAAGGTAGCGCGTTAAGATCGGCATGCAACGCGCGAATGCAATAATTCACGCCGCCATGATCAACAAATTCGTACCCAGCCCCGAGGCCGCGCTTGCCGACGTGCCCGATGGCGCCACCGTGATGATTCACGGCTTCGGCAATGCAGGCATGCCCTCGGCCCTGATCGAGGCACTCATCGCTCAGGGTGCGCGCGATCTCACCATCGTCAACAACAACGCCGGAAACGGGGATACCGGCCTTGCGGCGCTCATCAAGGCGAGGCGCGTGCGCAAGATCCTCTGCTCGTTCCCGCGCCAGGCCGACTCGTGGCACTTCGATGCGCAGTACCGCGCCGGCGAGCTCGAGCTCGAGCTGGTCCCGCAGGGCACGCTCGCCGAGCGCATCCGCGCGGCCGGGGCGGGTATCGGTGCCTTCTTCACGCCGACCGCCTACGGCACGAAGCTCGCCGAAGGCAAGGAGACCCGCCGCATCGGCGATCGCGACTATGTGCTCGAATATCCGATCCATGCAGACTACGCGCTCATCAAGGCCGACCGCGCGGACCGCTGGGGCAACCTGACCTACCGCAAGAGCGCGCGCAATTTCGGCCCGATCATGGCGGCTGCCGCGAAGACCACGGTGGTGCAGGTGCGCGAGACCGTAGAATTGGGCGAGCTCGACCCCGAGGTCGTGGTTACGCCCGGCATTTTTGTCCAGAGAGTGGTGCGAGTCGCCTCCCCGTTTAAGAAGGCTGCATGATGCAGAAACTCGATCGCAAGCAGATGGCCGCGCGCGTCGCCCGCGACATTCCGGAAGGCGCTTACGTGAACCTGGGCATTGGCCTGCCGACGCTGGTGGCCGACTATCTGCCGAAAGGCCGCGAGATCATCCTGCACAGCGAGAACGGCGTTCTCGGCATCGGCCCCAAGCCGCCCGAGGGCGAGGTCGACGAGGATCTGATCAACGCCGGCAAGGAGCCGGTGACGCTGCTCACCGGCGGCTGTTACTTCCACCACGCCGACTCGTTCGCCATGATCCGCGGGCGGCACCTGGACTTTGCGGTGCTTGGCGCGTTTCAGGTCTCGGTAGCCGGGGATCTCGCCAACTGGCACACCGGCGGTGCGGACGCGATTCCGGCGGTGGGCGGGGCGATGGATCTCGCGGTCGGGGCGAAGAAGGTGCTCGTGATGATGGAGCACCTCACCAAGGAAGGCAAAAGCAAGATCGTCGAGCGCTGCGCCTACCCGCTCACCGGCGCGCGCTGCGTCCACCGCATCTACACGGATCTCGCCGTCATCGACGTGCAGCCCGATGGGCTCCACGTCGTCGAGACCGTCGACGGCCTAGATTTCCAGGAGCTTCAAAGGCTCACCGGCGTACCGCTCAAGCGCCTCGCCTCCGCGGCGTAACGCGGGCGTTACTGCGGCTTGATCCCGGCGGCTTTCATCACCTTGGCGGTGTCGGCGAGCTCCTTGCGCACGAACTCGGTGAACTGCTGCGGCGACATGTCCATGGGCAGGGTGCCCAGCTTGGTGAGCCTGCCCTTCAGATCCGCGCTGTTGAGCGCCTTGCGCACGTCGGCGTTGATCTTGCTCACCAGCTCGGCCGGCATGCCCGCCTGGCCCCAGAGCCCTACCCAGAGCGTGTAGTCGAAGCCCGGCACGCCGGACTCCGCGATGGTGGGCACGTTGGGCAGCAGCGGCGAGCGCTGCGCGCTCGACACCGCCAGCGCGAGCGCCTTGCCGCCGCCGACGTGCGGCAGCGCGGCGTTGATCGGCGCGAAATAGCAGCACACCCGGCCCGCGATGGTGTCACTGATCGCCTCGGGCGTGCCCTTGTAAGGCACGTGGGCCACGTCGATGCCCGCCATCAGCTTGAGCTTCTCCAGGTTGAAATGGGTCCCGCTGCCGATGCCCGCGGAGGAGAAGTTGAGCGAGCCGGGCTTTGCCTTGGCGGCCGCGACGAAGTCCGCGAACGTCTTCCAGCCGGCCTGCGGGCCGACGATAAGCACGTTCGGCCCGCCGGCGAGCGGCGAGATGTTGGCGAAGTCCTTCATCGTGTCATACGGCAGCTTGGCGTAGATCGACGGGTTGGACACGTGCGCCGAGGAATTCGCCAGCAAGGTGTAACCGTCGGCAGGCTCGCGCAGCACCGCCGCCGAGCCGATCGAGCCGCCTGCCCCGGTGCGGTTTTCCGCCACCACCGGCTGGCCCCACATCTCCTGCAGCTTCGCCGCCACTGCGCGGCCGATGATGTCGGTCGAGCTCCCGGGCGTGAAGGCGATGATCAGCCGGACCGGCTTGGCTGGATAGCCCTGCGCGACAGCCTGGAAGGCGCAGGCCGCCAGCAGGGCCGCACCCAGTTGGATCCACCGCTTCATTTTTGCCCCTCCTCCTTGGAAGAAAAATAGTCTATCTCACGCCCGGCCGATGCGAAGCACCGGCTTGACCACCCGGCCGCTGGCGGCGTCGGCCATCGCGCGATTGATGTCCTGCAGCTCGTAGAGGCAGATCAGGCGCTCGACGGGCAGGCGCCCGCTGCGCCAGTGGTCGAACAGGCGGGGGAAGAACGCCTGGGGGGAAGCGTCGCCCTGGATGCAGCCGCGCAGCGTGCGGCCGTGCTGCAACTGCGCCATCTCCAGCGCGGCCTCCACGCCTTTGCGGGCGCTGCCGACGAGGCAGCACACCCCGAGCGGCGCCAGGCAATCCACGGCCCGCCGCAGCGCCGTCGGGTCTCCAGCCGCCTCGATCGAAGCATCGACCGCCATGGGTAGTGCGCCGGGAGCGCTCAGGGCATGCGTGGCACCCAGCTCGCGCGCCAGCGCCAGGCGGCTCTCGTGCAGGTCGACTGCCACGATCGTGCTGCACCCGGCGATGCGCGCCGCCATCACCGCGGCGAGGCCTACCGTCCCGGCGCCGAAAACCGCTATCGAGCTGCCGGGCTCGGGGCGCAGCGCGTTCAGCACCGCGCCCGCGCCGGTGTTGACCCCGCAGGCAAAGGCTGCCGCGAGCTCGAGGGGCAGCTCGTCGGGGACTTTCACGACGTTGCCTTCCGTGGCGAGCGCGTGCGTCGCGAACGAGGATTGCTGGAAGAACGCCCCATACACGGGCGAACTGCCCTGGCGGAACGGAATGCGGCCGTCCCGCAGGCGGCCGCCGAACTTGATGCGGCGCGCGCTCGCGCAATAGCCGGGCAGTCCCAGGCTGCAGGCTCTGCAGGTCCCGCACGACGGCGACACCATCAGCACGCGGTCGCCTGCGGCGAAGCGCGTCACGCCCTCGCCGACCGCCTCGACGATGCCAGCGCCTTCGTGGCCGAACACGCAGGGGAACGGGATGCCGAAATAGTCGTCGCGCGCATGCGCGTCGGTCTGGCAGACGCCGCAGGCGACCACGCGCACCACGAGCTCGTCGGGGCCGGGATCGGCCAGCTCCAGCGCTTCGAGCCTGAAAGGCGCGCCCTTCTCAGGAACCAGCGCCGCGGTGACCTGCACGACTCTTCGCCCAGTAGTCGGAGGCGGCCTTGGAGCGCGCGAGCGCCTCCGCGCTCTCGAATCCGGGCGCCATGGAGGCGGAGGTGCCGGGAAGCACCTGGTGGTGGTCGATATTGAGCAGGCGCAGCCAGCTCTGCTGGCCCATGGTGAGGGCGATGAAGCAGCCGAGCTCCACCAGCTCGGGCTCGCCGAAATGCCGGTGCAGCCGCTCCCAGAAGGCGTCGTCGGTCTCCAGGTGCCAGGTGATCGCCTCGGCGTAGGCGAGCGCGGCCTTCTGCCGGTCCGAGTAGCGCGTCGATTTCTCGAAGTTGAGCAGGTCCTTGACGTCTTCCTCGATCATGCCGGCGCTCGCCGCCTTGACCGAGCGCTGGTTGCCGCAGTAGTCGCACTGCACCGAACGCGACACGTACAGCCGGCACAGCTCCTTGATGGCGTGCTCGCAGACACCGTTGCGAAACAGATCGCGCCACGAATTGGCGAAGGACCAGAACGCGGCGGGCACGTGCGCGCGCACCGCCGAGCTTTCCGGGCGCGGCGTGCCCTCGCGCCGGCAGCGGTCCATTTCCTTGCGCATGTCGTCGTCCATGCTTTCCAGCGGAAAGTAGCTGATGCGCTGCTTAGGAGCTGAGCCCATCTCCAACCTCCACGTTCTCGGGTTTGAGATCCATTCCGGAAGCCTTGGCCTGCATCAGGATCAGGGTGGCGAAGTCCTGCTCGGTCATGCCGTGGCCGATCATGGTCTGCAGCAGCTCGCGCGTGAGCGAAGCGAGCGGCATCGGCACCTCGAGCTCGCGGCCGGCGTCCAGGCCGAGATCCAGGTCCTTGCGCAGCAGGTGGGGCGTGAAGGTGACCTTGAAGTCGAGGTTCACCAGCGCCGGGGTCTTGTAGCGCGTGAACATCGAGCCCATCACGCTCTTGTTGAGGAAGTCGAGGAAGGCATGACGCGGCATGCCGGCCTTCTGCGCGAGGATGGTGATCTCGCTCAGGCACTGGATCACCACGCCGAGCATCACGTTGTGGCAGATCTTGGCGATGCGCGCGAGCTCGCCTTCGCCAACGTAGCTGGAGCCGGTGCCCATCATGTCCAGGTAAGGCTTCGCCTTGTCGTATGCCGCCCTCGGCCCCGACACCACGAAAGTCAGCTTCCCCGCCTTGATCACCTTTGCGTTGCCGCTCACCGGCGCAGCGAGGTATTCGATGCCCTTCTGCCTCAGGAGCTCGCGCAACTCCGCAGAACCCTCGAGGGAGATCGAAGAGCATTCCACCACCATCTTCGGCTTGCCGGAGCCGGACAGCAGCTTGCCGACGACCTCTTTCACGTCATCCCAGGTCGACACCATGCAGAACACGATGTCTCGCGACGCAAGGTCTTTCAATTCGTTCACTACCCTGGCGCCGTACTTGGCCAACGGATCGGCCTTCGCCTTGGTGCGGGTCCAGACGGCGACGTCGCAGCCGCCCTTGGCGAGGCGCGCCGCCATCTCGTAGCCCATGCGGCCGGTGCCGATCCAGCCGAGCTGCATTTTTTCAGTAGGGGTTGGCAATCGGAAGTTCCTCAGCGGGGTACAGCGAGATGATCTTGGCGCCGGTCGGCGTAAGAATCACTTCCTCTTCGATGCGCGCGGCCGAGATGCCGTCGTCCGCCGGGCAGTAGGTTTCGACCGCGAACACCATGCCGGCCTTGAGCTCGATCGGCTCGCGCAGCGAATTGACGCGCGAGATGAGCGGGCGCTCGTGCAGCCCGAGGCCCAGGCCATGGCAGAAGTTGAGGCCGAAGGCGTCCATCTCGCTGGCGAAGCCGATCTCCTTCGCCTCCGGCATCGCGAGCGCGATCTTTTCGCTCGACATGCCGGGCTTGAGCAGCTCGATCGCGCGGTCCATCCATTCGCGCGCCTTGCGGTACGCGGTGCGCTGCGCGGAGGTGGCGCGGCCGACGTTGAAGGTGCGGTAGTAGCAGGTGCGGTAGCCCATGAACGACTGGATGATGTCGAAGAACGCCTGGTCGCCCGGGCGGATCAGCCGGTCGGTGAAGTTGTGCGGGTGTGGCGAGCAGCGCTCGCCGGAGATGGAGTTGATCGCCTCGACGCAGTCGGAGCCCATCTCGTACAGGCGCTTGGTGGCGAGCGCCACGATCTGCGACTCCTGCACGCCGGGCTTGAGCGCCTCGGCGATGTCCTGGTAGACCCCGTCCACCATCGCCGCGGCCATGTTGAGCAGCGTGAGCTCGTCGATGTTCTTCACTTCGCGCGCCTGCAGCATCACCTGCTGCCCGTCCTTGACCTTCACGCCCAGGCGTTGCAGCTCGAACAGCATGGGCGGCTCGACCACGTCCACGCCTACCGGCATGTCGCCCACGCCTTCCTCGTCCAGGATGGCCTTGATCTCCCTGGCCGCATCGCGGAACAGGGTGATATCGCCCCCCGTGGCGCCGCGCAGCCCGAGCAGGCCCGCGCGGCAATGGTCCTCGTGCAGCCAGGGCGCGTGCAGCTTGTGGTGGCGCGCCGCGCTGCCGAAATCCCAGATGTACGGATCGCCGTTGCCGGTGAGCAGGGAGTAGCGCGTGAGCTTGTCGCGCGCCCATTCTCCGATCACCGTGCTCGTGGTGTAGCGGATGTTGTGCTGGTCGAACGACAGGAGCGCGCCCAGGCCGGACTGCGAGAGCGCGGCGCGCACGCGGGCCAGGCGGTAGTCGTGCAGCCGCCTGAAATCGATGCGCTCCTCGAAATCGACCTGCGTGCGGCCCGGCGCCTGCAGCGGCCGGTCCCAGCGGTGCTTCGGGTCGACATCGTCCGGCCGGACGACCTTCGGCTCCGGGCGCCGCTGCTTGCTGGTTGCCATGGCTTCTCCTCGAGCCGGCGATTCTAGCCGGAGACGAGATGCATGCGGCGGCGCAGCCGCGCCGCCGTTTCGCTGTCGCCGGCCTGCTCGGCGCGCTTGAGCTGCACGCCGAGCCAGGCGAGCAGCGGCCGCCGCCAGCCCTGCGCCGATGCGATATCGACTGCCGAAGCAATCCCTGCCGGCGCAATTGCGCCTTTCCTCAATTCCACCGCATGCGCGACAAGGCGCGATAGCGGCTCTTCCGTGGCCCGGCCTTTGCCCTTGCCCGCGAGATAGTCGGCGTAGGCAATCTCCTC
>DASUUN010000125.1:0-14128 GCA_036374055.1 Burkholderiales bacterium
CGGCGCGTCGCATCCTCGTTGCCGGCTCTGCGTTCCAACCATGGAGTAGCTTCGGCGGCCCCGCTTGCCCCTACCATGCGCCCGGAACGCTTAAGCGCCCCTTAAGGCGCTGTCGCCGCTTCTCTACATGAGGCACTATGCGCGCATGGGCCGCATCCTATTCCTGGCTGGCATGCTGTGGTCGGCCTGGGCGCTGGGCGCGCCGGTCCACGTGGTGCCGCTCGAGGGGGCGATCGGCCCGGCAAGCGCGGACTTTGCGCGCCGCGGCATCGAGCGCGCGGCGAAGGAGGGCGCCGAGCTGGTGGTGCTGCGCATCGACACGCCGGGCGGCCTGGATACCTCCATGCGCGACATCATCAAGGCGATCCTCGCCTCGCCGGTGCCGGTGGCGGCCTATGTCGCGCCGAGCGGCGCGCGCGCCGCGAGCGCCGGCACCTTCATCCTCTACGCGGCGCACATCGCTGCCATGGCGCCGGGCACCAACCTGGGTGCGGCCTCGCCCGTGTCCATAGGCGGCGGGATGGCGCAGCAGGACGGAAAAAAAGAACAAGATACGATGACGCGCAAGGTCACCAACGACGCCGTGGCGTATATCCGCGGGCTCGCGGAGCTGCGCAAGCGCAACGCGGACTGGGCGGAGAAGGCGGTGCGCGAAGGCGCGAGCCTGCCGGCGCGGGAGGCGCTCAAGCTCAAGGTGATCGACCACGTGGCCGCCGACCTGCCCGCCCTGCTGGCAGTGCTGGGCAAGAAATCCGCGCAAGTCCAGACCATCGAGATCGACTGGCGCACGCGGGTGCTCGCCGTGATCACCAACCCGACGGTCGCCTACCTCATGATCCTGGTGGGCATCTACGCGCTGATCTTCGAGTTCATGAACCCCGGGCTGATCCTGCCCGGGGTGATCGGCGCCATCGCTCTGCTGCTCGCGCTCTACGCGCTGCACCTGCTGCCGGTGAACTACGCCGGGCTGGCGTTGATCCTGCTCGGCATCGCCTTCATGGCGGCGGAGGCCTTCCTGCCGGCGTTCGGCGCGCTCGGCATCGGCGGCCTCATCGCGTTCGTGCTCGGCTCGATCATGCTGATCGACGAGGAGACCGAGCTGCCGGGCTTCGACATTCCCTACGCGCTGATCGGCGGCGTGGCGGTGGCGAGCGCCGGCTTCCTGATCCTGGTCATGGGCATGCTGGCGAAGAGCCGCAAGCGCGCGGTGGTGAGCGGGCGCGAGCAGCTGATCGGCGCGCCCGCCGAGGCGCTGGAGGATTTCCCGGCCGAGGGCTGGGCGCGGGTGCACGGCGAGCGCTGGCGCGTGCGCTCGAGCGCGCCCGTGCGCCGCGGCGAGAAGCTGCGCGTCACCGGCATGCACGGCCTGGTTCTGGACGTAACGCGGGAAGGAGAGTGAGATGTTCGTGAACTTCGGCTTCAGCTTCGTGCTCGGCGTGGTGGTGATCCTCGCCGTGCTCGCGATCGCCTCGATCAAGATCCTGCGCGAGTACGAGCGCGGCGTGATCTTCTTTCTCGGGCGCTTCAGCGGCGTGAAGGGCCCAGGCCTGATCATCGTGATCCCGGTGGTGCAGCAGATGGTGCGCGTCGACCTGCGCGTGCGCGTGTTCGACGTGCCGACCCAGGACGTGATCTCGCGCGACAACGTCTCGGTCAAGGTGAACGCGGTGGTCTACCTGCGCGTGGTGGACCCGGAGCTCGCCATCATCCAGGTGGCCAACTTCAGCGAGGCCACCAGCCAGCTTGCGCAGACCACGCTGCGCGCGGTGCTCGGCAAGCACGACCTGGACGAGATGCTGGCCGAGCGCGAGAAGCTGAACAGCGACATCCAGGAGGTGCTCGACAAGCAGACCGACGCCTGGGGCATCAAGGTGTCCAACGTCGAGATCAAGCACGTGGACCTCAACGAGAACATGGTGCGCGCCATCGCGCGCCAGGCCGAGGCGGAGCGCGAGCGCCGCGCCAAGGTGATCCATGCCGAGGGCGAGCTGCAGGCCTCCGAGAAGCTGCTGCAGGCGGCGCAGATGCTCGCGCAGCGCTCCGAGGCGATGCAGCTGCGCTACCTGCAGACCCTCACGCAGATCGCCAACGAGCGAACCACTACGGTGGTCTTCCCGGTGCCGATGGAGATCCTGGGGCGGCTACTCGACAAGCGCGGGGGCGGCTAGCGCGCTTGCGCCGGCGGAGCTGCTTTCCTCCGGGGCGGCGAGCACCAGCCCGGCGCCGGCGACCGAGCGCAGCGCGCTGACCGGGACCAGCCGAAGCTTCTCCTGCCGGTCGCCCCCCGGGCGGCCCACCGCCAGGTACTGCACCTTGCCGGTCTCGGGGTCGATGACCAGATCACGGATGGCGAGCCGCTCGCCGTCGCTGCCCCTGACTTCGCGCCCCAGGATCTCGGTCGCCCGCATCTGCAAAGGCTGCGCCGACGCGGCGGCCGCGGCAAGCCCGGCGGCAACGAAGGCAAAGCAGCGCGCGATACCCATGCCACGCTCCAGCAAGCCCCGGACCGGCGTAGTGGTCCGGCGACACGATTTCGCCGGGCAGCACTACAGCGGCGGCGCGCTATCATGCGGTGCAATGACATCACAAGAACGCCGGGTCGTCAGCCTGCGACCCGAGGCCGCTCCCAAGCGCCGTGTCCTGGTCGTGGATGACAACCTCGACTCGGTGCATGCGATGGCCATGCTGATCAAGACCATGGGGCACGAGGTGCGCTTTGCCATCAACGGCTTTGCCGCGCTCGAGTTCGCCCGGGACTTTCGCCCGGACGTGATCCTGCTCGACATCGGCCTGCCCGACCTCAAGGGCGACGACATCGCGCGCCAGCTCAAGTGGGAGCCTGGCCTGGAGAAAACGCGCATGATCGCCATCAGCGGCCGCGCCGAGGAAGAGGTGCGCCAGCGCGCCATCGCCTCGGGCTGCGAGGACCTGCTGGTCAAGCCGCTGGACCCGGCCACCCTGGAAGCGCTGCTCGCCGCGCCCTGAGGCGCGCTGTCATTTCAGCGTCGCGAGGTACGCCGCGATGTCGCGCGCGTCGCGCTCGGTCACGCCCAGGTCGGGCATGGCGGTGAGCGGCGCCACCTGCTGCGGCGCTCGCAGCCACAGCACCATGTTCGCCGGAGAGTTCGGCAGCACGCCGCCGAGCATGACGCGCGAAGCGATGCCCTTGAGCGGCGGGCCCACCGGCGCGTTGGCGCCCACGATGCCGGGGATCTCGTGGCAGGTGACGCAGGCGTACTGGTTGATCGCTTCGACGCCGCGCTCGGCACTGGGCGTTCCTTCGTAGGAAGTTTCACGCATTTCTGGCGGGACCATCGGCAGCTCGGCGTATTGCCGCGGCGTAAGCTGCGCCAGAGCCGGAAGGAAGGCCACCACCGACCAGATGTGCTCGTCGCTCATGCGGTACTTCCACGCCGGCATGCCGGTCATCTTGAGGCCTTCCTTCACCACCCAGAACATCTCCGCCGGGCTCCAGGCGCGCGCCGTGTGCACCAGCGGCACCGGCACCGGCGTCATGCCGAGCGCGAAGGGCTCGGGCGCCACGCCGGGCGCGCCGTGGCACTGCTGGCAGTGCTCGCGGTAGAGGAACGCGCCCGCGCGGAGCTTCTGCGGATCCGCGAGGTCGGGCACCTCGATGTCCGCGGCGCGCCACTTGATCGAGCGGCGCATGCTGGCATCGAGCAGCCAGTAGGTGGGCCGCAGGTGCTGGTCGGTGGCCGAGATGTCGTACCACCCGGCGTACAGCACCGTGGCGCCGGCGGCGGCGCTGGCCACGAGGAAGCCGATGAGCCACTTCATTCGAGCGTGTAAAGGTAGGCCACCATGTCGCGGGCGTGCGCTTCGGTGACCCCCATGGCGGGCATCGCGGTTCTGGGGTCGGCCTTGTGCGGCTCGCGGATGAACGCGGCCATGTTCTGCGGCGTGTTCGGCAGCACGCCGCCGAGGTAGACGCGCTTCGCCACGCCTTCGAGCGGCGGGCCGACCTTGCCGCCGGCGTTCGCCACGCCCGGGATCGAGTGGCAGCTGCCGCAGGCGAACTGGCGCAGCAGCAGCCGGCCCTGCTCGGGATCGCCGCCGAGCGCCGGCGGCCCGGCTTGCTCGCAACCCCAGACGGACAGAAGACTCAGCAGAACGGCTAGGCGCATGCGGGGACCATGAACACAAACAGTCCTTCCCAGAGGATCGCCAGCAGCGCTGCCGCCGCGAGCGCTGCAGTCATCCACCGGGTGAACTCGTGGCCGAGGTTGGCAAGGATGAGCCCCAGGGCGATCAGCGCAGCCGCCGCCGTCGCGCCGCCGACGACCCAGGGCGCCGACGCGCCGAAGCCGCGGGCGCAGGCGAGCGCCGTATAGCCGTAGACGAAGGCAAAATGCAGCGCCCAGACGATCACGCCGGACGACATGCGTAGCGCCGTCCCGGCAAAGCCGTAATCGGGGTCAGCGCCGGGATTCATCCGATCAGTCTCGGGAAGCCGTGCACCATGGCGAGCCCGGCGAGCCCCTGGGCGACGCTGTAGTGCCAGAACAGGCGCGCGTTGTCGAAGGTGACACGGCGCTCGCGGTCGAGCAGCCCGGCGCGGCGCCGCGCCAGCGCGAACAGCGCGAGCAGCGTGGCGCAGGCGGCGAAAAAGCCGTCCCACGAGACGAGGGCGTAGACGATGGCGCCGTACGCGCTTTCTCGCGGCGACACGCCCGCCTGGGCAAGCAGATTTACAACGGAAGCCCCGATCAGCAGCGGTATGGCGAGGGCCAGCGGCCAGCAGCGGCCGTCGCGCTTCACGCCGCGGTTGGCGAGCGCGACCGCGCCGCTGCTCGACAGGAGCAGAATCCCGGAGGCGACGGCAAACCACAGGCTCGGTACCTCGCGCGGCCAGACCTGCGGCGAGACGGTCCACAGGTACAGGTAGGAAAACAGCAGGCAGGCATAGAGCGAGCCCGCCACCAGCATCAGGACGACCATCGCCCACCAGGCCTGCGACATCGGGCCGCTCACGTAGACCGGCAGCCGCAGCCCGCCGCCGATGTCCACCGGCGGATGGCGCGCCGGCGGGTCCAGGTGCCAGCCCCAGTGCAGCAGCGCGGCGATGGCGATCACGCCGCACACCGCCGCCAGCGGCAGCAGCTTGAAGGTGAGGCTGAAGAAGAACGCCGCGGTGAACCAGGCGCCCACCAGCGGCGCCCAACCGGGCATCGGCAGGCGCAGCACGAATTGCGGCCGGGCGTCGATCGGGCTGGTGACCAGCGTGTCGCGCCCGCCGGTGGCCGAGCCCGGCAGGTAGTGGCGGCCTTCCTCGACTTCCTTCGCGAGGCCCGGCTGGTCCCACAGCGGGTAGGCGCTCGTCACCCGCGGCACGCTGCGGTTGGAGTAGTTGCCGTTGGGCAGCCACTCGAGCGTGCCGGCATTCCAGATGTTGCCGGCATTGCCCTCGGCCGACATGCGGAAGCGCCGCGCCACGTCGACGAGCAGCAGCAGCACGCCCGCCGCGAGCATGAACGCGCCCACCGTGGAGATCAGGTTGAGCGTGTCCCAGCCCATGCCGGCGGGGTAGCTGTACACGCGCCGCGGCATGCCGATGATGCCGGTGATGTGCATGGGGAAGAAGGCGGTGTTGAAGCCGAGGAACACCAGCCAGAACACCCAGCGGCCGACACGCTCGGACAGCGCGTTGCGGCTGGTATAGGGCACCCAGTAGTAGAAGGCGGCGAACAGCGGGAACACCATGCCGCCGATCAGCACGTAATGCAGGTGGGCGACGATGAAGTAAGTGTCGTGCACCTGCCAGTCGAAGGGCACCACCGCGACCATCACGCCGGTGAGCCCGCCCAGCACGAAGATGAAGAAGAACCCGAGGATGAACAGGGTGGGAGTCTTCATCTGCACCTTGCCGCGCGCGAAGGTGGCGATCCACGCGAAGACCTGGATGCCGCTCGGGATGGCGACCGCCATGCTCGCCGCCTGGAAGAACGACAGCGACAGGCGCGGGATGCCGGTGGCGAACATGTGGTGCACCCACAGGCCGAAGCTGAGGAAGCCCACGGCGAGCAGCGCGAGGATCACCAGGCGGTAGGCGACCAGCGGGGTCTGCGCCATGGTCGGCACGATCATCGACACCATGCCCGCGGCCGGGAGGAAGATGATGTACACCTCGGGGTGGCCGAAGAACCAGAACAGGTGCTGCCACAGCAGCGCGTCGCCGCCGCGCGCGGCGCTGAAGAACGGCCAGTCGAACGCGCGCTCGAGCTCGAGCAGCAGGGTGCCGGCGATCACCGCCGGGAAGGCGAACACGATCATCAGCGCGAACACCAGCATCGCCCAGGCGAAGATCGGCATGCGCGCGAGGCTCATGCCCGGCGAGCGCGTGCGCAGGATGCCGACGATGATCTCGATCGCGCCGGCGATCGCCGAGATCTCGATGAAGCCGATGCCGAGCAGCCACATGTCCGCGTTGATGCCCGGCGAGAAGCGCTCGGTGGTGAGCGGCGGGTACATGAACCAGCCGCCGTCGGGCGCCCAGCCGAAGAACAGGCTGCTGAAGAACACGAGCCCGCCGACGAAATAGGCCCAGAAGGCGTACGCCGACAGCCGCGGGAAGGGCAGGTCGCGCGCCCCCAGCATGTTGGGCAGCAGCAGGATGCCCATCGCCTCCACCGCCGGCACGGCGAACAGGAACATCATGATGGTGCCGTGCATGGTGAACAGCTGGTTGTACAGCTGCGGCCCGATCAGGTCGTTGTCCGGCACCGCGAGCTGCGCGCGCATCATCAGCGCGAGGATCCCGGCGAGCACGAAGAACAGGAACGCCGCGCCGACGTAGGCCACGCCGACGTAGTTGTTGTTGATGACCGTCAGGAAGCGCAGGCCGCGCGGCGGGTTCCACAGGCGCTTGAGCTGGTCGAGCTCGCCGCTCGGGCGGGGCAGGCTGTTGGGCAGAGCGCTCATCGCAGCTGGTACAGCACCAGAAGGCCCGCGCCATACGCCAGCAGCACGCCGAGCGAGTCATAGCCCATCCTGAGGACGGTGCGGTCGCGGCGCTCGATCATGCCGGCGAGGTACAGCGCGGTCAGCACGATGGCGAGCAGCGCGCCGAAGCCGGCGAAGCGTCCGGCCTCGGCGAGCGCCGGCCCGCCGTCGTAGAGCAGGTCGACCGCGAAGAGGATGGCAACGTTGAACAGATTGGTGCCGAAGACGTCGGATACCGCCATCTCGTAGCGCCGCAGGCGCACCGCGGCAAGCACCGTGCTGACCTCGGGCAGCGAGGTGGAGGCGGCGAGCAGCGCCACGCCGACGAAGCTCGTGCCCAGGCCGGTCTGCGCCGCGAGCGCCTCGCCGGTGCGGGCAAGCAGGAAGCCGGCGACCAGCACCAGCGCACCGGCAAGGACGGTCTGTGCCGCCAGGCCGCGCAGCGAGCCCGCCGCCGCGGGCGCGGCGGCTGGCTGGCGCCGGGGCCGCTGCGCCGGCTGCCATGCGCGCGAGCTGCGCGATTTCGCGACCACGCTGATCGAGGCGACGCAGGCGAGCAGCAGCAGCCAGGTCCAGACGCTGGCGCCGAGCAGCGGGGCGTCGAGCGTCATGGTGGCGCCCGCCACCATCGCGAGCACGGCGACGCCCAGCACGCCCTGCAGCAGCACCGCGGGAGAGGCGAGCACCGAGGTGATCGCGTCGCGGCCCAGCGCCGCGTCGGCCACGGCGATGATCACGACGTTGAGGGCGGCGCTGCCGAGAACGTCGTTGACCGAAAGCGCCGGGTGGCCGGCGAGCGCGGCGGTCGAGGCCACCGCCATCTCCGGCAGCGAGGTGACGCCGCCGAGCAGCAGGACGCCGAGGATGGCGCGGCCGATGCCGGTGCGCTGCGCGATGGCGTCCGCGTAGCCGGCGATGCGCGTGCCGGCGAGCCACACCACCAGCGCCGCGCCGGCGAAGATTCCGAGATTACCGGCGAGCGGGAGCTCATGGAACATCGAGCGGGCTACTTCAGCCCTTCCAGGTACCCCGCCAGCGCGCGCAGCTCCTCCCCGCTGAAGTGCCGGAACGCCGGCATCAGGTTGCCGGGCTTGAGGTGCTGGCTGGAGGCGATCCAGCCGGCCAGCGCGCCGGCGTTCATGGGCAGCAGCCCGGCACCGATGCTGAGGCGGCCGCCGACGTGCGTGAGATCCGGGCCCAGCATGCCGGCGGCCGGCGTGCCGCGCACGGTGTGGCAGCTGCCGCAGTGCGCGACGAACGCTTCGCTCGACTGCGCGGCGGGCTTGCGCTGCTCGCTCGCCCATCGCTCGTACTGCGCGGGGTCTTCGGCGACGAAAAACAGCGCCATGAAGGCGTGCGGGCCGCCGCAGTACTCGGCGCACTGGCCGCGGAACTCGCCCGGCCGCTCGGCGCGCACGCGCAGGCGGTTGGTGCGGCCGGGGATCATGTCGAGCTTGCCGGCGAGCACCGGCACCCAGAAGCTGTGGACCACGTCGCCGGAGCGCAGCAGCAGCTCCACCGGGCGGCCCACCGGCACGCGGATCTCGTTGGCGGTCGCGAAGTCGCGCCGTCCCGCGGCGTCGAGGTAATGCACGCGCCACCACCACTGCTCGCCCACCACCTCGATGCGCAGCGCGCCGTCCTCGACCGGGTGCAGCGATGCCGCGCGCGCGAAGCTGTAGACCAGCAGCGCGAACAGCGTGACCGCGGGAAACACGATGCCGCCGCCGACCACGAGCCACCGGGGCGAGAGCCGCGCCGTTCTGTCCCGGGCCCCGAACACCGCCCAGGCGGCAAGCGCCATGACGCCGGCGAAAATGACCGCCGCGCCCACGAACAGCACCCAGGACATCTCGGCGATGAGCGCCGCGTCCGGGCCCTGCGGGTTCAGGGCGGACTGGATACCGTCGAGGAGGCGCACGACCGGCGATTGCAACCGATGGCGGCGCCCGGCGCCAGTCGCCGTACCACGCGGCTTCGCGTGGTACGGATCGCTACACCCGCATCAACGGAAGGTGTATTGCGCCCCCAGCGTGAAGGTGTCCATGTCCTGGCGCCCTTCCGGCAGCCGGACGCGGTAGCGGTCGATGTCCGCGCGCACCGCCCAGTTCGGCGTGATGCCCATCTGCAGGCCGACGCCGTAGCGCGGGCTGAAGCCCTCCGCGTCGCCGGTGCGCAGCGACGGCGCGGTGCCGCTCACGTCGGTCCAGCTGTAAATGGTGCCCAGCTTGCCGAACACCGCCCAGTTCTGGTTCGAGCCGAACGGGACGCCGGCCACCAGCGTGAAGTCCAGGCCCTGGGCCTCGGTCTCGCCGCCGCCGCGCGTGAAGTCGCCGAAGTTCACGTAGCCCACCTCGCCGCCGAAGATGTTGTTGAAGCGCCCGCCGCCGTAGAGGCGCCACACGGTGTCGGTGTTGTCGCAGCGCTGGCCGGCGGGGCAGCGCGCGCCGAGTTCGGACCTGCCCAGGCTCAAGCCGGCATGGCCCCAGAAGGTGCTCTGGTACGGCATGGTCAGGCCGGTGCCCGAGGACTGCCCGGTGCTCGCCGACTGCGCGAGCGCGACGCCGGGGAAGACGCACGCCGAGGCGAGCATTGCGGCGGAGATGGCTTTCATGTCGATGCATCCTTCGGAAAAGATTGAAGACCGGTGGATGCTAGTTCTCCCGGACCATTCCCACATGTCGCGCTCGTCACGATCTTCCTGTAGGCGGAACGGCGAGCGCCGGAGCGGGAATGTCTTTTGCAAGGGCGCCGCATGGAGTTCTTCGGCGTCGAGCTGGTCGGCTTCAGCGCGGAGAACGGCCGCAAGCTGCTGCTCACCGCCGCGGGGATCGTGCTGCTGTGGGCGCTGGGCGAGGCGCTGGTGCTCGCCGTCCGGCGCCTGCTGCCCCGGGGCCGCGCGTTCTTCTGGGCGCGGCAGGGCGTACGGCTGGCAGTCGCGGTCCTGGTCTTCCTCGCCGTGGTCTCGATCTGGTTCGACGATCCGGCCCGCCTCGCCACGGGCCTGGGTCTGGTCACCGCCGGGCTGGCATTCGCGCTGCAGAAGGTTATCACCGCGCTCGCCGGCTATTTCGTCATTCTGCGGGGCCAGACGTTCAACGTCGGCGACCGCATCACCATGGGCGGAGTGCGCGGCGACGTCATCGCGCTTTCCTTCACGCAGACGACGATCATGGAGATGGGCCAGCCGCCCGCGGTGCAGGGCGCCGATCCGGCGCAGTGGGTGCGCAGCCGCCAGTACACCGGCCGCGTCGTCACGGTGAGCAACGCGCGCGTGTTCGACGAGCCGGTCTACAACTACACGCGCGAGTTCCCCTACCTCTGGGAGGAAATGAGCGTCCCGGTACCCTACCAGGCCGACCACGCCGCCGCCGAGCGCATCCTGCTGCAGGTCGCCGGCCGGCATACCGTGCAGACCAGCGAGCTCGGCGAGGGCGCGCTGCGCGACATGGAGGAGCGCTACTTCGTGAAGGCGAGCGACATGCGCCCGGCGGTGTTCTACCGCCTGACCGACAACTGGCTCGAGCTCACGGTGCGCTTCATCGCGCCCACGCATGCCATCCGCGAGCTCAAGGACGCCATGACGCGCGACATTCTGCGCGGGCTGGCCGGCGCCGGCATCCGCATCGCCTCCACCACCATCGAGATCGTCGGACGATGAGCCGGCTGCGTGCCTTGTGGTGGCGCGTGCGCAGCAGCCTGTGGTTCGTGCCGGGGCTGCTGGTTCTGGCGGCGACGCTGCTCGCCGTCGGGCTGGTCGAGGCGGGCGGGCTGCACGACCTGGACCTGCAGCGGCGCTGGCCGCGCCTGTTCGGCACCGGCGCCGAGGGCTCGCGCAGCCTGCTCTCGGCAATCGCCACCTCCATGCTGACGGTCGCCGGCACGGTGTTCTCCATTACGCTGGCGGTGCTGTCGCTCGCTGCGAGCCAGTATTCGCCGCGCGTGCTGCGCACCTTCATGGACGACCGTCCCACGCAGCTGGTCCTCGGCGTGCTGGTCGCCGTGTTCGCGTACTGCCTGGTGGTCCTGCGCACCATCCGCGGCGGCGACGAGCCCTTCGTCCCGTCGGTCGCCGTGCTGGGCGGAATCGTGCTCGCGTTTGTCGCGGTGGGTTTCCTGGTGTTCTTCATCCACCATCTGGCGAGCTCCATCGAGGCGCCCTCGATCCTCGATCGGGTGACGCACGGCACCGATGCGGCGGTGGAGGAGCTGTTTCCGGAGGACCTGGGCGCCGAAGCCGGGGAGGGGACGCCCGACGCGGCGGCAGACGGCATCCGCGCCTGGGCACCGGTGCCGGCCGACGAGACCGGCTACCTCGTGTCGCTCGACAGCGAGGCGCTGCTGTCGTTCGCGCGGGCGCAGGGCCGGGTGGTGCGCATGGAGCTGGCGATCGGCGATTACGCGCTGAAGGGCCAGCCGTTAGCGTGGCTGGAAGGCACCCAGGCGGTCGAGGCAAAGGCCCAGCACGCCGTGAACGCCTGCTATTCGTATGACCGGCAGCGCACCATCGAGCAGGATGCCGCCTTCGGACTGCAGCAGCTGGTGGACGTCGCGCTGAAGGCGCTTTCCCCCGGCATCAACGACCAGTCGACCGCGCTCATGTGCATCGACCGGCTGACGAAAATACTGGTGCGCCTCGCCCGCCGGCGCATCGAGCGGCCTTACCGGCGCGACGACGAGGCCCTGCGCGTGATCGCCGTGGGCCCGAGCTTCGCGGGACTGGTACGCATCGCGTTCACCGACGTGCGCGAAAGCGGCGCCGGCAAGGCGACCGTGCTCGGGCGCCTGCTGTGGAGCCTGGAGCGCGTCGCCGCTGCGACGGCCAACGTCCACCGGCGCAAAGTCCTCGCCGACGAGGCGGCCCGCATTGCCGAATGCGCCGAACGCGCCATCGCCTCGCCGCAAGAACGAGCCCAGGTGTTGGCGCAGGCGCGCGAGCTCGAGCGGCGGCTGCGGCTCTAGCTGGCCGCCGGGCCGCGGCTTGGTCCAGACCATGGCCACGACCATCGCGCGTCGCTTCTGCTGATGCACGCGTTTGTCTACTCGCTCGAGTTCCGGGGCGGCTCGGGCGTTCGCGAAGACAGCTCCCCGTGGAGCCTGCGGCCCGCTGCAGAGCCTGCGCGACGGTTACGCGTTTACAGCGGTGCGCTGTCGCCTTTTCCGGCGAGCGCTAAGGCCGGCGGCGAGCGCTGCGCCGGCTGCATCCCAGAGGAGATCGGACATCGTCTCTTCCTTGCCCTTGATGAGGTTGCTGGCCGGGGTGAATGAGTCATACCCCCACTCCACGATTTCCCAAACGGCGCCCGCCGCCATGCCGAACGAGAAGATGAGGACGAAGCGCGCGGCGGGTGTGGCCGACCCCAGGTCATCGCTTAGCAGATGGGCCGCAAGGAGTGCCAGGGCGAAGAGCGTGAATGCATGCAGCGCCTCGTCGAACCACGTTAGTTCGTAGAGGGACAAGAGGTAGGCGAGGACGTTCGCCAACGCCGCGGCGGCAGCCACCACCCATGCAAGGCGATCCTTCATACCCAAGAGAGGGAAAGATGCGCGTTGCTCCCGTAGCAATCGGCGCGCCACCGGCCGGACGAGGGCGTCAGCGCTCTTCTACAGGCGGGGGCGGATTCCACGCGCGCTTCGCGCGCTCTTCCTCGGACGCGAGAGAAAGCGCGAAGTCGGCCACTTCGCGCGGCTCGCCGGCGCTTCCAGCGGATGTTCTGCACCTGCTGCTCGCGGGCCCTGCGGTCGTGCAGAAAGTGTGGGACCGGCCCGCCAGAAAGGGGACGCCCCGACCGGCCATTGTCCTCCTCCTGGCTAGCAATGGTCGGTCGGGGCTCGCCCTGCGTGCAACGCTTGCAGTCTCCCAACCAAGGAGGCGGGCACGCCAGCGCCACTATCACCGCGCAAACGTTAAGGGAAACTTAAGGTTGCGTCTCATTGCTGCTGCGCGCTGCCCGTTGCCAGGGCCACTGGCCTTCCAGCTCGACCTGCATCGCCATGCTGAGGAACGTCCGGATGATGACGATCAGACCGAGCGCCAGAGCGTTTTCAATCGTTGGCGAGAGCGCGACTGTGCGAATGATGTCTGCGGCCACGAGGAATTCGAGACCAAGGAGAATGGCCCGGCCGAGGTCCTGCCGCAGCCGTCGGTAGGGATCGGGCAGGGTGCGCAGGCCGAGGGTGAAGCGCACACTCGCCACACCGACGCCGAAGACGATGACGGCGACACCCAGGCCGTCGATTGCCAAGCCGACTGTTTCCACGATTTCACGGAACGATGCCACGATAAGCGCGAGCCACGTGCAACCTCCGTTCCGGCGACGCAGCGGCGTGCTGCGAAAGTTTCGAGCGGGCACGGGGCTTGCGCCGGCGAGCGAAACTCGACCGGAGAGCCTTGCCTTTTAGAGACATTCCCAAGACCGAGTGGCGCGACGTCCTGCACCGGCTTGCCGACGAGCACCGCGCCTGGCCGGCGACGGTCGATCGCGACGGCCGGGTCGAGGTGTGCGATCAGCCGCTGCGCTCGATCAGCCTGGAAGACGGCGTCGACCTTTGTCTGGGCGAAAGCGTCGTGCATGTGGACTCACCGCGCGCGCTGCGCATCCAGGAAACCCGGACTGATTCTAACCGGGCGGCTTCGACCTGAGGTGCTCGAGCTCTGCGCGCAGCGCCGCCAGCTCCTGCTGCAGGCCCCCGCGCTCGTCCTGGCCGATGAAAAAGGTGGCGAGCGTCGCGGTCACGTAGCCGAACACCGCGAACGCGTAAAGCGCAAGGAATAGGCACAGCACCCGGCCGTCGCCGGTCTTGGGCCAGTACTCCGAGCCCATGGTCGTCATGATCATGGCGGTCCACCACAGTGCCGTGGCATAGCTGTCGAAGCCGCCGCCCGGCGCCTGGCGCTCGAGGGCATACATCCCGGCGGATCCGGCGAAGGTGACGATCACGGTGAGGGCGAGCACGTAGCCGAAGCCGCGCCGCCGCATGGCGGCGCCCAGCGCATTCATGCCGCGGTTTACGGTGCTCACTACGCGCAGCAACCGCAGGCCGCGGCTCGCTCTTGCGAAGCGCAGCAGCCGCGCCACGCGCAGCACGCGCAACGCGGGCGCGAGCAGGGCAAGCGCCTTCAGCCAGTTTGCGCGGAGGTAGGCGAGCTTGCGCGGTGCGAGCCAGA
>DASUUN010000126.1:0-2347 GCA_036374055.1 Burkholderiales bacterium
GGCAGGCACCGCCGCAGCCTGCTTCAATATGTTTCCGATGCGCTTGTTGGCCGCGGCCAGGCTCTCGGCTTCGGGAAGCGCGGTGAAGGCGCGCACCGCTTCCAGCTGCTTCGGCACCAGGTCCAGGCGGGCGGGACGCAGCGAGAGCACCGCTTCCACCTCGTTTGCCGAATAGCCCTGCTCCTGGAAGTAGCCCCGCGCGCGCTCGAAGACGAAGGTCTTCAGGGACTCGTCCGTCGTCAGCTCGTCGAGCGACAGCGGCAGGCCGCGCTCGGCGAGGATGCGGATCACGCCGAGCGCCGCGCGGCGCAGGCCGAACGGATCCTTGTCGCCGGTGGGCGTCTGGCCGATGCGGAACAGGCCCTGCAGCGCGTCCAGCTTGTCGGCGAGGGCCACCGCGCAGGCGACCGCATGCTCGGGCAGCCGGTCGCCGGCGAAGCGCGGCCGGTAGTGCGCCTCGATGGCGTCGGCCACCTCGCTCGGCTCGTTGTCGTGCAGCGCGTAGTACCGGCCCATGATGCCCTGGAGCTCCGGAAACTCGCCCACCATGGCGGTCAGCAGGTCCGCCTTCGACAGCCAGGCGGCGCGTTCGGAAAGCACCGCGTCCGCCTCGAGCGAGCGCGCGATCTGGCCGGTCAGGAGCTGGATGCGCTGCACCCGGTCGAGCTGGCTGCCGAGCTTGCTGTGGTAGACGACCTTCGCCAGCTGCGGCACGCGCGCTTCCAGCCGGGTCTTGCGGTCCTGGTCGTAGAAGAAGCGCGCATCCTCCAGCCGCGGGCGCACCACGCGCTCGTTGCCGCCGACGATGTGGCGCGGGTCGGCGACCTGCATGTTCGAGACGATCAGGAACTTCGGCTGCAGCCGCCCCGCGGGGTCGAACAACGGGAAGTATTTCTGGTTCTGCCGCATGGTGAGGATCAGGCACTCCTGCGGCACCTCGAGGAACGCCGGGTCGAAGCGGCCGAGGTACACGCTCGGGTGCTCCACCAGGGCGGTCACCTCGTCCAGCAGCTCGGCGTGCTCGCCGAGCGAGCCGCCCTCGCGCTTGGCTGCTTCCGCGAGCTGGCGCTCGATCTGCGCCCGGCGCACGCCGAAGTCCGCGACCACCTTGCCGTCCTCGAGCAGGCGGCGCTCGTATTCCTGCGCTTCCTTCAGCGCGATGCCGCCTTCGCCCATGAAGCGATGGCCCCGCGTGCGGTTGGAAGACTCCACGCCGAGCACCGCCCCGGGGATCACCCGCGCGCCATGCAGCATCACCAGGCCGTGCACCGGGCGCACGAACTGCGCCTCGCCGGCTCCCCAGCGCATGAGCTTCGGCACCGGCAGCGCCCGCAGGGCCTCTTCCACGATCGGCGCAAGCACGGCGTCGAGGGCGGCGCCTTTCACGGCCACCCGCGCCACGTAAAGCTCGCCCTTCGGCGTACTGCGCCGCTCCAGGCGGGCGGCGTCCACGCCGGCCTTGCGCGCGAAGCCGGCCACGGCCTGCTCGGGCGCCTTCACCGAAGGGCCGGACAGCTCCGATTCGCGATCCTGCGCGACGCGCAGCACCTCCGGAACCAGCACGGCGAGCCGGCGCGGCGTGGCAAAAGCGCGTGCGCCGTCAGCTTGCGCCAACCCGGCTTTGACGAGCGCGTCGCCGACGCCCTGCATGAAAGCGGCGGAAAGCGCGCGCAGCGACTTCGGCGGCAGCTCCTCCGTCAGAACCTCGACCAGCAGCGCGGCTTTCTCAGGCATGGACCATCGGGAAGCCGAGCCGCTCGCGCGACTCGTAGTAGGCCTGCGCCACCGCGCGCGCCAGCGCCCGCACGCGTCCGATGTAGGCCGCGCGCTCGGTCACCGAGATGGCGCCGCGCGCATCGAGCAGGTTGAAGGTGTGCGAGCACTTGAGGACCATCTCGTAGGCGGGCAGCGTGCATTGCGCTTCGATCAGCCCCTTCGCTTCGTTCTCAAAGCTCGAGAACAGGCTGAAAAGCAGCTCGGTGTTCGCCAGCTCGAAGTTGTAGCGCGACTGCTCGACCTCGTTCTGGTGGTAGACGTCGCCGTACGTCACCCCCGGGGTCCAGACCAGGTCGTAGACGCTCTCCTTGCCCTGCAGGTACATCGCCAGGCGCTCCAGGCCGTAGGTGATCTCGCCCAGCACCGGCTTGCAGGAGAGGCTGCCGACTTCCTGGAAGTAGGTGAACTGCGTGACCTCCATGCCGTCGAGCCACACTTCCCAGCCCAGGCCCCAGGCGCCGAGCGTGGGCGACTCCCAGTCGTCTTCGACGAAGCGGATGTCGTGCTCGCGCGGATTCACCCCCAGGCTTTCGAGGGATTCCAGGTACAGGCGCTGGATCTCGGGCGGCGA
>DASUUN010000127.1:0-26619 GCA_036374055.1 Burkholderiales bacterium
CGTGGCCTCCGGCAGCGAAGCGCAGGCGAGCCAGGCCGTCGACATCATGAAGCGCCACGGCGCCATCGACATCGACGAGCGCGCCACGGAATGGAAGCGGCAGGGCTGGAAAGGCCGATTCGAGGCGCAGGAGCAGCAGCGCAGCGTCGAAGAGCCGGTGGTCGAGAAGCGCGCCCGCGTGGTCGAGGAGGTCAAGGTCGGCAAGCAGAAGTCCCGCCGCAAGGAAACCGTGCAGGATACGGTGCGCAGGACCGACGTGGACGTGCAGCGCACGGGCGCGGCGGCGCGCCGCGGCACCTACAAGGGCCCCGAGCGCCGGGTGAGCACCGTCCCGTGGCTGGGCGAGGAACGCCGCAAGGCGGCGTGATGGCCGGCGTGCGCAAGACCGTGGGCGTCTACGAGCGCCCGGAAAGGCGAGGAATTAGTCCACGCGCGGCTGCGATCGCCGTCGTCCTGGCGATCGCAGCCGCCTCCGGCGCCGCGGCGCTGTTCTTTCTCTAGCCCGCGGCGTTAGCATGGCGCTCCCGTGCAGAGCGCCCAGCAGTTCATCTGCAAGAGATGCGGCGTGCTCGTGAACGTGCAGACGTTCGAGCAGACCGGTGACGGGACCTATTTTTCCCGCTGTCCGGAGTGCAAGGCAAAGAACGCGGTCGTGCGCACCGGCGCGACGCCGAGCCAGCCGGGCATCCTGCCGGTGACCCGGCTGCTCGACTAGCGGCCCTCGGTCGCGCTCAATCCGCCTCGTCGGGTGCGCCGCCGGCGCCGGCCAGGTCTTCCTGCTTCACCTTGTCGGTGTTGAACTTGCCGGCGCGCTCGCGCATGGTCTTCAGGACCTCCTCGAGCGCCGGCGGCTCGCCCTGCATCCAGCGCAGCGGGTTGATGCGCGCCACCACGAACGCGCGCAGGTAGGGGCTGACGAAGCCGCGCGCCTTCAGCTTCGCGACCGCCGCGGCCACGCGCTCGTCGAGATCCATGAGCAGGTCCGCGTGCTTCTCGTGCCTTTTCAGCGAAGAAGACAGCGATTCTTCCGAGAACCGCTCCAGCCTCCGGACGATCGGGTTGTAGGCGCCGCCGGCGAACTTGCCGTTGCGCTCGTAGCAGATGCCCATCGTCACCAGCGACGCCTCCTCGAGGTAGAAGGCGAACTGCGATTCCGGGCGCCGCGCGTCCTCGTCGATCAGGCCGCGGTAGATGCGGATCGCCTCGAGCGACTTCTCGCGCAGGTTGTGCGCCTTCTCGGTATTCAGCGCGAGGATCTGCCAGGCGATCTCGCGCCTGGGCACTACCAGCGCGGTGATCGCCTTCGCCCCGAGGCGGCGCATCGCCTCCAGGCGGTGCATGCCATTCGGGGTCCAGAACCCCTTGTCCGGCGCCGTCACCGCGATCACCGGGTCGAGGAACATGCCGGTGCGGTCGAGCACGTCGGCGAGCTTGCGATGGTGCGCCTGCGACAGATCGCGCTGGAACGGCGTTGGCTCGACGCTGTCGAGCGGCAGGATGGCGACCAGCACGGGCTGCTTGCCGAGCGGATCGCTGTAGGCGCCGAGCAGATGGCCGCCTACCGCTTGCACCCGGTCCGCGGCTTCGCGGGCCGCTTCGGGGATCGAGTCGAGACGCGTCTCCGCTGCGCTCACGCCCCGCGTGCCGGGTTTCGCCTTGCGCGGCCGGCGCTTGGCCGGCGCGCGCTTGATCCCTTTTCTTGCGCCCTTGGTCGCCATGGCCCGCGATTATGTCAGGCCGGAAAAGAACGCGAGGATCTCCCCGGCCAGGGCCTCGGGCTGCTCCAGCGCCGCGAAGTGGCCGCCGCGCGGCATGCGCGTCCAGCGGCGGATGTCGGTGTAAGTGCGGGCCGCGAGCGAGCGCGGCGGCCGCAGGATCTCCCGGGGGAACTCCGCATAGCCCGCCGGCACGTCCACCGTGCGGCCTTCCGGGATCGGCCAGGGCGAGTGCATGCGCGCGTAATACGGCCAGAACGAGGAGCCGATCGCACCGGTGAACCAGTAGAGCGAGACGTTGGCGAGGAGCTCGTCGCGGGGGATCTCGCCGTCGGACCAGGAGCGGAATTTCTCGGCGATCCACGCCGCCAGCCCGGCGGGCGAATCCGTCAGGCCGTAAGCGAGGGTCTGAGGCCGGGTCCCCTGGATCCACTGGTAGCCGGTTTCCTCCTTCAGGAAGTGCTTGAGCTGCTGCAGGTACGCGGCTTCCTCCGGCGAGTGCGCCGGCTCCTTCGGGTCGCGGCGCACCGCGAGCAGGTTGAGGTGGATGCCGAGCAGCCGCTCCGGATACTTCATGCCGAGCACCGAGGTGACGAATGAGCCCCAGTCTCCGCCCTGCGCAGCGAAGCGCGGGTAGCCGAGCACGCCGGTCATGAGCTCGGCGAACAGGTCGGCGATCTCCTCCACGGCGAAGCGCCTCTGGCCCGGCGCGAACGACAGCGTATAGCCGGGCAGCGACGGCGCTACCACGGTGAATTGCTCGGTGAGCAGCGGGATGAGCTTGCGGAACTCCACGATCGAGCCCGGCCAGCCGTGCGAAAGCAGGAGCGGCACCGGGGCCGGACCCCTGCCCGGCTCGTGGATGAAATGCAGCTCGATGCCGCCGAGGGGCACCGTGTACTGGCGAAACGCATTGAGCTCACTTTCGTGCCGCCGCCAGTCGAACGACTGCCTCCAGTACGACACCAGGTCCCTCAGATAGGCCAGGCTGGTGCCGGTCGACCAGGGCTCGAGCGACGGCTCGTCCGGGAACCGGGTGCGGGCCAGCCGCTCGCGCAGGTCGACCAGATCGGCCTCCGGGACTTGCAGGCGAAACGGCTGCGGCTGCGGGCGCATGCTGACGTAGTATCCGCGAAACTCCGAGGAGACCCAATGATCGATCTGTACGCCGCCGCCACATCGAACGGCATGCGCGCGCGCATGGCGCTGGAGGAATGCGGCCTCGCCTACACGTTGCATCCGGTGGCGCTGGAGAAGGGCGAGCACAAGGCGCCGCAGTTTCTCGCGATGAACCCGAACGCGCAGATCCCGGTGATCGTGGACCAGGACGGCCCCGGCGGCCGGCCGCTCACCCTGTCGCAGTCGACCGCGATCCTCATCTACTGCGCGGAAAAGTCCGGCAAGTATCTGCCGCGCGACGGCGCGGCGCGCGCCGCGATGTGGCAGGCGCTGATGAGCGCCTCGACCGACATCACGCCCGTGTTCGGCGCCTACTTCGTCGTGCGCGCGAAACAGCACGCGCCGGCGGCGGAGCTCTTCAAGGCCCGCCTGCGCGAGTTCTTCAGGGTCTGGAACGAGCGCCTCGGGACGCAGAAGTACGCCGCCGGCGGCGAGGTCACCATCGCCGATTTCTCGCTGTTTGCGGGGTATGCGCGGATTAGCGGCGCCGTGCCGGACATCTGCGCGGGCCTGCCGCACCTCGTGCGCTGGGCCGGCGAGATGGCCGCCCGCCCGGCGATGCAGCGTGCGGTGAAGTTCTGAACCTACTTCGCCTGCGGCAGCCGGATGCGCGGCAGCCAGGACAGCCACTCTTCCTTCGGCGCGTCGTGCAGGAAGAACACCGTGCCGGGCTTCACGCGCGGCGCCTTGGCGCTCGGCGTGGCGAACTCGATGCCGCCGGTGGCGATGCTGCGCAGCGACTCGATGTCCACCTCGATGCCCTTGAGGATGCCGCCTTTCACGCTGACGCCGCTCGTGTCCCAGAAGGCCGAGCCTTCGCGCACCAGGCCGGCGTAGCGCTCGAAGATCACCACGTGCACGTCGGCCGAGGTCGAGTTCGGTCCCAGGTCCACCTTCTGCACCAGGCCGACCTCGACGCCGCGGTAGTTCACCGGGGTGTTCGGTCGGATCGAGCGCGGGCGCTCGGCGCGCAGCACCAGCTTGAGCCCCTCGGCGTCGGTCCCGACCGGCGCGCTGTCCAGGCCGGCGAACTCGCGGCGCGGCGCGCCGCCCTCGGCCGGCAGCGCCTGGATCTCCGGGCCGGTGAGCACGGTGTTGAGGCCGGTGATGTTGCCGAAGCCGACCTGCGGGCGCACGATCCAGAAGCGCGTTCCCTCGCGCGCGATGGCGGCCGCCGAGCGCTGCAGGCGCACGCGCACCCGCGCCTTATCGTGGTCGTCGCTCAGTCCCACCTCGGTCACTTCGCCGATCACCACGCCGCGGTACTTGACCGGCGTCACCCCGACGCGCACCCCGGCGCCGTCGGTGAAGCTGATGACGATTTCCGGGCCGCGCTCGCGCGCGCGGTCCCAGACGAGCCAGCCGGCGACCAGCACCGCGATCAGGGGCACCAGCCAGGCGACGTTGGGCAGCCGCCGCCGGCGCACGCGCGCCCTGGGCAGCTCTTCGCCCGCCCTGGGCAGCTCTTCACCGGTCAAGCGCGCTCCTGCCAGATCATTTTCGGGTCGAAGCTCGCGGTGGCGAGCAGGGTCAGCACCACGACCGCGGCGAAGGCGATCAGGCCCGGCCCCGGCAGCACGGTGGCGATCTGCCCCAGCTGCACCAACCCGACCAGCGCCGCGAGCAGGAACACGTCGAGCATGGCCCAGGGGCCGATGACGTCGATGAAGCGGTAGACGCGCGTGCGATCGCGCAGCCGCCGGCCAAGGCCGAACCGGATGGTGACCACCAGGTACAGCAGCCCGGCGAGCTTCAGAACCGGGACCACGATGCTCGCGAGAAACACCACGATGGCGACGAACCACTGGTCCATCTCGGCGAGCTTGACCACCCCGTCCCAAACCGTGCTTTCGGTGTAGGCGCCATGAAAATGCATGCGCATGATCGGATAGATGTTGGCCGGCACGTACAGGACCAGCGCGGCGAGCGCCAGCGCCGCGGTGAGCTGCAGGCTGCCGTGCGGGCCGTCGACCAGGCGGCTGCCGCAGCGCGCGCATTCGGCCACGGCGCGCGGCGCCAGGGCGTCGACCCGCTGCAGCAGCCCGCACGTGTTACAGGAAAGTAGGGTGGGATGCGCCATGAGGCCCAGGACAGCCGGGGACACTGTGCTTAGCAACTTATAGACCATGAGCGACACGCGTTCGTTCGCCGCCCTGCGCCACTCCGGCTTCCGCGGCTATTTTGCCTGCGCGGCGCTCGCCATGATGGCCGACAGCATCGAGCACGTGATCAGCTACTGGATCATCTTCCAGAAGTTCGAGTCGCCGGCGCTGGGCGGGTTCGCCGTGGTGGCCCACTGGCTGCCGTTCCTGCTGTTCTCCGTCTACAGCGGCGCGCTGGCCGACCGCTTCGGCCCGCGGCGCCTCATCCAGCTCGGCATGGCCGTGTTCATGGCGGTGTCGGCGGGCTGGGGGCTGCTGTTCCTCACCGACGCGCTGCAGATGTGGCACGCGGCAGTGCTGCTGGTGCTGCACGGCTTCGCCGGCGTGCTGTGGTCGCCGGCAGCGCAGGTGCTGATCCACGACATCGTCGACGACGAGCGGCTGCACAGCGCCATCCGCCTTACCGCCACCGCGCGCTGGCTCGGGCTGCTGGCGGGCCCCGCGGTCGGCGGCGTCCTCCTGCTCGCCGCGGGCCCGACCTACGGCATCCTGCTCAATGCGCTGATCTACCTGCCCATGGTGCTGTGGCTGTGGAAGCTGCGCTACCGCAGCAAGCACACGGCCGCGCCGCGCCTGCGCGCGCTCGCCGACGTGCTCGCCACGCTGCGCGCCATCGCGCCCGACCGCGTGCTGGTGTCGATGATGCTGCTCGCCGGCGGCACCTCGCTGCTCGTGGGCAACGCCTACCAGGCGCAGATGCCGGAATTTGCGCGCGACCTGGGCCACGCGCACGCCGGCTTCGGCTACAGCATGCTGCTCGGCGCCGACGCCGCCGGCGCGCTCGCAGCCGGCCTGCTCCTGGAGAGCCGCGGCCTGCTGCAGGCGCGCGCCCGCACGGCGTTCGTGCTGGCGATGCTCTGGTGCGTCGCCATCGCGTCGTTCGCCGCGGTCGCTTCCTATCCCGTGGCGCTACTGCTGCTGTTCGTCGCCGGGTTCCTCGAGCTGGCCTTCAATGCCATGGCGCAGACGCTGGTGCAGGTGCGCGCGCCGGCGCAGATCCGCGGCCGCGTCATCGGGCTGTACGCGATGTCGGGCCTCGGCATGCGCACGTTCAGCGGCGTCACGGTCGGGCTGGGCGGCAGCCTGGTCGGCATCCACTGGTCGCTCGCGCTGAGCGCGGGCGGGCTGCTGCTGCTTACGACGCTGCTGTTCCTTCTAGGAGGATTTGCGTCACGGCCCCGGGCATGAGCAGCATCGCGTCGTGGCCCGTGGGCAGCTCGCGGAAGCGCCACGCCGGGTCTTCGCGGTACTTCGCCGCGAACTGGTCGAACGAGCCGGTCGCCGGAGAGGAGCAGTAGATGAAGGTCCTGGGTAGTTGCGGTTCGTGCGTCAACCTGATCTTCTGCACCATGGTGCCGAACGGGTGCGGGACCTCGCGAGGACCGACGAAGGCGAGGTGCTCGGGCTTGGTCAGTCCCCACAGCGACATCGGCGGCGGCGTGACGAAGCCGGTGCGCTCGCCCTCTTCGCGCATGCGCGCGGCGCGCTCCGGCACCGCGTAGTCGAGCAGGCATTTGCCGTTCTCGGGGACGAACGCGTCCAGGTAGACGAGCTGCGAGATGCGGCCGACCGCGCGGTCGGCCACGCCGGTCACCACCATCCCGCCGTAGCTGTGGCCGAGCAGGATCACGCGCTCCAGATCCTCCATCTCCAGCAGCCCGACCACGTCCTGGATATGCGTATCGAGGTCGACGGCGCGGCTCGCGAGGTGCCTGCGCTCGCCCAGGCCGGTAAGCGAAGGGGCGTAGACTTCATGGCCGGCGCGGCGCAGCGCGGGCGCCACGAGCTTCCAGCACCAGCCGCCATGCCAGGCGCCGTGAACCAGGACGAAAGTAGCCATGACCCATTATGAATGACTGGAACGCCGGGCTGATGCGCCACCTGGGGATACGCCTGGTCGAGGTCGGGACCGAGCGCGTGGTGGCCGAGCTGGACGTGGACGAGAACCTGACCACGCTGGGCGGCGCGGTCCACGGCGGCACGCTGATGGCGCTCGCCGACACGGCGGGCGCCGCCGGCACGGCCACCGCCGGCCTGCGCACCGCCACCCTCGAGTCGAAGACCAACTTCTTCGCCGCCGCGACCGGCGGCACGCTGCGTGCCGAATCGAGCGCGCTGCACCGGGGAAAGCGCACCCACGTGTGGCAGACGCGCGTGACCGACGCCACCGGCCGGCTGCTGTCGCTTACCATCCAGACCCAGATGATCCTGGATAAGTGAAGCTTGCCTTCCTTCTGGCAATGACGATGGCCGCCCCGGCGTTCGCGCTCGACATCCAGGGCCATCGCGGCGCGCGCGGCCACCTGCCGGAGAACACGCTCGCGGGCTTCGAGCGCGCGCTGCAGCTCGGCGCCACGACGCTGGAGCTCGACGTCGGCGTGACGCGCGATGGCGTGGTGGTGGTCCACCACGACCGCGCGCTGAACCCCGATATCGCGCGCGGTCCCGACGGCGCCTGGATCGCCGCGCCGGCGCCGCTCATCAAGGACCTCAGCTTCGAGGAGCTGCAGCGCTTCGACGTGGGACGCCTGCGCCCCGGCTCGGACTACGCGCGGCGCTTCCCGCAGCAGCAGGCGCTGGACGGCGCGCGCATTCCCCGCCTTGCCGAGGTGCTCGCGCTGCCGGCGCGCCTCAACATCGAGACCAAGCTTTCGGCGCAGGCGCCGCACGAGACGCTGCCGCCGGAGCCTTTCGCGCGCGCCGTCATCGCCGAGGTGCGCAAGGCAGGCGCCGCCGGGCGCACCACGATCCAGTCGTTCGACTGGCGCACGCTGAAGGTGGTCGAGCGCGAGGCGCCCGACATCGCCACCGCGTACCTCACCGGCCGCGACGATGCCGAGCCGCAGCGGGTGCATGCCGCCGGCGGGCGCGTCTGGTCGCCCGATTTCACCACGCTCACGCCGCAGACGCTCGCCGCCGCGCGCGCCCTCGGCCTGAAGCTGATTCCATGGACGGTCAACGAGCCGGCCGACATCGCGCGCGTCCTCGCCATGCGGGTCGACGCCATCATCAGCGACTATCCGGACCGGGTGCGTGTAGCGAACGAGCGACGCCCGCTGTAGGACATTTCCCGACTTCCGGCCGGCGGCCGCGCCGGTACCATCGCGGATCGCGATCGAATAATGAACCGTCCCCGGAGCCTGCGCTGGCACCTGGTCCAGGTGCTGCTGGCCGGCATTCTGCCGCTCGGCATCTTCGCCGCCGCCCTGCTGTTCCTGCACTGGCAGGCGCAGGACGAGCAGCGCCGCAACGTCCAGATGGAGACCACGCGTCTCCTGGCAGTGGCCGTGGACAACTCGCTCGACAGCACGGTGCAGCGCCTCGCCATTCTGGCGCGCGTCTGGGCCGATCGGCCGGCGGATCACGCGCAGCTCTACGAGCACGCCAGGAGCGCCCTGGCAGGCAGCCCCGACTGGGAAAACATGCTCGCCTTCACGGCCGACGGCGAAGGTATCTTCCGCACCGACCGCCCGCTGGGGCAATCGATCCCGCAGGCACGCCTGCGCGAATACTCGGCAAGGTCGATGCGCGAGGATCGTCCCACGGTTTCCGGCCTGTTCCGGAGCAGCGTGGATGGTCATCCGGTGGTGCGCGTCGCAGCCCCGGTCTCGCGCGAGGGCGTGGTGACGCACGTGCTGATCGCGAGCCTCAGGCTGCCGTGGTTCGACCAGCTGCTCACCCGCCAGGGGCTGCCCGAGGGCGGCATCGCCGGCATCTTCGACGGCGAGATGAAATTCGTGGCGCGCAGCCATGACGGTGATGCGCGCCGCGGCGCGGACCCGGCGCCCGACCTGCACGAGGACATGAAGCGCGCCGCCGAGGGGATCGGCCGCTATCCGTCGCTCGACGGCGCGCACGTGTACACGTCATGGACCCGCACGCGGCACGGCTGGTGGGTCGCCTTCGCCACGCCGGCCGCGCCGATCGACGGCGCGTTCTGGCGCACCATGGCGGCGCTCGGCGGGCTGCTGCTGCTGGTCGTGCTCGCCGGCCTGGCCTTCGCCGGCGTCAAGGGCCGGCGCATCACCTCGTCGCTGAGAGTGGTCGAGGAGCGCGCCGCGGACCTCGCGCGCGGCCGCTCGCTTCTTCCCGCTACGCCTTCGCCGGTGGCCGAGATCGACCAGGCACTGCGCGCCCTCGACCGGCTGCTCGAGGCCGAGCAGCAGGGCCGCGCCAGCGCGGAGCAGGCGAACCGGGCGAAGGACGAGTTCCTGGCGATGCTCGGGCACGAGCTGCGCAACCCGCTCGCCGCGGTGTCCAACGCCGCGGCGGTGATCGGCGCCGAGCAGCGCACGCCGGCCCAGCTCGACTTCGCCGCGGCGGTGATCCGGCGGCAGACGCGGCACCTGAAGCGCCTGCTCGACGATCTGCTCGACGTGGGCCGCGTCATGCACGGCAAGATCCGCCTCGAGCGCCAGCCGCTCGAGCTGCAGGCGAGCCTGCACGGCGTGCTCGCCACCTTGCAGGGCGCGGGCACGCTCGCCGGACATCGCGTGGAGCTGCAGGCGGAGCCGGTCTGGATCGACGGCGATGCGACGCGCTTCGAGCAGGTGGTCACCAACCTGCTGGTCAACGCGGCGACCCACACGCCGGCAGGCGGGACCATCCGCGTCTCGCTCGCCTCGCAGCAGCGGCAGGCCGTGCTGCAGGTGGCCGACAGCGGCGCGGGCATCGCGCCGGAGGAGCAGGCGCTGGTGTTCGAGCCTTTCTACCAGAGCGCGGCGACGCGCAAGCTCGGCGCCGGCGGGCTCGGCATCGGCCTCACCCTGGTGAAGCGCCTCGTGGAGCTGCACGGCGGCCAGGTGAGCCTGCACAGCGACGGCGTCGGGCATGGCGCGGTGTTTACGGTGCGCATCCCGTCCATCGATGCCGCCGTGCGCACGGAAGGCGCGCTCGCCGCCCGCGGCGATGCGCGCACGGTGCTGGTGGTCGAGGACAACGCCGACGAGCGCGAGAGCCTGCGCATGGCGCTCGAGCTGCACGGCCACCGCGTGCTGCAGGCCGCCGATGCGCCCAGCGCCCTCGCCGAAGTGCGCAGCGGCAGGCCGAGCGTGGCCTTCATCGACATCGGCCTGCCGGGCATGGACGGCTACGAGCTCGCGCGCGCCATCCAGGCCCAATGCGACGGCCAGGTGACGCTGTTCGCCCTGACCGGCTACGGCGCCCCCGCCGACGCCCGGCGCGCCCGCGAAGCGGGCTTCGCCCGGCACCTCACCAAGCCTGTGGAAGTGAACGAGCTGGCCGCGATCGTCGCGCGCGCAGTATCCTGACCGGCATGCCACCGGTCACGCAGGCGCTGCTCATCGCGAACGTCGCGGTGTTTTTCCTCGCCAACATGGCGGGCGGCAATGCGCTATTCGCCTGGTTCGCCCTCTGGCCGCCGACCGCCGGGCCCTCGAGCACGCCGGGCTTCCAGCTCTGGCAGCTGGTGACCTACAGCTTCCTGCACGGCAGCTTCGCGCACATCTTTTTCAACATGTTCGGCCTGTACATGTTCGGCTCGGACATCGAGCGGCTGTTCGGCCCGCGCTTCTACGCCGCGTTCTACTTCGCCAGCGTGCTCGCCGCGGCGGTGGTGCACCTGGTGGTGTCCGCCTGGATGGGCGCCGCGCCCTATCCCACCGTCGGCGCCTCGGGCGGGCTTTACGGCCTGCTGCTCGCCTACGGGCTGTACTTCCCCAACCGCCAGCTCATGCTGCTCATCCCGCCGATCCCGATGCGCGCGCGCACCTTCGTCATCGTGTTCGCCGTGATCGCGCTGGTCATGGGCGTCACCGGCACCGCTGACGGCATCGCGCACTTCGCCCACCTGGGCGGCATGCTCGGCGGCTGGCTCATGATCCAGTATCGCCGCGGGATGCGCCGATGAAGGTGATCGCCCTCGAGGAGCATTACTTCGACCCCGAGGTCACGAGCTGCGCCTGAAGGAGATGGACCAGGCCGATCCCCGTTGCGCGGCGGGCGAACGACAAGCTTTTTGATCTGGTCAAGACCTCGAAAGGGAGATTCGAGGGCTTCGCCACCCTGCCCACGCGGATCCGGAAACCGCCGCCGACGAGCTGGAGCGCACGGTGACCCGGCTCGGCTTCAAGACCAACTTCTCCACCCCGGCGCTGCTGTGCTGCCTGCTGGAAATGGCCGCCGACCGGATCCTGTTCTCCGTGGACGCGGCAACGCCGCCAGGCTGCTCAGGCTATAGCCGGGAACGAAATCTGCAACGGCATTGCCGAAAGGTAACGCCATGCTCAGACTCCTCTTCCTGCTGGCCGCGCTGTCGCTCGGCGGCGTCGCTCTCGCGCAAACCCCGGCTGGCAGCACGGCGGTCCGGCAGGTGGAGCTACTCGCGCCGCAGCTGGTCGCCTTCGCCGGCTCGAGCGCAAATTTCGAGAGCCTGGTGAACGGCCTTACCCAGGGCACGCCGGTGACGCTGACGACCGTGACCGCCGACGGCGCGCTGCAGATCGTGACCTTCTCGACGACCCGCAATCTTTCGCCGGTCGAGGCGGCGCGCACCCTGGAAAGCGCGCGGCAGAGCCTGATTTCGCGCGGCATCGCAGCGCCCACCGCGCAGCAGATCGCCGTGGCGCTGGTCGGTGGGGCCGCCCCGATCCAGGTGCGCACCGAGCTTGCCGCGCCGCCGGCACCCGGCCTCGGTAGCGCCAACCTCACCGCGACCGACTTGCAGGCCCTGCGGACCGGCCTGGCGCGCAACACGCCGGTGACCCTGGCCGGCGCCGGCGGCAGCGTCACTTTCAACGCACCGGGGCGCGCGCTGAGCGACTTCGAGGTCAACCAGGCGCTGCAGCTCGCCAGCCTCATGCTCGCGCAGCAGGGAATCCTGGATCCGACCGCGGAGCAGCTGCGCGCGGCGCTGCTCGGCGGCACGCTGGCCACCGCGGCCGGCAACATCCCGCTGCAAGGCGTGCTGCAAGGCCAGGTCCGCAATACGAGCGACAGCCGCTTCGCGCGCAACACAAGCGACAGCCCGCTTTTCGGCACCAGCGATTCCCGGGTCACCGGCACCAGCGACACGCCGGCGGCTGCGAGCACCGCGGCGCGCCCGCTCAATGTGCCCGTTCCGGCTGCAGGCGCGCCGCCCGCCGCCGCAAACCGGCCGGCCGGCACGCTCTTGCCCCGTCGCGTCACGAACGCCCGCCGGTAGGGCATGTGATTTGCTCCTGCAAGGCGGTGCCATGGGCAGCGTCGTTTACCTGAACCGCAATCTCCAGCGAAAGGGCGCGGCACCGGCGCCGGACATGGACAGACCGGAAAGCCTGTTGCGCCCCGGCTACAACTGCTGCGCGGTGGCGCGCGCCGAGCGGGTCGCGCTGATCATCGACGCCGAGGACTATTTCAGGGCGTTCTACGAGGCGGCGCTGCGCGCGCGGCGCTCGATCACCATCCTCGGCTGGGACTTCAACAGCCAGACGCAGCTGCACTTCGAGCCGGTGCCCGAAGGCGGGCCGCCCGCGCTGCTGGGCGAGTTCCTGAACTACCTCGTGCGGCGGCGCCGCGGGCTGCGCGTCAACGTGCTGAACTGGGACTATCCGATGGTGTTCGGCGCCGACCGCGAGCTGCCGCCGCTGTACGGCTTCGGCTGGCAGCCGGCGCGGCGGGTGCGCGTGCGCTACGACGACACGCACCCGGTGGCCGGCTCGCAGCACCAGAAGATCGTGCTGATCGACGACAAGGTCGCGTTCACCGGCGGCATCGATCTCACGCTCAAGCGCTGGGACAGCTCCGAGCACGCGCCCGGCGATCCGCGCCGCATCGCCGGGGGCAAGCCGTATCCGCCGTTCCACGACCTGATGGTGGCACTCGACGGCGACGCGGCGCGCGCGCTCGCGCAGATCGCGCGCGAGCGCTGGCGGCTCGCGACCGGCGACAAGCTGCGCGAGGCGCGCTCGGACCAGGATCCCTGGCCGCCGGGGCTCGCGCCCGATCTCGCCGGCGTGGACGTGGGCATCGCGCGCACCATGCCGCCGCGCGGCGAGGCGCCGGCGGTGCGCGAGGTGGAGCGGCTGTACCTGGACATGATCGCGGCCGCGCGCCGCGAGATCTACATCGAGAACCAGTACTTCACCGCGCCGCGCATCGCCGCCGCGCTGGAGAAGCGCCTCGCCGAGCCCGACGGGCCGGAGGTGGTGCTGGTGCTGCGCCTGCTGAGTCACGGCTGGCTCGAGGAGCACACCATGCACGTGCTGCGCACCAGGCTGATCCAGCGCCTCAGGCAGGCCGACCGGCACGGGCGCTTCCAGGTCTACTACCCGCATATCCCGGGGCTGCCCGAGAGCTGCTGCCTGGACGTACACTCCAAGGCGATGATGGTCGACGACAGCGCGCTGCGCATCGGCTCGGCGAACCTGTGCAACCGCTCGATGGGCATGGACACCGAGTGCGACGTGCTCATCGAATCGCGCGGCGACGCCGGCGTGGCGCAGACCATCCGCGCCTTCCGCGACCGCCTGCTCGCGGAGCATCTCGGGGTGTCGCAGGAAGCCCTGCGCGCCGAGCTCGACAAGGGAAGCGGCCTGCATGCGGCGATCGCCGCCCTGCACAGCGGCCAGCGCTCGCTGCGCAAGCTCGAAGACGTCAAGGAATGGCCTGAAGCCATCATCAGCATCGCCTCGGTGGCCGACCCCGACGAGCCGATCGCGCTGGACATCCTCAGGACCGAGCGCGCGTTCCAGGAGGCGCGCGCCGCCGACCGCCCGGCGTGGGGCAAGCTCGCTTTCGGCCTGCTCGTCATCGGGCTGCTCGCGGCGCTCTGGCGATTCACGCCGCTCGCCGGCGTCGTCACCCCCGAGAACACCATCGCGTGGGCGAAGCAGTTCGGCAGCCAGTGGTGGGCGCCCGCGGTGGTGATGCTCGCCTATACGCCCGCCTGCTTCGTCATGTTCCCGCGGCCGCTGATCACGCTGGCCGCGGTGGTCGCGTTCGGCCCGTGGCTGGGCTTCGGCTACGCGCTGCTCGGTATCGTCGGCTCCTCCGTGGTCACCTATTACGTCGGCAGGCGCATGCGGCGCGACACCGTGCGCCGGCTCGCCGGCCCGGGACTGAACCGCATGGTGGAGGTGCTGAAGAAGTACGGACTGCTCGCCATGACCCTGCTGCGACTGGTGCCACTCGCGCCGTTCGCGATCGAGGGCATCGTGGCCGGCGCGGTGCGCCTGAAGCTCTGGCATCTTGCCGCGGGCACCGCGATCGGCATGCTTCCGGGGACCCTCGCGACCACGGTATTCGGCGACCAGCTCGAAAGCGCCCTGTCCGGCGGCACCTTCAACTGGTGGATCGTCGGCGGCGTGGTGGTGCTGCTCGGCGCGGGCAGCTGGGCGGTGAAGCGCTGGTTCACCGCGATGGCCGGGCGCATGGATGAGGCAACCGGGAAGTCTCGCTAACTGGCGGGCGCTCGACGAGCAGCTCGGCCCCGACTGCCTGCGCATCGCGAGCTACAACCTGCACGGCTGCGTCGGCCGGGACGGGGCGCGCGACGCGCAGCGCATCGCCGAGGTGATCGCCGAGCTGGGCTGCGACACCGTGGGGCTGCAGGAGGTGTTCGGCCTGGAGCTGCTGGAGCAGAAGCTGAACATGACGGCGGTCGCCGGGCCGCACCACCTGTGGCACGACCGGCACGTCGGCAACGCGCTGCTCACGCGGCGCCGGGTGCTCGCGGTGCGCAACCACGACTACACCTGGCCCCAACACGAGCCGCGCACGGCGCTCGACGTCGATCTCGAGGTCGACGGCGAAACGGTGCGGGTCATCGTCACCCACCTCGGCCTGAAGCCCGCCGAGCGGCGCTTCCAGGTGCGCAAGCTGCTGTCGCTGCTGAAAGACACCCCGCTGTTCGAGCGCGTGGTAGTGCTGGGGGACATCAACGAATGGCTGCCGCTCGGGCGGCCGCTGCGCTGGCTGAACGGCCTGCTCGGCCATTCGCCCGCAGAGCGCACGTTCCCGTCGCGCTGGCCGCTGTTCGCGCTCGACCGCGTCTGGGTGCGGCCGCGGCACGCGCTGCTCGCCTTCGGCGCGCACCGCAGCCCACTCGCCGTAGTCGCATCGGACCATCTTCCGGTCAAGGCGATCATCGCCACGCACGAGCTGCCGCGCCGGCTCGCCGCGGCGCGCGATGTAGGGGCGCGCCCGACTTACAAGTCGGCCGCCACTCCGTAGAATTTTTCAGGCCATGAACCCGAGCGACTGGCCCGAGCTGCTCCAGCATCCCGCCGCGGGCGACCATTTCGCCCAGGTGTACCAGGACGAGGCGTTCCTGTGCGATGCGGTCGCGCAGTACGTCGGCACGGCGCTGCGCCGCGGCGAAGGCGCGATCCTCATCGCCCGGCCCGGGAACGCCGCCCGCTTCGAGCAGCAGCTTGCGCGCGAAGGCCTTTCGCCCGACAGGGCGAAGCGCCGCAGCCAGCTCGTAGTGCTGGACGCCGACGAGACGCTGGACAAGTTCACCCCGGGCGGCATGCCCGACTGGCAGACCTTCCACGCGCTCATCGGCGGCCGCATCGCGGAGATGCGGCTGCGATTCCCGCAGGTGCGCGCCTACGGCGAGATGGTGGACGTGCTGTGGCAGCGCGGCGAGCGCGACGCGGCCATCCGGCTGGAGCAATTCTGGAACGACCTCTCGCGCCTGCAGACCTTCTCCCTGCTGTGCGCCTATCGCGTCGACCACCTCGACCCCGAGGCGTACGCCGGGTCGCTCGAATGCATCTGCAAGGTGCACACGCACCTCATCCCGGCGCGCGATTACGGCCTGTTCAACCAGGCGGTGATCGACGCGAGCGAGAAGGTGCTGGCGGCACCGCTCGCGCACATGCTGCGCTCGCTGGCGGCGAGCAGCCGGCCGGCCGCCGCGATGCCCGACGGCCAGGCGACGCTCCTCTGGCTCAAGCGCAACATGCCACGCACCGCCGAAAAGGTGCTGGCCGAGGTCAGGGCGCGCTGCGCTTCGCCGGCTTTGCCCGGCTAGCCCCGGCGCTGGCCGAGGCCTTTGCCTCCTTCGCTTTGGCTGCGCGCGCCAGGCGCGCCGCGCGGGCCTTCGCCCGCCGCTCCTGCCATTTCTCGTAGCGCTCCCATTCGGCGTTGCTGACCTTGCCGTTGCGGTTGCGGTCCGCGCGGTCGAAGCCCAGGGTGACCTCGGAATTTCCCGCCGCCTCCGCCCTGGAGACCTGGCCATCGCCATCGATGTCCAGCGCTCCCAGGCCGGCCTGCTCGCCGGCGGGAGTTTTCGCGCTCGCTATGTTGAAGTCGAGCACCTTCGAGGATTGCATGACATTCGCGGTGTCGGCCTGCGCCGAAGCTGCGGTCAGGAACATGAGAAGGGTCACGGCGAAGCGCACGAAACCGGCGCTGCAAGCCGCGTGCCCGTACATTCGGTTACACAATCGAACAGGCAGGCCGGCGCACCCGGGCGTTAAATGAGGCCATGAAAGCGCTCATCGCCGCCCTCCTTCTCGCCGTGGCCGCTTCGGTGCAGGCGCAGCCGCGGGTCTACCACCAGGCCGAGCTCGACGCGCTGCTGGCGCCGGTCGCGCTGTATCCCGACCCGCTGCTCTCCCAGGTGCTCATCGCCGCGACCTATCCGGACGACGTGCGTGAAGCGGCGGCCTGGTCGCGCGCCAATGCGCACCTGAAGGGCGAGGAGGCGGTGCGCGCGGCGAACCCGATGCCCTGGGACCCGAGCCTGAAGGCGCTGCTCGCGTATCCCGATCTCCTCGCGCGCATGGACGAGAGCCCGCAATGGACCGCGGACCTGGGGCAGGCGTTCCTCGCCCAGGAGCCGCAAGTCATGGAAACGGTCCAGGCGCTGCGGCGGCGCGCGCAGGCCTCGGGCTTCCTCCAATCCGACGGCTACCAGTCGGTGCAAGAGCAGGACAGCTACGTCGTCGTGCAGCCGGTGCAGTCGCACGTGGTCTACGTGCCCTGGTACAACCCGCTCGTGGTCTACGGCCCGTGGTGGTGGCACTCGCACCGTCCGGTCGCCTGGCGGCCCTGGCACCCGCGACCGGCGGCCTTCGTTTCGTTCAGCTTCGCCCGCCCTTCCGTCGACTGGCATCGCCACCGCATCCACCGTCCGGTGCGCGTGCAGCGGCCCGTGCACGTGCAGCGGCCCGTGCAGGTGCATCGGCCGCGGAAGGTCGAGCGGCCGGCGCGCATCCACAACCATGTGCACCAGGCGCAAACCGCACGCCCTATCATCCAGGGCGCGCAGCTCCCGCCGCGATTCCGGGCTTATGAGAACCGCTCCCAGGCTCGCCAGGAGCATCGCTCGGACAATCGCGCGCGCTTCCGGCAGGAAAGCCGCGGCGGCGGCAATCGAGGCAACCGCGGCGGCAACCGCGGCAACGGCGGTCGCGGCAGGAACTAGGGCCCGACCCGATTTGCTAGACTTTCCTCACAACGAGGAAAGTCCATGATCATCCAGACGCAGGACGACGTCACCAAGGCGGTGCTGGCGGAGATGCACCGCACGCCCGACGCGCGCACCAAGGAGCTGCTTTCGTCGCTGGTAAGGCACCTGCATGCCTTTGTGCGCGAAACGCGCATGACCGAAAAGGAATTCCAGGCGGCGATCGGCTACGTCAACGCCATCGGGCAGAAGACCACGCCGAGCCACAACGAGGCCATGCTGGTGGCCGGCGCGCTCGGCGTGTCGAACCTGATTTGCCTCATCAACAACGGCCTGAAGGGCACGCGGCCGACGCAGGCCAACAATCTCGGCCCGTTCTTCCGCGAAGGCGCGCCGCACCTCGAGAACGGCGCCTCGCTGCTGCGCTCGCCCACGCCGGGACCCAGGCTTTCGTTCAAAGGATGGGTGAAGGACGTCGATGACAAGCCGGTGGCGGGTGCGGTAGTCGACGTCTGGCACTCCTCGCCGGTCGGGCTGTACGAGAACCAGGATCCCACGCAGGCGGAGATGAACCTGCGCGGCAAGTTCACCACCGCGGCCGACGGCTCGTTCAGCTTCGTGAGCGTCAAGCCCGCCGGCTATCCGGTGCCGACCGACGGCCCGAACGGCGCGCTGCTCGGCGCGCAGAAGCGCCACAACATGCGCCCGGCGCACCTGCATTTCCTGGTCCACAAGCCTGGCTACAAGACCATCGCCTCGCAGGTCTACGACCCTACCGACCCGCATCTCGAGACCGACAGCCAGTTCGGCGTGACGCAAGCGCTCATCGGCGATTACCGCAAGCAGGCCGATGACAGCTTCGCGCTGGAGTTCACGTTCGTGATCGAGCCGGGCGACAGCGCACGGCCGCGGGCGCCGATTACCGAAAAAGCCAGAGCCTAGTGCCGCGCCTGGTCCGCGTAGCGCTGGTCTCCCTCCGGGACCTCGCCGTGACCGCCGGGCCGTTCATTCTCATTGCGATCGCGCTGCTGATCGCGGCGTACTTCGTGCTCGACCCCGCCCCGCCGCGCCGAGTGGTGCTCGCCACCGGGCCGGAGAGCACCGCGTACGCCGAGTTCGGCAAGCGCTATGCCGCCGAGCTCGCGCGCTTCGGCATCCAGGTCGAGCTGCGCCCGAGCATGGGAGCGCGCGAGAACCTGCGCCTGCTGCGCGACCCGAAGGAGTCAGTAGACCTCGGATTCGTGCAGGGGGGATCCAGCGATAATCAGGAAACCCAGCCCGCCGGGCTCGTGTCGCTGGGCAGCGTGAACTACGAGCCGGTGTGGATCTTCCGGCGCGGCCAGCCGCTGCAGCGCCTTGTCGACCTGCGCGGGCTGCGCGTCAATACGGGTGTGCGCGGCAGCGGCACGCCCGGCATCATCCGCCGGCTGCTCGAGGCGAATTTCGTCGAGCGCGAGGAGCTGAAGCGCGAAAGCCTGGCCGAGACCCCGGCCGTGATGGCATTGCTCGCAGGCACGCTGGACGCCGCGGTGCTGGTTTCGCCGCCGGAGTCGCCGATGGTGCAGATGCTGCTCCAGACCCCGGGCCTCCACCTCTACGAATATGCCCATGCCGAAGCCTACTCGCGGCGCTTTCCGTACCTGGTGCCGGTAGTGCTGCCGCGCGGCGTGGTCGACTTGTCGCGCGACGTGCCGCGCGAGGACATCACGCTGATCGCCACCACCACGGCGCTGGTGTCGCGCGAAGACACGCACCCGGCGCTGATGCAGCTGTTCGTGCAGGCCGCTGCGCGCATCCACGGCGGCCCGGGATGGATCGCGCGCGCCGGCGAGTTCCCCAATGGCCGCCCCGGCGAGTACCCCCTCGCCAAGGAGGCGCAGCGCTTCTACCAGGGCGGCCCGCCGCTGCTGCAGCGCTACCTGCCCTTCTGGCTGGCTAACCTGGTCGACCGCATGTGGGTGGCGCTGTTCTCCATCATCGCGGTGCTGATTCCGCTGTCGCGGCTGCTGCCGCCGCTGTACGAGTTCCGTGTGCGCTCGCGCATCTTCCGCTGGTACCGAAACCTGCGGCAGATCGAAAGCGACCTCGACGGCACGCAGGCGAGCCGCGAGGACCTGATCGCCGCGCTCGACCGGCTAGAGCGGCGCGCCTTCGCCGTCACCGTGCCCCTGTCGTACGCCGACGAGCTCTATGCCCTGCGCCAGCACATCGGCCTGGTCCGGGCGCGGCTGGAGAAAAGCTAATCAGGGACAGACCACGTTTTGTTTCCCGGAAAACGTGGTCTGTCCCTGATTTTTTTGGTATTACTGGATCGCCATGAGGTGGAACGATGTAGGGGCTGCAGAAGAGGTGACCGAAGACACGCCGCTGCCCGCGAGCGTTGGAAACCAGAGCATCGGCGTGTACCTCGTCAACGGGAAGTACTACGCGCTCGAGGATGTCTGCCCGCACGCGGAGGCGCTGCTGTCGCAGGGCTTCGTCGAGGGCGAGGAGATCGAGTGCCCGCTGCACGGCGCGCGCTTCCATATCCCCACCGGCAAGTGCACGCGCGAGCCCGGCGGGCGCGACCTCGCCTGCTACGAGGCGAAGCGCGAAGGCGACCGCATCCTGGTGCGGCTCAGGTAATGGATCACAATCCCTTTTTGGCGAAGCGCATGGCCGCCGGGCGCGGCGCGGTCGAGCAGCCGCTGAACGTCGAATGGCAGACGCGCGTGGCGCCGCCGACGGAGTTCGAGAATCGCCTCGGCGATGCGCTGGAGAAAGTCTTCGCGGCGGGGGCGGATACCCCGGCGGAGGTGGTCGCAAGGCTCAACGAACTGCAGGTATTCGATGCTTCCGGAGCGCGCTGGACCGAGGCGTCGTTCCGGGAAACGATGGCGCGGCTGGGCGAATGAACGCGGAGCAGCTCCTTGATACCGGACTGCGCAACCTCTGGTATCCGGTGATCCCCGCCTGGCGCCTGCACGAAGCGCCGCTTGGAATCACGCGGCTGGACGAGAACCTGGTCCTGTGGCGCGACCCCCAAGGAGGTATCCAGGCGCTCGAAGACCGCTGCCCGCACCGCGGGGCGCGCCTGTCGCTCGGCTGGAACCTCGGCGAGCGCCTGGCCTGCTGGTACCACGGTGTCGAGGTGAAGGGCGACGGGACCGTTGCAGCAGTTCCCGCAGTGCAGTCGAGTCCCCTGGTCGGCAAGTGCGCGGTGCGGCGCTACGCCGCGACAGAGCGGCACGGCGTGGTGTTCGTCTACTTCGGCGACGCGCTGCATCCCGAGCCGCCGGCGCTCGAGCTGCCAGAGCAGCTCACGTCGGACGAGTGGTCGCATTTCCTGTGCACGGCGACCTGGAAGTGCAACTACCGCTATGCCATCGACAACGTGATGGACCCGATGCACGGGACTTACCTCCACGCGCAGTCGCATTCGATGGCGAAGGGCGACAAGAAGGCCGAGTTTCGCATTCGCAAAACAGACACCGGGCTGGTTTTTGAGAAGACCAACCAGCAGGGCATCAACTTCGACTGGGTGGAATGGGGCGAGTCGGGCACGCACTGGATGCGCCTTTCGATTCCCTACCAGAAGAAGTTCGGGCCCGGCGGGCCGTTCTTCATCGTCGGCTGCGCCACGCCGATCGACGCGCAGCGCACCCAGGTGTTCTTCTGGCGCTGCCGCAAGGTGCAGGGCTGGCAGCGCGACGTGTGGCGCTTCCTGTACCGCAACCGGCTGGAAGGCCTGCACTGGGCGGTGCTCGAGCAGGACCACGAGCTGCTCGAGAACATGGCGCCCGGCGCCCGCGGCCGCGAGTTCCTCTACCAGCACGACGTCGGCATGGCGCGCGTGCGGCGCATGCTCGAGATGCAGGCCCGCGAGCAGGCCCGCGCCCTGGATGAGTCTCGGTAGCCGCCACATCCTCATCACGGGCGGCGCGCGCGGCCTGGGGCGCGCGTTCGCCGAGGCCGCCGTGCGCGCCGGCGCCCGGGTGACGATCGCCGACATTCTCGAGTCGGGACAAAGCGTGGCGAACGGCATCGGCGCGCGGTTCATACAGGTGGACCTCGCCTCGCCGGGGTCGATCGAGGAACTACCCAGGACACTCGAGAAGCTGGACGGCCTGGTCAACAACGCCGCGGTCACCGACTCCGGCGGCCGCACCCTGGAAGAGCTGGACGTCGAGACCTGGGACCGGGTCATGGCCGTGAACGTGCGCGGCACGTGGCTCATGACGAAGGCCTGCCTGCCGCTGCTTCGCAGGAGCCGCGGGAAGGTGGTGAACATCGCCTCCGACACCGCGCTGTGGGGCGCGCCCCGGCTGCTCGCCTACCTGTCCAGCAAGGGGGCGGTCATCGCGATGACGCGCGGCATGGCGCGCGAGCTCGGACCGCATGGCATCACGGTGAACGCCATCGCCCCCGGGCTGACCGAGGTCGAGGCCACCGAGTACGTCCCCGCCGAGCGCCACCGCCAGTATGTCGAGGGCCGCGCCATCCGGCGCGCGCAGGTGCCGCAAGACGTGTGCGGCGCGCTGCTTTTCCTGCTTTCCGACGATGCCGCCTTCATGACCGGCCAGGTGCTGCCGGTGAACGGCGGCTTCGTCATGAACTGACCATGCTCGAAGCGAGAATTGCCGCCTTTCCCGCGAAGACGATCTCGGTCGGGGGAAAGGCGCTGTCGTTCAGGGAAGCGGGACAAGGCCCGGCCCTGGTGCTGCTGCACGGCATCGGCTCGGGGTCGGCGTCGTGGCTGTTCCAGCTGGAGGCGCTGTCGCCGGCGTACCGCATCATCGCCTGGGACGCTCCCGGCTACGGGGAGTCGGATGCCTTCTCGCTCGAGAATCCGTTCCCGGAAGACTACGCGCGCGCGCTTTCGGTGCTGCTCAACGCCCTGCAGGTGCCGTCGTTCGTGCTGGTCGCGCAGTCGCTCGGCTGCCTGATCGCCGCGTCCTACGCGCGCACCTTCCCGCCGGAAAAAATGCTGCTCATCAGCCCGGCCGGGGGCTATGCCGGGAACCACGCGAAGATCCGGGACCGGCTGCAGCAGCTCGACGAGCTGGGTCCCGCGGGCCTCGCCGAAAAGCGCGCAGCCGGCATGCTTTCGCCGACCCCCCCGCCGCTCGCGCTGGAGCTGGTGCGCTGGAACTATCGCCGCATCCGGCCGCAGGGCTACCGCCAGGCGGCGCACTGCCTCGCGAACGGCAACCTCCGCCAGGACGCGCCGTACTTTGCAGGCGACGTGGTGGTGGCCTGCGGCAGCGCCGACACGGTAACCCCGGAACCCGCCTGCCGGGAAATCGCCGCGGCCTTTCCCCGGGGCGCCTACCGCACCCTGCCGGGGCTCGGGCACGCGTCGCAGGCGGAAGGCCCCGAGTCGGTAAACGCTATGATTCGGGGGTTCGCATGATTTCGCATCGCAGCTATCTCGCCGTGCTCGGCGTGCTGTTCGGCGCGCTGTGGATCGCGCTCGCCCTGGAGCCCCGCCACCGGGACGACTGGATGCTCGAGAACGCGCTGGTGGCGCTTTTCGTGGTGGCGATGGCCGCCTCGCACCGCAGGTTCCTGCTGTCGCGCGTCTCTTACACGCTGATCTTCATTTTCCTGTGCCTGCACGCGGTGGGCGCGCACTACACCTACTCGGAGGTGCCCTACGACCAGTGGGTCCGCGCCCTCACCGGCTATTCGCTGAACGAGGCGATGGGCTGGGAGCGCAACCACTTCGACCGCCTGGTGCACTTTCTGTACGGCCTGCTCATGGCCTACCCGCTGCGCGAGCTCTTCCTGCGGGTGGCCGATGTGCGCGGCTTCTGGGGCTACTTCCTGCCGTTCGATTTCACGCTGTCGACCTCGGCGCTGTACGAGCTCATCGAATGGGGCGCGGCCGAGCTGTTCGGCGGCGAGCTGGGCGCCGCCTACCTCGGCACCCAGGGCGACATCTGGGACGCGCACAAGGACATGGCGCTCGCCGGCACCGGCGCGCTCATCGCGATGCTCGCCACCGCGGCGATCAACGCCTACCTGCAGCACGACTTCGCGCGCGAGCTGCAGGAGAGCCTGCGCATCAAGGCGCGCACGCCGCTCGGCGAGGACGAGATCGAGCGCCTGCGGCGCACGAAGCGGCTGCTCGGCTAGCATTTTTCGGGGAACCACGGATGGACAAAGGATTGAGCCTCAAGCAACTCATGGAAGCGCGCACCGCGAGGCACGCCACGCGGCGCTACGACTGGGACGCGCTCAAGTTCCAGGCGGACTTCGACCCGCGCTATCGCCGCGCCCAGATGCGCTACGTCGGCACCGGCGGCACCGGCGTCAGGTCCGACGCCAACGTGGTGCCCGCCGAGCACTTCACCTTTTCGACCATGCTGCTGCCGGCCGGCGCCGAGGGTCCGCTGCACGTGCACGACGACGTGGAGGAGATCTTCTTCGTCATCCGCGGCAAGGTGAAGGTGATGTGCGAGAAGGACGGCGAGAAATGGGAGACGGTGCTCGGCGACCGCGACCTGGTCTCCATCCCGCCGGGGGTGTACCGCGGCGAGATCAACATCGGCGAGGAGGACGCGCTGATGTGCGTGATGCTCGGCGCCGCCCGGCCGGTCACGCCCACCTATCCGCCCGACCACCCGCTCGCCAAGATCAAGCGGCCGTGAGCACGGTAGGCGAGGCGGTGGCTTCCTGCCTCGAGAAGCTGCAGGTGGCCGCGGCGTTCGGGGTGGTGTCGATCCACAACATGCCGATCCTGGACGCGATCCACCGCCGCGGCCGCATCCGCTTCGTGCCGGCGCGCGGCGAGGCGGGCGCGGCGAGCATGGCCGATGCCTGCGCGCGCGTCAGCGGGGGCCTCGGCGTGGCGATCACCAGCACCGGCACCGCGGCCGGCAACGCCGCCGGCGGCATGGTGGAAGCGCTCGCCGCGGGCACGCCGCTATTGCACCTCACCGGCCAGATCGATTCTCCGTACCTCGACCGCGACCTCGGCTTCCTGCACGAGGCACGCGACCAGCTCGGCATGCTGAAGGCGGTGTCCAAGGCGGCGTTCCGCCTCCAGTCCGCCGAGGAAACCTACGACGTGCTCGACTGGGCGCTGAAGGCGGCGCTGACGCCGCCGGCCGGCCCGGTGTCCGTCGAGATCCCCATCGACGTGCAGCAGGCCCCGGCGCCGTCCAGGGCCTTTGATTTTGTCGCCCCGGGAATCGCAACCCAATCCGTCGACGAGCTGGCGGAGCGGCTGCGCGGCGCCCGGCGGCCGCTGCTGTGGCTCGGGGGCGGCGCGCGCCATGCGGGCGAGGCGGTGCGCAAGCTGCTCGAGCTGGGCTTCGGCGCCGTCACCAGCGTGCAGGGGCGAGGGGTAGTGCCCGAGGACCATCCGCGCTGCCTCGGCGCCTTCGCGCTGGGCTGCGAAGACTTCTTCGCGACCTGCGACGCGCTGCTCGTGGCCGGCTCGCGGCTGCGCAGCAACGAGACGCTCGCCTACCGCCTGAAGCTGCCCCGCCCGCTCTATCGCATCGACGCCGAGGAGTCGCGCGCCGACCATCCTTACAAGGCCGACCTCTTCATCACCGGGGACTCGCGCGCGGCTCTGGAAGCGCTTGCGCAGCGGCTCTCCGGACTGAGCATCGACCCGGCGTTCCCCGGCGACCTGGCGGCGGCGCGCAAAGCGGCCGAGGCGCAGGCGCGCGCGGCGCTCGGCCCCTACACGGCGCTGGTCGACGAGCTGCAGCGCCTCGCCGGCCGCGATTTCACCTGGGTGCGCGACGTGACGATTTCCAACAGCACGTGGGGCAACCGCCTGCTGCGCATCCACGGCCCGCGCGACGGCGTGCACGCGCTCGGCGGCGGAATCGGTCTCGGCTTGCCCATGGCGATCGGAGCATCGATAGGCGCTGCAAAAAGGACCCTCTGCCTGGTCGGCGATGGCGGCCTGCAGCTCAGCCTGGGCGAGCTCGCGACGCTCGTGCAGGAGAATGCCGGCGTGGTCCTGATCCTCATGAACGACCGCGGCTACGGCGTGATCCGCAACATCTGGGACGCGCAGTACGGCGGGCGCCGCGCCTACGCCGACCTGCACACGCCGGACTTCGCCGCGCTTTGCCGGTCGATGAATCTGCCGCATCACCGCGTGCAGCATGCGCGCGAGTTCCAGAGCGTGCTGCAGGAGGCGTTCGCGCAGCGCGGGCCGGTGCTCGTCGAAGTCGACATGACCTCGGTCGGGCCTTACGTGAGCGCGTTCGCCGGCCCGCCGGTGCGCAAGGCGGCGGCATGAGCATCACCGGTATCGATTCGATCACCTACGGCGTCGAGGACGTCGAGCTGTGCCGCCGGTTCTTCGGCGACTGGGGCCTGACGCCGAAGGGGGAGGATTTCGAGACGCTCAACGGCTGCGAGGTGAGGATCCGCCACAAGGACGATCCCCGGCTGCCGCCGGCGATGGAGCCCGGCTCGACCCTGCGCGAAGTCGTCTGGGGCACCGACGGCGCGGCGCAGGCGCCGTGCACGGACCCCAACGGCCTGTCGCTTTCGTTCAGGAAGAGCGCGAAAAGAAGCATCGACGCCCGGGGCGTGCCGGCCAACGTCTGGGGCCGCAACGCCCGCGTCGACCAGCCGGCGCCGGTGTACCCGCGCGCCGAGCCGGTGGAGGTCGGCCACCTGGTGCTGTTCACCGACCGCCTGGCCGAGATGGAGCGTTTCTACGTCGAGCGGCTGGGGTTCCTGGTGTCGGACCGCTATCCCGGGCGCGGCGTGTTCCTGCGCTGCACGCCCGAAGGCGGGCACCACGACCTGTTCGTCCTGCAGACGCCCGCCTCGAAGCCCGGCGTGAACCACGTCGCTTTCGCGGTGCGCGATATCTACGAGGTGTTCGGCGGCGGCCTGCATGTCAGCCGCAGAGGATGGACCACCGAAATCGGGCCGGGACGCCACCCGATCTCCTCGGCGCTGTTCTGGTACGTGAAGTGTCCCGCCGGCGGGCTGGCGGAGTACTGCGCCGACGAGGATTACGTGACGCCTGCCTGGCAGCCGCGCGAGCTCACGCCCACCCCGGAGAATTTCGCCGAATGGGCGATCACCGGCGGCATCGACGGGAATACCCGCCGGCAGGCCCGCGGGCCGGCCGCCGAGACCGGCACCGCGGGCCGCGCGGGAAGGGACTAGCCGCACCCGGCGGAACGTTTTTTGCTGGGTTTTGCGACACCATGAGACTCCTTACCCTGGTCGCCCTCGCGACGCT
>DASUUN010000128.1:0-2748 GCA_036374055.1 Burkholderiales bacterium
GCTCCTCGGAGCCGATCACGCCCAGCGTGGCGTAGCCCTGCGCGACGCCGATGCCCAGGCCGACCTCGTGGCCCAGGCGCGCCCAGGCTTTCGCGATCGGCACGAACCCCTCCTGCAGCGCGAGCGCCATGCGCACCGCGCTCTCGGCCGGCCGGTCCACCGGGAACGGGTCGTTGAAGAAGATCATCACGCCGTCGCCGGCGAAATGCTCGAGCGTGCCGCCGAAGTCGTCCACGGTGCGCCCGAGCGTGGCGTGGTAGGCGCGCAGCAGCTCGAGCACCTCCTCGGGGTCGGCGCGGTCGGTGAAGGCGGTGAAGCCGCGCAGGTCCAGGAACACCGCGGTGATCTCGCGCCGGTGCGGCTCGAGGATGTCCTCGCCGCCGGCGACGATGGCCTCGGCCACCGGGCGGGAGAAGAAGCGCTTGAGGCGGCCGAGCTGCTCGAGCTGCGCCACCTGCTCGCGCACCCGCTCCTCCAGCTTCGCGTTCCAGGCTTTCACCTCGTCCTGCAGCCGCTTGATGCGCAGCAGCGAGCGCACGCGGGCGAACAGCTCCTCCCAGTTCACCGGCTTGGAGAGGAAGTCGTCGGCGCCGGCGTCGATGCCGTTGACGCGCTCCTGCAGCGGGTCGAGCGAGGTCACCAGGATCACCGGCAGCAGCGTGGTGGCGGGCTCGCCGCGCAGGCGCCGGCACAGCTCGTAGCCGTCCATCTGCGGCATCAGGATGTCGGACACCACGATGTCGGGGTTGTGCCGGCGCACCTGCTCCAGCGCGCTCTCGCCGTCGGTGGCGGTCAGCACCTCGTAGCCGCGCGCGGCGAGCACGCCGGCCAGCATCTCGACGTTGGCGCGCTGGTCGTCGACGACCAGGATGCGGCCTTTCACCGGAAGACTATGACGCCGCGGGCGTTGCGGCCCGACTGCATGTCGGCGAACGCCTGGGGCGCCTCCTCGATGCGGTAGCGCCGCGTGATGAGCTCGTCCAGCTTCAGCTTGCCGGCCGCATACAGCGCCAGCATGCGGGGAAAATCGATGCGCGGCACGCACGAGCCGAAGTAGCTGCCGGTGAGGGTCTTCTCCTCGAACGGCAGCGTCATGGTGCGCACCGCGGTGGAATCCCCCGGCTTTGCCACGCCCACCACCACCGCCAACCCGCCGCGGCGGATGGCCTTGTACGCGGTGGCCGCCAGCTCGCCGTTCCCGACGCACTCGAAGGCGTAGTCGGGCCCGCCGCCGGTCATTTTCTTGAGCGGTTTGACAGGATCGTCCTTGAAGAGAAGCGTGTCGGTCGCGCCGAACTGCTTCGCCATCTCGAGCTTCGCTTCAATGGTGTCGATGGCGATGATGCGCCCGGCGCCCGCGATGCGCGCGCCCTGGATGACGTTGAGCCCCACGCCGCCGCAGCCGAACACCGCGACCGAGGAGCCCGGCACGACGCGCGCGGTGTTGAACACCGCGCCCACGCCGGTGGTCACCGCGCAGCCCACCAGCGCGGCGCGGTCCAGGGGCACCTGCGGGTCGACCTTCACCAGGTTGTCGACGTGGACCGTGGCGTACTCCGCCATCACCCCGCAGCCCGAGAAAATGTTGAGCGGGGCGCCTTGCGCGTCGTGCGTGCGCACGCTGCCGTCGGGCAGCGTGCTCAGGGCCTTGCCCTGCTCGATGCACAGCACCGGCCGGCCGGCGGCGCAGAAGCGGCATTCCCCGCACATGTAGATGAACGAGAAGACTACGTGGTCTCCCAGGGCGAGGTGCTTGACGCCCTCTCCGACCTCGACCACCTCGCCCGCGCCCTCGTGGCCGAGGATCAGCGGCAGCGGCAAGGGCAGCGTGCCGTTGGTGGCCGACAGATCGGAGTGGCACACGCCGCAGGCGGCCAGCTTGACCGTCACCTCGCCGCGCCGGGGCGGGTCGACGCGGATTTCCTCGACCACCACCGGCTGGTTCAGCTCCCGGCAGATCACTGCGCGGGCGGTGCGCGACATGCTTATCCCCGTGTCCTGTTCGATGCCCGCGCAGTATATATAAAATAGCCCTCTTCACAGGAGATCGGAATGCTCGTCCGCGACAGGTTTTTCATCGGCGGCCAATGGGTCGCGCCCGCCGGCAAGGAAACGATAGACGTGCACAACGCCGGCACCGGCGAAGTGCTGGGACGCGTCCCGGCGGGGGGCGCGCAGGACATCGACGCGGCGGTGGCTGCGGCAAGGAAAGCCTTGTCGGGCTGGAGCGAAACCCCGGCGGCTCAGCGCGCCGAATACCTGGAAAAAATCTCCGCCGGCCTCAAGGCGCGCAGCGACGAGCTGGCGAAAACGATCGCGCAGGAAGTCGGCATGCCGCTGAAGATGGCGAGCCGCATCCAGGCGGGATTGCCGATAGCCAACTTTGCGAACTATGCAAAGCTGGTGAGGGAGTTCCAGTTCGAAAACCGGGTCGGAAATTCGCTCGTGGTGCGCGAGCCGGTGGGGGTGGTCGGCGCCATCACGCCGTGGAACTACCCGCTGCACCAGATCACGCTCAAGGTGGCGCCGGCGCTCGCCGCCGGCTGCACGGTCGTGCTCAAGCCCTCGGAGGTCGCGCCGTTCAACGCCTTCATCCTCGCCGAGTGCGCCGAAGCCGCCGGGCTGCCCGCCGGCGTGCTCAACGTGGTGACCGGCGTGGGCGCACAGGCCGGCGAGGCGCTCGTGAAGCATCCCGGCGTCGACATGATCTCCTTCACCGGCTCCACCCGCGCCGGCAAGCGCATCTCC
>DASUUN010000129.1:0-10528 GCA_036374055.1 Burkholderiales bacterium
AGGTCGGCGCCGAGGTTGATGCGCTCCAGGCGCGCGCCGTTGTCGAGGTGAAAGCGCGCGACCGGGTCGCCCGCCGGTGTGGCGCCGAACCGCGCGAGATAGGTGGCGGCGCACGCGGTGAGCATGGCCTGGTCGTCGCGCTCCAGCGCGCCGCCGCGCACGGCGGCCGCGAGCCGCTCGAGGTCGGCGCCATGGCGCTGGCGCAGCGCCTCGGCCACCGCCACGCCCTGGGCCGCGGCCAGCCATTTGCGCAGGCCGGGCACCGGCGACAGCGTGCAGTAGCGCTTGATCGACGGCACCTCGGCGCGCAGCTTCTCGGCGACCCGCTTGATCAGGAAATTGCCGAGCGACACGCCCTTCAGTCCCGGCTCGCAGTTGCTGATGGAGTAGAACGCGGCGACGCTGGGCGGCTTTTCCTCGCGCGAGCGCAGCCTGCGGTCCTCGATGAGGTGCGCGATCGAGCGCGGGATCGCGCCGACCAGCGCCACCTCGACGAAGATGAGCGGCTCCTCGGGCAGCTGCGGGTGGAAGAAGGAGAAGCAGCGCCGGTCCGACTGCAGCCGGCGGCGCAGGTCCTTCCAGTCGCGGATCGCGTGCACCGCCTCGTGCGCGATGATCTTCTCGAGCAGCGCCGCGGGCGAGTTCCAGTCCACTTGGCGCAGATACAGGAAGCCCGGGTTGAACCAGGAGGCGAGCAGGTGGCTGAAGTCGGCGTCGACCGAGCGCAGTTCCGGCCGGCCGCGCAGCAGGACGACCAGCGCGCGGCGCATGGCCACGATGGCCGCCACGCCGCCGCTTGCGCGGTTCAGGCGCTGCAGCAGCGTGCGGCGCGGCGGATAGACCGCCTTCTGCAGCTCGAGGACGTGCTCGGGCGAGGCCTCCTCGGCATAGGCGGTTGCCGCGCGCAGCACGCGCTCCCTCTGCGGCGCGAGCGAGTCGAGGAACTCGAAGAACGCCGCGCGGGCGGCGTCGTCCAGCTCGCGCCACAGCCGGATCACCTCGGCCGCGATCGCCTCGCCGTTGGACGTGCCCGCCTCGGACAGCAGCTTCTCGCAGCCGAGCCTGAGCGCCTTCAGCGCGGCCGCGGATCTGGCTTCCGTCGAGCGGGTAAACAGACCGCCAAACACCTGCACCCTCCCTTTGCCCTGGCCTCGAAAGGCATTCTGGCAGCGGGAGACCGTGCCTGACAGCACCCTGACGTGCAAACTATTGTGCGGGGGGCTTCCGGGCGGTGGGCTGCACGGGGGCGGCGTGCACGAATTTCCAGTCGGAGTACTTGCCGGCACCCTCGAAGGCGGCGTCGCGCACCTTGAAGCCGCCGGTCTTGAAGGGCTTCTCGGCGGAGGTGCTGTGCACGCCGAGGATGCCGCCGTCGGGCGCCTTGACCAGCGCGAAGGCGGCGCCGGTCACCGGGTCGGGATACACCCGGCGCAGGTAGCGCTCGTTGCCGGGGCGGCGCGGGTCCTTCAGGAGATCGTCGAGCGTGCGCGGGTACTGGCGCTGCGGGCCCGAGAGGTAGTAGCGCTCGATCGCCTTGCGGTACTGGTGGCCGACGAACAGCAGCTCGGCTTCCTTCTCGCGCGCCGCGGAGGTGTGCCACACCTCGCCGATGAGGGCGAGCCCGCCGGACAGGATCGCCACCATGAACAGCACCGTGAGGTAGGTGAAGCCGCGCTCGCTCACCATAGCGCGTATTCGGTGCCGTCGAGCCCCTTGCCGGGGGCGCCGCTGCGCACGTCCCACACCCCGCCCTTCTGCGGGTCCTCCGGCGCCACCACGATCCAGGTGGCGGCGCTCTCGGTCACCGGGTCGAGCGGCACCTTGCGCAGGTACTTGTCCGCGGCGAGCGACTCGAGGCTCTCCGGGTACTTGCCCCTGTCGGCGTGGTAGCGCGAGATTGCCTCGCGCATCTGGAACAGGTTCTCCTTCAGCACCGCTTCCTTCGACTTGTCGATGCTGCTGAAGTAGCGCGGCAAGGCGAGCGTGAGCAGCGTGCCGACCACCGCGAGGACCACGAGCAATTCGATCAATGTAAAGCCGCGAAATGGGGTCTGTCCCCATTTCCGAAGCTTCACCATTGGCGGTAGGGCCGGCCGTTGATGCCGGTCGCGGTGGACAGCGAATACACGTCGAACACGTCGTCGCCTTCCCGCGGGTCGTCGGGCGGGCTGGCGTAGGCGCGCTTGCCCCAGCTCTCCGCGGGCCCGAGGCCCGGGTCGCTGGCGAGCGGGTCGCGCGGCAGGCGGCGCAGGAAGTAGATCTTCTCCTTCTTCGGGCTTTTCTGGTCCTCGACGCCTTCGACCAGGTCTTCCAGGCGGCGCGGATAGCCGGACTCGCCGACCTTCTTCTGGATACGGCCCTCGTCGGAGGCCTGCTTGTACGCGTCGATGCCCTCGCGAATGTCGCGCAGCGCGCGGCGCAGGTCCTGCTCCTTCGCGCGCTGCACCACGAGCTCGTTGAGCGGCAGGGCGACCGAAGCGAGGATCGCCACGATCGCCACCGTGATGACCAGCTCGATGAGGGTGAAACCCTTCTGGATCATTGCGTAGGAGGCTTGACGCCGCCGAAGGGCACGATGAGCGGCAGCCCGGGCGTGGCCGGGGCGCTGGTGGGTGGGGGCGGCGCCGGCTGGTCCTCGGGTTGCGGCGCGACCCTCGGCGGGATCGGCGGGATGCTGAGCGGCGCGGCGCCCAGGCGCGGCGTGCCGGTGGACGCCTCGGTGCCGGCGGCGAACTCGACCGACCCGGCGTCCGGCCGCGCCAGCGTGCGCATGAGGCGCGGCGTGATGAGCAGCACGATCTCGCTGCGGTTCTTGTTGTCGGTGGTGTGCTTGAACAGCCGCCCCAGCCCGGGCAGGTCGCCCAGGCCGGGCACTTTGTCGGCGATGTGCCGGTCGTCGTCGCTGATGAGGCCGGCGAGCACCTGGGTCTCGCCGTCGCGCAGGCGCAGGTTGGTGGCCGCGGTGCGCGTGCCGATCTGGTAGACCAGGCTGGTGGAGCCCGGCGGGCGCAGCTCGCGCACGATGTTGCTCACCTCCAGCCCGACCTTGATGCCCACCTCGTCCTCGAGCGAGATGAGCGGCTCGACCTCGAGCTTGAGGCCCACGTCGAGGTAGGTGACCGACTCGGAGACGAAGCCTCCGGTGGCCGCCGCGGTGGTGGTGATCACCGGCACGCGGTCGCCGATGTGGATGCGCGCCTTGTCCTTGTTCTTCACGCGGATGCGCGGGTTGGCGAGCACGCTGGTGGCGCCGTCCTGCTGGCGCAGGCTGAAGAGAAACAGCGGGTTGGTGAAATTGAGCTGCACGATGTCCGAGCTGCGGTTGAGCCACTCGCGCAGCGTGAGCTGGCCGGCCTCGCCCGCCGCGCCCACCAGGCTCACCGCCAGCGAGTCGGGGTAGCGGATGCCGAGCTCGAGCAGGCGCGTGCGGCTCACCTCCAGCACCTCCACCTCCAGCATCACCTCGGGCTCGGCCAGGTCCTGCGCCGCGATCAGGCGCTCGGCCAGGCGGATCGCGCTCGGCGTGTCCTTGATCACCAGGAGGTTGATCTTCTCGTCGATGAAGATGTCGCGCGTCTTCACCAGCGTGCGGATCATGTTGGCGGTCTGCTTGACGTCGGCGTTGGCGAGGTAGAAGCCCTTGACCACCAGCTCCTGGTACTCGCGCAGCTTCTGCGGCGTGTTCGGGTAGACGAACACCGTGGTCTCGTTCACCACCTTCTGCTCGAGCGAGTTGGTGAGCAGGATCAGGCGGATCGCCTCCTCGACGCTGGCGTTCCTCAGCGAGATGCTGGTGCGCTGGTCGGCGCGCACGTCGCGGTCGAACACGAAGGTGACGCCGGTGGCCTTCTGCAGCACCTCGAACACGTTGCGCACCGTGACGTCGCGCAGGTCGATCGACACCGGCTGGGTGGTCGAGGGCTTGAGCTCGGCCGACACCAGCACCGGCTTCACCAGCTTGTCGTCGATGGCGCGCTGCAGGCGGCGCGCGTCGCGCTGCTGCGCGTTCTCGGTGAGCACCGGGCGCAGCAGGTCCTGCGCCTCACGGTACTTGCCGGCGCGCACCAGCTCTTCGGCCGCGCTCACCGTCGCGCGGTGGCGCCGGTCGGTCTGCACCTGCGCGAGCCCGGCGCCGGCGCGCGCGCTGCCCGGGTCGTGCGCCTGGATGCGGCGGTAGAGCGCCTCGGCGGGCTCGAAATGGCCCGACTGGCGCAGCATCTCGGCCTGCGCCAGCCACTGCGCCAGGAGCAGGTCGCGCAGGCGGAAGTACTCGCCGCGCAGCCGCAGGTCGTCGGGGTCTTCCTTCGCCGCCTTCTGCAGCAGCGCGAGCGCTTCCTCGCCGCGGCCTTCCTGGTAATGCCGGCGCGCCTCGTCGACCGTGGTGGGGCGCGAGGCGCAGGCGGTGAGTGCCAGGACGAGGAGCAGGGCGAGAAGCTTTTTCATCGGTCGTCTCCGGCGGGCCGCAGGTGGACGGTGACGCGCACCTGGGCCTCGAGCTGCGTTTCGGCGGCGCGCTTTCTCTCGAAGCGCAGGCCGTCGATGGAGGCGACGGGCATGTCCTTCAGCACGGCGCCGAGAAAGTCGCGCAATTGCGGGTAGCTGCCGCGCACCGGCAGCGTGACGCGGTAGGCCCACAGGCCGGCGGGGCGGCGCTCCAGGCGGTACTCGCCCTGCGCGAGGTCCAGGCCCGCGGCGCGCCCGAGGCGGTGCAGCCGCGCGGTTTCCTCGGTGAGCCGCTCCGAGGGCGGAAACAGGTTGTAGAAGCGCCGCAGCTCCTCTTCGCGGCCGCCGGCCGAGGCCGGGCGGTAGGGGCTGCGCGACTGCAGGCGCTCGAGCGCCGCCTGCTGCAGCGCGAGCTCCTCGTCGAGCGGCGCAAGCGCCGAGACATAGAACGCCGCGCAGCCGAACAGCAGCCCGATGCCCAGCACTCCGGCGGTGCCCAGGCGTCGCAAGGCCGCGTTCAGTCGCGCCTTCATCGCAGCGTCGCCTGCACGGAGAACTGGATCGGACGCTGCGGGTCGTCGCGCTGCACCTGGTGGCTGACGAGGTGCGTCTCGCCCAGGTTCTTCGACGCCGCGAGGCGCCGCAAATAGCGGAACATCGCCTCCTGGCTGCGCGCCTCGGCGGTGAGCTTGAGCACGCGCAGGTGCGCGTCGGGCTGCAGCTGCAGGATCGCCACGTCGCGCATCGAGGCCTCCTCCAGGCTGCGCAGCAGCGGCGCCCAGGGCAGGGTCAGCTCGCGCACCACCGCCTCGGCGCTCTTCGTCTCCTCGTCGAGCCGCTCCTTGGGCAGCGCGCGCGCCGGCCGGTGGTCGGGCGACATCATGCCCGCGGCGGCCTCGAGCCGCGCCAGCTCGCCTTGCCTTTCGAGATATTCCGTACCCAGCCACGCGGCGAGCGCGGCCGAAAGCCCGAGCAGCGCCATCCCCAGCCAGCGGGGGCGGCGCACCGGCGCTACATAGTCCAGCTCGACGCGACGGGCGCGAATTTTCTTGCTCCTCCCGGAAAGCATATTACCGCTCCCTGGGGAGGTTTTATGACACTTAGTCGAGCCCCGCGCGCCGGCGCGTTTCACGGTGCCAGTACATGCGCTTGCGGCCGTCGAGGTCGTCGTGCACCACCTTGCCGTTCACCACGGTGAGGATCGAGTAGATGTCCTTGATCCCCTCGTCGGAGACCTTGCGGCTGTCGAAATAGTCGTCCGACAGCACGACGAGGTCGCCGAACTTGCCCACCTCGACCGTGCCGATCCGGTCCTCGGCGCTCAGGAACCAGCCATTGCCGGCGGTATAAAGCCGCAGCACCTCTTTGCGGGTGATCTGCTGGCCGCCGTTGATGAGATCGCCGCGCGCGTTGCGCCCGGTGACGGCGTAGTACATGCCGAGCCACGGGTTCATCGGCGAGATCTGCATGCCGTCGGAGCTCATGCCCGCGGGAATGCCGCTGTCGACGATCAGGCGGAACGGCGGGCCGTTGCCGGTAGCCGTGCCGGAAATGTAGCGCCAGCCGCCCACCAGGCTGATGCCGCCGCCCAGGTTCTTCAGCCGCGTCAGGTATTCCGTGTCGATGAACGGCACGTGCGCGAGCACCCAGCGCAGGTTGCTGATGCCATCCTCGGTCCCCGGCATGCCCGACACCTCGTCATGCACCTGCTGCCAGCTGTCGATGATGAACTTCCAGTCCGGCACTCCGGGCGCGACGTTGAAGCCGAGCGAGTGGTTCTCGTTGCGCCAGCGCGCCTGCGCCACCAGGCGCGTGCCGTTCAGCCACGCGTCGCCGCCGGGGAACAGCCCGCCGGCGGTGAACTCGCCGATGCCCACGATGCGCAACGTGTCGTCGCCGAAGTCGTTGAACACATTGAGCAGGCGCGCGCGCAGCTCCGGCGTGCTCGGGTCGGACTCCATGTGCAGGAAGTTCACCCAGATGCGGTTGGTGAGCCTGCCTTCCCGGTACAGCGCGCGCAGCGAGTCGTAGGCGCGGTAGCGGTCGAAATTGGCGAGCGCGTCGACCGCATTGTCGCTGTTCGGCTCGCCGGCATTCGGAAACCCGCCCTGGTCGAGATGCGTCGTCACCCCGACCTCCGCGGCGTAGGTCATGGCGTAGCCCAGGCCGCGCTTCTGCTCCGCGAAGGTCTGCAGCCCGCGCAGGGCATTGAGCGCCCTGACGGACGCACCCCCATTGGCGATCGCGCCATTGGCAGCCACGTCGATCGGCGGGGTGAGGCTGGCGAAGAACGTCCTGCCGAGCGAATTGGTCACCGTGGGACCGTTGAAGCCCTGCATGATGAGCACCGGGTGCTTGGGCGTCACGCTGTCCAGCTCCGCGAGCGTCGGCATGCGCGGCGCGGCCGGCGGCGGCGTGAACTGGCTGATGTTGAAGCCGCCCAGGGCCGTGATCCAGTCGCCCTCGGCCACCTCCTTGGCGCGGTAGGCGAGGGTGCCGAGCACCTCGGCGATGGAGCGCGCGTTCTCGATGCGCGTGTCGTGCCCGGGGCGCAAGCCGAGCAGCACGATGTGGTTGTGATTGTCGATGATGCCCGGCACCGCGGTGCGGCCGCGCAGGTTGATGGTGCGCGTGCAGCGGTCGCCGTCGTTCATGCCGTCGCGACCCACGCCGGCGAAGCGGCCGTTGCGGATCAGCACTTCGTCGACCACCGAGTCCCTGGCGTCCATGGTGTGGATGCGCCCGTTGACCAGGCGCAGCGATTCGTTGCCGTCGCAATCATCCTTGTGGCGGCGGCCGTCGGCCAGCGCCGGCGCAGTCAAACACACGAGAGCGGTGGCGAGCGCCAACCGCCGGAAATGGGCTTGCATTGTCTTCTCCTCCCTCTTAGAGACGCTGACTGTATACCTCCCACCTCGCCCGGCAACAGAGGTGCAGTGGGAGGGATTCACGAAACCTAACCGGGCTAGGCGGCTATCTCGCGGAATTTCCAGTGGGCCGGCGCGTCGGGGGGCTTCGCGCCGGCGAGGAGCACGACGTCGGGCGCCTCGCCGCCCAGGCGGTAGCGCTCGCGGTCGAGGAGCTCGAGCCAGGCGCCTTTGCCGTTCACCACGCCGGCCCAGCCGGCGCGCCCGTGCAGCGCGACGCAGGCGCGGCCGGGGTCGGCGAGCACCAGCCAGGCGCCCTCGGCGGGAATGAAGTCGCGCCATTCGTTGAACCTGCTCATGAGCTGCGGCTGCACCGAGACCAGCTTCGCCTTGCCGCCCGCGGGGAACAGCGCCTTGAGGTCGTCGATCAGGCGCCGGTCGACCGCGCTCGCCAGGCGCGCCGCGCCCGGTGTGGCTTCGCTCGAGCGCAGCGCCCAGTCGCGGGCGCGCTCGCCGTACACCTTGGCGAAATGGTGGCGCACATACGCGTCCTCTTCCTCCGGGGTGTCGAGCCCTTCGCTCCACGGCACGACCGCGTAGCGCACGAACGGGTTGGCGAGCACCACGGTGACGCGGCAGGGCGCCTCGAACTTGTGCGCCGCGAGCGCGCCGATGGCGCCTTGCCACGGCTCCGCGCCGAAGCCGGGGTCGCAAGGGATGTGCTTTTCGCCGAGCTGGACCCCGCTCGGCCCCACGCTCACCAAAATGCTTTCAGGAAACAAACGTGACACGGTTGATCTCCTGCAGCGTGGTCTCGCCGGCGCGCACCGCGTCGAGCGCGGCGTCGCGCAGGAAGCGCGTGCCGGCGCGCGCGGCCGCCTCCTTAAGCTCGCGCGCCGGGGCGCGGCGCGTAATGAGCTCGCGGATCTCGTCGTTCAGGATCATGAGCTCGGCGATCGCCTTGCGCCCCTTGTAGCCCGCGCCGCGGCACTCGCGGCAGCCCTTGCCGATCTTGAACTTCCAGCCTTTGACGCTTTTTCGCTCCAGTCCGGACTCAAGGAGAAAATCTTCACTTGGAAAATTATCTTCGGCGCAGTGCGGGCAGATCACGCGCACCAGGCGCTGCGCCAGGATGCCGTTCAGCGCCGAGACGAAGCCGTACAGGTCGACGTTCATGTGCATGAAGCGGCCGATGACGTCGAACACGTTGTTGGCGTGCACCGTGGTGAACACCAGGTGGCCGGTGAGCGCGGACTGCACCGCGATGTTGGCGGTCTCGGTGTCGCGGATCTCGCCCACCATGATCTTGTCCGGGTCGTGGCGCAGGATGGAGCGCAGGCCGCGGGCGAAGGTGAGGCCCTTCTTCTCGTTCACCGGGATCTGCAGCACGCCGGCGAGCTGGTACTCGACCGGGTCCTCGATGGTGACGATCTTGTCCTGGCCGTTGTTGATCTCGCTGATGGCGGCGTACAGCGTGGTGGTCTTGCCGCTGCCGGTGGGGCCGGTGACCAGCAGCATGCCGTAGGGCTCGCGCGACAGGCGGCGCAGCTTCTTCACCTCGTCCGGGTCGAGGCCGAGCGAGTCGAGCGACAGCTGCTGCTGCGTGGTCTCGTACAGCGCCTGCTTGTCGAGCACGCGCAGCACCGCGTCCTCGCCGTGGATGCTCGGCATGATGGACACGCGGAAGTCCACCGCGCGGCCGCGGTCGAGCGCCTTGAAGCGCCCGTCCTGCGGCACGCGCCGCTCGGTGATGTCGAGCTCGGCCAGCACCTTCACGCGCGCGATGGCCTGCTCGGCCTGGCGCGCGTCCTGGATAAGCTTCGCCTGCGAGAGGATGCCGTCGATGCGGAACTTGATGGCGAGGCCGCCGGGCACGCACTCGAGGTGCACGTCGCTCGCCCCGGTCATGAGCGCGTCGCGCAGCGTGGAGCGCACCAGGCGCACCACCTCGCTCGTCTCGTCGCCGATGGCCTTGAGCGACAGGTCCTCGACGCGGCCGCGCTCCTCGGTGGCGGCCGCGGCGTCGCCCTGCACGTCGTCGAGCGCGCGCATCGACTCCTCGTGCCCGGCGAGGTAGGCGACCAGATCGCCGCGGTGCGCGAGGCACCAGCTGAAGCCCTGCGCGATGCGCTCGTCGGCCCAGGCCTGCAGCTCGGCGGAGAAGGGGTCGTCGAAGGCGAGCAGCAGGCGCCCGCCGGCGCCGCGCAGCAGCACGCAGCCGCGCTGGGCGCATTCGGCGAACGGCAGCAGGTCGAAGGCGGGCGCCGCCTCGCGCAGCTGCGCCATGCTGAGGTAATCGAGGCGCAGCGTCTCGGCGAGGCGCGCGGTGAAGCTGTCCGGGTCCTGCGCGAGGCGCTCCTCCAGCACGTCCACCACGCGCCGCCGGGACGCCGCGGCCGCGGCGCGCGCCTCGCTCACCTGCTCGACCGAGATCGTCACTGGATGCCTCCCGCCAGCTCGAAGATCGGCATGTACATGAGGATCACGATGGCGCCGATGACCAGGCCGATGAGCGCCATCAGGATCGGCTCGAACAGGCGCGTGAACCAGTCGACCCAGCGCGAGAGCTCCTCGTCGTGGAACGCGGCGATCTGCTCGAGCATCTCGCCCATGTTGCCGCCGCGCTCGCCCACCGCCAGCATGCGCAGCGCGACCGGCGTGGTGAGGCCGGCGGCCTCCAGCGACTGCGACACGTTGCGGCCTTCGCTGATCGCGCGGCGCGCCGCGGCGAGCCGCAGCCGCAGCACCGGGTGCAGCAGCTCCGCGCCCATGTCGAGCGCCGCCACCAGCGGCATGCCGCCGCGCAGCAGCATGCCGATGGTGCGGTAGAAGCGCGCGAGCTGGTACACCTTCAGCCGCTCGCCGATCGCCGGGATGCGCCACATCGCGTTGCCGATCTGCGTCCTTGAGGTTCTGAAGAAGTAAGCAGCCAGGACCACCAACGCAACCGCGATCCCGACCACCAAAAATCCATGCGTGTGCACCGCCTGGCCCCAGGCGAGCAGCAGCTTCGAAACCCAGGGCAGGTCCGCGGCGCGGTCTTCGTAGATGTGCGCGAAGCGCGGCACCACGTAGAAGAGCAGGAACAGGCTGACCAGGCCGCCCACGGCGATGAGCAGCATCGGGTAGATCGAGGCGTTGATCACGCGCTTCCGGATCGCCTCGAGCTGGTTGGCGTAGGCGACGTAGCGCGCGAGCGAGGGCGCGAGGTCGCTGGT
>DASUUN010000130.1:0-6661 GCA_036374055.1 Burkholderiales bacterium
GCCGGCTGGCGCGGCGCCGACGGCACGAAAGCGCTGCGCGGCGAGCCCAACCCGAAGCAGTGGGAGATGTACGCGAAGAACAACTGCGTATTCCATTACCCGACGCCGCCGTCCTACCGCTACATGCGCAACTGGAACCGCGGCTACATGGAATGGGCGCAGCGCATGCGCCTGCGGCGCTGGGGCGAGCCGATCCTGATCCACCTGTACTCGGAGGTGCTGCAGCGCTTTCGCCTCGCGGGGCAGGGCAAGTGGCCGGGCCGCCGCCCGCCGGAACGGCTGGCCAAGCGCGTGGCGACCTACTTCGATCCGCTGCCTTTCTATTCCGCTCCCCTGGAGCACGCGGCGACCGACCTGGAGCGCTATCCCCTGCATGCGATCACCCAGCGGCCGATGGCGATGTACCACTCGTGGGACTCGCAGAACGCCTGGCTGCGGCAGATCCATGCGCACAACTATCTCTTCATCAACCCGCGCACCGCGCGCGCGAGCGGCGTCGAGGACGGCGGCTGGCTGTGGGTCGAGTCGCAGTGGGGCCGCGTGCGCTGCATGGGCCGCTACAGCGAGGCGGTGGAGCCCGGCACGGTCTGGACCTGGAACGCCATCGGCAAGCAGCCCGGCGCCTGGGCGCTCGCGCCCGACGCGAACGAAGGAAGGAAGGGCTTTCTGCTGAATCATCTGATCACCGACGAGCTTCCTCGCCAGATCTCCAATTCCGATCCGGTGACCGGGCAGGCGGGCTGGTACGACGTGCGCGTGCGCATCTATGCGGCGCAGGAAAAAGGCGTGTGGCCGGAATTCAGCGTCCTCGGCAAGGTCCCGGCATGACGCAGCTCGCGCTGGTCATCGATCTCAACGTGTGCGTCGGCTGCCATGCCTGCGTGACGAGCTGCAAGGAGTGGAACACCGCCGGCGCGGCGGGGCCGCTGTCGGACCAGAATCCCTACGGCGCGGAGCCCACCGGCACCTTCTTCAACCGCGTGCAGACCTTCGAGGTCGGCGAGTATCCGAAGACCGAGACGGTGCATTTTCCGAAATCCTGCCTGCACTGCGAGGACCCGCCCTGCGTGCCGGTGTGCCCCACCGGCGCGAGCTACAAGCGCGCCGAGGACGGCATCGTGCTGGTCGACTACGACAAGTGCATCGGCTGCAAGTACTGCTCGTGGGCCTGCCCCTACGGCGCGCGCGAGATCGACGAGCAGCAGAAGGTGATGAAGAAGTGCACGCTGTGCGTCGACCGCATCTACGACGCGGCGCTTCCCGAGGCCGAGCGCAAGCCCGCCTGCGTGATGGCCTGCCCGACCAGCGCGCGCATCTTCGGCGATATCCACGACCCGGACTCGCAGGCCTCGCGCGCCATCCGCGAGAACGGCGGCTACGCGCTGATGCCCGAATGGGGCACGCAGCCGGCGAACCACTACCTGCCGCGGCGCAAGACCGAGCGCACGGTGCACCCCGAGGAGCTGGTGCGCCAGGACAACCCGCTCAAGGTCGACGGCCTGCTGCCGCGCCCGGCGGCGAGCGACCCGGCGCTCGACGATGTCACAAGCTGGTAGGCCATGAGGCCGGCCTGGTCGGTGCTGCTCCTGACCACGCTGATCGGCGCGGGACAGGGACTGTTCCTGGCCCTGTTTGCCGCGGAGCTCGCCGGGTTTTCGGCAGGAGATTTTTTTCTGATTGGAAGTCTCGTTTCCTTCGGGTTGCTCGCGGCCGGGCTGCTCGCGTCCTTTTTCCACCTCGGGCGCCCCGAGCGCGCGTGGCGCAGCGCCGCGATGTGGCGCACCTCGTGGCTGTCGCGCGAGGTGATCGTGCTGCCCGCGTTCATGGCGGCGGTGTTCGCCTGGGGCGCGGCCCACTGGTTTGGAATTTCAAGTATTTGGATTGGGGTGGTGGGGGTGGTCCTGGCGGCGGTGCTCTTCATCTGCACGGGGATGATCTACGCCTGCCTCAAGTTCCTGCAGGAGTGGCACACGCCGCTCACCGTGATCAACTACACCGCGCTCGGCAGCGCTTCCGGCGTCACCCTGGCCGCGGCGCTGGCGGCGTGGCTGCAGCCGGACCTCGCTTCCTCCTATGCCGCGGCGGCGCTGGTGCTCGGCGCGCTCGCCTACCTCGGGCGCCTCGCTACGCTTGCGCGCAACGCCCGGCTGCGCCCGAAGTCGACGCTCGCGAGCGCCATCGGCGTCAAGCATCCGAGGATCGCCCAGATCGCCCAGGGCGCGATGGGCGGCTCGTTCAACACGCGCGAGTTCTTCCACGGCCGCCCGCGCGAGGTGGTGCGCGCGGTGCGCTGGACGTTCCTCGCGCTGGTTTTTCCGGTCCCGGCGGTGCTGCTGCTTCTCGGACAAGAAGCATTGGCTTTTGCCGTGCAATACGCGGGACTGCTGGCGGAGCGCTGGTACTTCTTCGCCGAGGCGAGGCATCCGCAGAACCTCTACTACCAGGCGATCGCCTGATGCTCGAGCTTTGGCACGCGACGCACTCGACCTGCTCGCAGAAGGTGCGCCTCTGCCTGGCCGAGAAGGGTCTGCCGTGGACGAGCCACTTCGTCGACCTGCGCCGCTTCCAGCACCTGGAGCCGGAGTTCCTCGCGCTCAACCCGGCGGCCATGGTGCCGGTGCTGAAGGACGGCGGCGAGGTGATCCGCGAGTCGCTGGTCATCAACGAATACCTCGAGGACGCCTACCCGCAGCCGTCGCTGCGCCCGCCCAGCCCGCTGGCGAGCGCCCGCATGCGCGAGTGGACGCTCTACGTCGCCGAGGAGCCGACCTGGGCGGTGAAGCTGCCCTCGTTCCAGAAGAACATCCGCCCCGAGCTCGCCGGCAAGTACACGCAGAGCGAGATCGAGGCGATCGCCGCGAAAATGCCGAACCGCGACACGGCAGCGCGCTGGGTGAAGGCGGTGCAGGCGGGATTCACGGACGCCGAGATCGCCGCTTCGCTGGAGCGCCTGGCGAAGACGCTGGACCGCATGGAAGCGGCGCTGGCGCGCGGACCGTGGCTCGCCGGCGAGGACTATTCGCTCGCCGACGTCGACATGGCGCCCTTCGTGCACCGCACCGCGGCGCTGGGCGCCCAGGCGATGATCGAGGCGCGCGGCCGCGCCGCCGACTGGTACCGACGCATGCAGGCGCGCCCGGCGTTCCGGGCAGCCATGGACTGGAGACCGTCATGACGATCAAGAGCTATTCCACGAAGGGCAAATTCGAGGACGTGCTGGACAATGTGCGCCTCGCCATCGAGGGCCGCGGGCTGGTCGTCGACTTCCACTCGCACGTGAACCGGATGCTCGAGCGCACCGGCAAGGACGTCGGCTCGGCGAAGAAGATCTACGCGGACGCGCAGGCGTTCGTGTTCTGCAGCGCCGCGCTGTCGCGCAAGACGATGGAGGCGGACCCGGCGAACGTCGCCCTGTGCCCGTACAGCATCGTGGTGTACGCGAAGGCCGACGAGCCGGAGAAGGTCTTTGTGTCCTACCAGAGCCCGCTGCGCCCGGACAGCAACGTCAGGTCGCAGGCGGCCCTCAAGGAAGTCGAGGCGCTGCTCGACGGCATCGCGCGCGAGGCGCTGGGCATCAGGTAAGCAGCAGCTCCGCGGCCTCACCCAGCGTGGCGACCACGCCGTCCGAGTCGAGGCTGCGCACGTCGCGGCCTTCGCTGTAGCCGTAGGACACGAGCAGCACGCGGCACCCGGCCGCCCGCGCCGCCTCGGCGTCGTTCGCCGAATCGCCCACCACGGCCGCCTCGCCCGGCGCCACGCCCAGCGCGCGGCAGGCCTGCAGGAGGGGCTCGGGATGCGGCTTGCGGCGCCCGACCTGGTCGCTCGTCACCACCGCGTCGAAGAACGGCGCGAGGCCGGTCTTTTCGAGAAGCGGCGCGGTAAAGGCGCTCGCCTTGTTGGTCACGCAGGCCAGGGGAAGCGAAGCCGCGCGCATGCGCTCGAGCCCCTGCGCCACGCCCGGGAATGGCCGGCTGGCGCCGCCATTGAGGCGCGTGTAATGCGCGCCGAAGCTGCGCAGCGCCGGCTCCAGCCGCTCGCGCGGCAGGGCAAGCCCGGCCGCCGCCAGGCAGCGCTCGACGAGGCTCGGGATGCCGCGGCCGATGAAGTCGCGGATGGTGGCCGCCGGCAGCGGCGCGAGCCCGCGCTCCGCGAGCATCGCATTGGCCGCCGCCGCGAGGTCCGGCGCGGTATCGAGCAGCGTGCCGTCCAGGTCGAGCAGGACTGCCCTAGCGCGCGAGGGCGGCTTCGATTTCGGCAAAGGTGTGCGCGACCAGCCCGGCCGCCGGCTGGCCGAGCTGCCTCTCGAGCTGGGAGGCCGAGAACACGCCGCGCACCAACGGCCGCCCGTCGGCGCCTTGCTCCACGGCCATCGCGTGCTGGCGGCCGGCGTGGTGCAGCGTGGCGAGCACGTGTCCGACGCGCGCCGCGGCGACCTGCGCCATGTCGAGCACCTCGAGCTGCTCGCCCGGCGTCATCAGCTCGCGCACGCGGATGTCGCTGCGGCGGCCGCCGTGCTCCCGGAGGTACTGCAGCGGCTTCTCGCCCAGCAGGTCGGTCGCGGTCACCAGGCCGACGAGCTCGTTGTCCACGTTCACGACGAAAAGCGAGCGCACGTTGCGCCGGATCATGATGCGCTCGGCCGCCTCGATGTCGACGTCCGGATCGACCAGCACGGCCGGCACGCGCGCGAGGTCGGTCATGACGGCGAGCGCCGGGTGCTCGAGCGTCACGGGTGGCGCGGCCGGCAGGGGCGGCTGCCGCACCGCCGTGCCGGCAGGCATGCTGTGCGAGGCAATCGGGTCGTAGCGTCGTTCCATGGCTTATCCGTAGCGCAACGCCATTCTATCCAGCGGCAGCGGTCTGATGCGCGGCGCATGCCCCGAGCAGCCGAACGCGTCGAAGCGCGCCCTGCAAAGTTCGCGCGCGGCCGCGGTGGCGGCCTTCAGGAAGGCGCGCGGGTCCAGCTCGTCGGGCTGGTCGGCCATGGCCTTGCGCATGGCGCCGGTCATCGCCAGGCGGATGTCGGTGTCGATGTTCACCTTGCGCACGCCGTGGCGGATGCCTTCGCGGATCTCTTCCAGCGGCACCCCATAGGTTTCCTTGACCGCGCCGCCGTGGCGCCGGATCGTCTCCAGCCATTCCTGGGGCACGCTGGAGGAGCCGTGCATCACCAGATGGGTGTCCGGGATGCGGGCGTGGATCTCTTTCACGCGCTCGATGGCGAGCACCTCGCCGCTCGGCGGGCGCGAGAACTTGTAGGCGCCGTGCGAGGTGCCGATGGCGATCGCCAGCGCGTCCACCCCCGTGGCGCGCACGAACGCGGCGGCCTGCTCCGGGTCGGTGAGCAGCATGTCGCGATCGAGCTTGCCCTGCGCGCCTACGCCGTCCTCTTCGCCCGCCTCGCCGGTCTCGAGCGAGCCGAGGCAGCCCAGCTCGCCCTCCACCGACACGCCGACCGCGTGCGCCATCTCCGCCACCTTCGCCGTGACCGCGACGTTGTAGGCGTAGCTCGCCGGCGTCTTCATGTCCTCCTCGAGCGAGCCGTCCATCATCACGCTGCTGAAGCCGGAGCGGATCGACGCCTGGCACACGCGCGGCGAGGCGCCGTGGTCCTGGTGCATGCAAACCGGGATGTGCGGGTACTGCTCGAGCGCCGCCTCGACCAGCTTGCGCAGGAACGGCTCGCCCGCGTACTTGCGCGCGCCCGCCGAGGCCTGCAGGATCACCGGGCTCGCGCAGGCGTCGGCCGCCTGCATGATGGCCTGCACCTGCTCCATGTTGTTCACGTTGAACGCCGGCACGCCGTAGCCGTGCTCGGCCGCGTGGTCTAGGAGCTGGCGCAGGGAGATGAGAGCCATCGCATTTCTCCTAGGGAACGGCAAAGCGCGACGCCGGCGTTGCGCGCGGTGGCGGCGTCGATGTCCGAATCGCCGACCAGCAGGGCGCGCGCCGGCGCGACGCGGAAGCGCGCGAGGCAGTGCTGCACGCCGAGCGGGTCGGGCTTCCTGCGCGCCAGCATGTCGCCGCAGATCACAGCGTCGAACCACTGCCACAGGTCGTGCGCGTGCAGCAGCGGCGCGGTGAAGCGCGTTTCCTTGTCGGTCACCAGCGCGGCCGCTATCCCGAGCTGCTTCAGCTCGCGCAGCGCCTGCAACGCTTCCGGGTGCGGCGCGCTGCGCCGCCCGCTGATCGCGGCGTAGTGCCATTCGAAGGCCGGCCGCAGCTGCGCGTCGGGCTGCCAGCCGCGCGCCTGGGCCTCGCTGATGGGCGGCAGGCCGTGCTCGGCGAGCGCGGCGCTCGCCGCCGCGGCGATCTCGGGCGCGGTGTCGACCAGCGTGCCGTCCAGCTCGAGCATCACTAGACCGAACACGGCAGCTCCGTGCCGGAACGCGCGCGCTTTTTCTGGTCCATCAGGCGCCAGATCATCGGCGTGAAGATGAGCTGCATGGCGAGGTCCATCTTGCCGCCGGGCGCGACGATGGTGTTCGGGCGCGACATGAACGAGTCGCGCAGCATGGACAGCAGGTAGGGGAAGTCGATGCCGCGCGGGTCGGCGAAGCGGATCACCAGCATCGACTCGTCGGGCGTGGGGACGAAGCGCGCGATGAACGGGTTCGAGGTGTCCACGGTCGGCACGCGCTGGAAGTTGATGTGCGTGCGG
>DASUUN010000131.1:0-3799 GCA_036374055.1 Burkholderiales bacterium
TCCCTCGACATCCAGCTCCGCCTTGTCCACCTTCAGGATGGCGGCAGCCACGTCCAGCAGGTTCGAGCGCAACGCGCGTCCGGCCTGCAGCACCGCCTCGCCGCCGATGCCGGCGCCGCGCGAGGCCCAGGTGCCGCCGCCGTAGGGCGTGACGCCGGTGTCGCCGGTGATGACTTTCACCTTGTCGAGGGAGACGCCGACGGCGCTGGCGGCAATCTGCGCGAAGATCGCCTCGGTGCCCTGCCCCTGCTCGGTGACGCTGCACATCACCGTGACCATGCCGGTGGGCTCCAGGCGCAGCGTGGCGCCGTCCTGCGCCGAGATGCGCGCCCCGCCCACGCCGTAGAACGCGGGCGACGGATTGGTCACCTCGATCATCGCCGCGAGGCCGATGCCGCGATAAACGCCTTTCGTTCTTAACCGGGATTGCTCTTCCCGGAGATCGCGGTACTGCATCGTCTTGAGAAGCAGGTCGAGCGCCTGGTGGTGCGACAGCTTCTCGAACTTGATGCCGGACGGGAAGGTGTAGGGGTAGGCGTCGTCCGGGATGAGGTTCTTGCGCCGGAACTCCGCCGGGTCCATGCCCAGCTTCTGCGCCGCGAGGTCGACGATGCCTTCGGTGAGCGCCACCGCGATGGGGTGGCCAACCGCGCGGTACTGGCAGGTGACGTTCTTGTTGGTGAACACCACGTTCATCTGCGCGCGGTACTGCTGGTGCCGGTACGGGCCGCCGGTAAGGTTGACCACCTGGTTGCCCTCGATGCCGCTGGTGCGCGGATACACCGAGTACGGGCCGATCGCGGTCAGGTCGTCGAGGTCGAACGCGAGGATCTCGCCGGTTTTCGACACGGCGACCTTCACCTTCACGCGATGCTCGCGGCAATGGATGTCCGAGAGGAACGACTCCAGGCGGTCGGCGACGAACTTGACCGGGCGGCGCAGCATCACCGACAGCGCCGCGGTGGCCATCTCGTCGGGATAGACATGCACCTTGATGCCGAACGAGCCGCCGACGTCCTTGCTGATGACGCGCACGTTGGCCTCGGGGATGTTCAGGTGCCGCGAGAAGATGTCCTGCATCATGTGCGGCGCCTGGGTGGCGTGGTACACGGTCAGCGAATGCTCGCCGGCGTTGTAGTCGGCGAGGATCGCGCGGCCCTCGAGGCACACGCCCGTGTGGCGTCCGAAGTGGAACGTGTCTTCGACCACCGCATCGGCCCTGGCGAACGCGTCCGCCACGCCGCCGGTGTCGAGCTCGCGCTTGAAGCAGATGTTGTCGCCCAGCTCCGGGTGGATGACGGTCGCGTTCTTCAGCGACTCTTCCATGTCCACGACCACCGGCAGCTCTTCCCACTGCGCCTCGATCAGCGCCACGGCGTCCTCGGCCTGCGTGCGCGACTCGGCCACCACCGCCGCCACCGCCTCGCCCTGCCAGCAGGCGCGCTCGATGGCGATCGCGTGCTGCGGCGGCGACTTGATGCCCTTCAGGTGCGCGAGCACCGCCACCCAGGGCGTGCAGTACTCGGCGACCGCGCGTCCGTCGAACACGCCGATGACGCCTTTGGCTGCTCTTGCTTTTTCAAGCTGGAGTTTCGTTATGCGGGCATGCGCGTAAGGACTGCGAAAAAACGAGACGTGCGCAAGGCGCGGGAAGCGCAGGTCGTCGGTGAAGGCGCCCCGGCCCTGAAGCAGGCGCTGCGCGTTGGGGCGCGGCACGCTCTGGCCGATGTAGCCCTTGTCGACCTGCGTGCCGGGCGCGTGAAGCGGCAGCTCCGCCTTACCCATTGATCACCTCCTCAATGGCATCGACGATGGATTGGTAGCCGGTGCAGCGGCAATAGTTGCCGGAAATATGTTCTCTGATCTTTTCCCTGGAAATGTTTTTTCCGCCTTGGCGGATCAGATCCTGCGCCGCCATCAGCATGCCCGGCGTGCAGAAGCCGCATTGCAGCGCGTTTTTCTCATGGAAGGCCTTTTGCAGCCGTTCCAGTTCACGCGAATCGGACAGGCCTTCGATGGTTTCCACGACGCAGCCGTCGGCCTGCACGGCGAGCATCAGGCAGCCGCGCACGATGTCGCCGTTGACGCGCACGGTGCAGGCGCCGCACACCCCGTGCTCGCAACCGATGTGCGAGCCGGTGAGCCCGAGCTCCTCGCGCAGGAAGTCCACCAGGTGCTGGCGCGCGGCCACGCGCCGCGTCACCTGCGTGCCGTTGATCGTCAGTGTGATGTCGTTAGCTGGGTCCATGCGCGCTCGAGAAGCACTCCGGCCAGGTGCAGCTTGGTGGCGGAGGAGTGGTAGAGGTCGGCCGGCGGGTCCAGGTCCTTCTTCAAGGAAGCCTTCGCCGCCTGCAGGTCTTTCTCCCTGGATGCATTCCTTGCGAAAACCGGCGTCGCCCCGGCATTGAAGAACACGAAGCGGTTGCCTTTGGACTGGTAGGCCGCGAGGCCGATGATGGCGTAGTCGCCGTGGCGCCGCGCAAGCTCGAGGAACGCGCAGCGCTCGTCCTTGAGCTGCGCGCGCACTTCCACCGCCACGACCAGTTCGCCGGGCCGCAGGTCGACCTCGAACAGCCCCTTGAAGAACGCCTCCGCGGGCACGATGCGCTCGCCCTCCCTGCCCTGCACCACCACCGAGGCGCCGAGCGCCACCAGGCACGCCGGATATTCCGCCGCCGGGTCGGCGAGCGAGATGCTGCCGCCGAGGGTGCCGCGGTTGCGGATCGCCGGGTGCGCGACATGCGGCACGGCTGCCGCAAGCAGCGGCACGTGCTTGCTGACTTCCTCGGACTCCCCCAGCTGCCTGTGCGTCACCAGCGCGCCGATGCGCACCACGGCCTGCTCCAGGGTGATGGTCCTGAGCGCGGCAAGCCCGGTGATGTCCACCAGCAGGTCCGGCGAGGAGAGCCGCATGTTCAGGCTCGGGATGAGGCTCTGCCCCCCGGCAAGCACCTTCGCGCCCGGCTGCTCGAGCAGCTCGAACGCTTCAGCCAGCGATTTCGGCTTTACATAGGCGAACGACGGCGCCTTCACGGCCCACACTCCTCCTCCGATTCATTATGCCGCGAATCGGAGGAGGTTGGCAGGCCTAGCGCCGGCCGTGGCGCTCGCGGCGCTCTTCGAGCCTGGTGCGCTGCTCGGGGGTGAGGAGGGCGAACACCTTGCTCATGCTCTCGGCGCGCATCACGGCGGCGTCGGCGTGCGCCTTGGCGGCGGTGTCCGCGAGGTCGCGGGCGCGGCCGCTGTCGAAGCTGGCCGACATGGCGAGCGTGCGCAGCTCCTGCTGCGCGGTGCGGGCGGCTTCCATGCGGCTGCGCATGGCGGGCGCCTGCTCCTCGAAGATCTTCTTCACCTGCTCGCGCTGCGCGTCGGTGAGGTCGAGGCGGCGCAGGAAGCGCATGCCTTCGCCGCCGCCGCGCATTCTCTCGGCGCGCGGGCCGTCGGACGGGTGCGCCTGCACGGCGGGAATCGCGATTGCCAGGCTGCCGGCAGCGAGCAGCGCGGCGAGGTAAGGGTTGAGGCGTCGAATCATGGCATTTCTCCGTGGTGTGTTGCGGTGAAGAGGAGTATCGCCCGGCCCTCCGTAAAGCTGGGTAAAGAAGCGCTACAGGTCGTAACGCGCCGTATCATTCGCGCCGTGGCGCGCGTGCTCCTTGCAGACGACGACGTCGAGCTGAGCGACATGCTCACCGAGTACCTCGAGCGCGAGGGCTTCTCGGTGACCGCCGTGCACGACGGCGAGAGCGCGGCGCGGCAGGCGCTCGAGGGCGACTTCCAGATCGCGGTGCTCGACGTGATG
>DASUUN010000132.1:0-10917 GCA_036374055.1 Burkholderiales bacterium
CGCGACGCGGCCCGAGCCGTCCTTGGTCTTGAGCAGCGTCTGCGAGATCACCGCGCGGATCGATTCCGAGAGCATGGCCCGCACCATCTCCTTTTCCGCCGCCGGGAACACGTCGACGATGCGGTCGATGGTCTTGGCGGCCGACGAGGTATGCAGCGTGCCGAACACCAGGTGCCCGGTCTCCGCGCCCGAGAGCGCGAGCCGGATGGTTTCCAGATCGCGCATCTCGCCCACCAGGATCACGTCCGGGTCCTCGCGCAGCGCCGAGCGCAGCGCGTTGTTGAACGACAGCGTGTGCGGCCCCACCTCGCGCTGGTTGATCAGGCACTTCCTCGACTCGTGCACGAACTCGATCGGGTCCTCGATGGTGAGGATGTGCCCGTGCTCGTTCTCGTTGATGTGGTTGACCATCGCGGCGAGCGTGGTCGACTTGCCGGAGCCGGTCGGCCCGGTGACCAGCACGATGCCGCGCGGCTGGTCGGCGATCTCGGCGAAGATCTTGGGCGCCTTCAGGTCGTCGAGCGACAGGATCTTGGACGGAATGGTCCGCATCACCGCGGCGGCGCCGCGCTGCTGCACGAAAGCGTTGACGCGGAAGCGCGCCAGGTTCGGCACCGCGAAGGAGAAGTCGCACTCCAGGTTCTCTTCGTAGAACTTGCGCTGGCCGTCGTTCATGATGTCGTAGATCATGGCGTGCACTTCCTTGTGCTCCATCGCCGGCACGTTGATGCGCCGCACGTCGCCGTGCACGCGGATCATCGGCGGCAGGCCGGACGACAAGTGCAGGTCGGACGCCTTGTTCTTCACCACGAAGGCGAGCAGCTCAGTCAGATCCATTACAATCCCTCCCGGATGCGCTGCGAAGTTTTTTTCTTCGCTTGATCAGGGAATTATGGCAACAATTGCAGAAAACCTGCAAGCTGTGAGCGCGCGAATCAACGAGGCGCGCACGCGCGCCGGCCGCGCTTCGGAAGTGACTTTGTTGGCAGTTTCCAAGGGTCATGGCATCGCGCGCATCGAGCAGGCCGTGGCGGCGGGTCAGAATGCGTTCGGCGAGAATTACGTGCAGGATGCACTGGAGAAGATCGACGCCCTGCCCCAGCTCGAGTGGCATCTCATCGGACCGCTCCAGAGCAACAAGACCCGCCTGGCGGCCGAGCGCTTCGACTGGGTGCAGACCGTCGACCGGGAAAAGATTGGCCGCCGTCTGTCGGACCAGAGGCCCGCTCATCGGCCGCCGCTCAATGTGCTCATCCAGGTCAACATTTCCGGCGAGCAGACCAAAGGCGGGGTCGCCCCGCACGAAGTCCGGGAGCTCGCGCGCCAGGTGGCGGCGCTGCCGCGCCTGCGGCTGCGCGGGCTGATGGCCATTCCGGCACCCGGAGCTCATGCGGACCTTCAAAAGATGAAAGAGCTGTACGACGAGCTGCGCCCCGAGTTCGGCATGGACACGCTGTCGATGGGCATGTCCGACGACCTCGAGGCGGCGATCGCCGCCGGCTCCACCATGGTGCGCGTCGGCACGGCGATCTTTGGGCAGCGAGCGCAGGCGCGGGCGGCATGAAGATCGCCTTCCTCGGCGGCGGCAACATGGCGGGCGCGCTGATCGGCGGGCTCGTCGCCAGGGGCTACGCTGCGCGCGACATCTCGGTGATCGAGGTGAGCCCCGGCGCCCGCGAGAAGCTCGCGGCGCAGCACGGCGTGCGCGCGAGCAGCGCGCCGGACGCGGCGACGTTCGAGGCCGAGCTGCTGGTGCTCGCCGTCAAGCCGCAGGACATGAAGGCCGCGCTCGCTTCCCTGGGCGGCAGGCTGCGCGGCACGCTGGTCGTCAGCATCGCCGCCGGCGTGCGCATCGAGGCCCTGTCGCGCTGGCTCGGAGGCCACGGCAAGCTCGTGCGCTGCATGCCCAACACGCCGGCGCTGATCGGCGCGGGCATCACGGCGCTTTATGCGTCTCCCGAAGTCGCAAGCGAGGAAAAAGCCAGCGCGGAGGCCGTTCTACGCGCCGTCGGCGAAGTGGTTTGGGTCGACGACGAGCGCCTGCTCGACCCGGTCACCGCGGTTTCGGGCAGCGGTCCGGCCTACGTTTTCTGGTTCATCGAGCAGCTCGCGAGCGCTGCGGTCTCGTTGGGGCTGAAGAAGGACAGCGCCCTCAAGCTGGCGTTGCACACGGTGCTCGGTGCGGCGAAGCTTGCCGCCTCGAGCAGCGAGTCGCCCGAAATGCTCAGGAAGAACGTGACCTCCAAGGGCGGCACGACCGAGGCGGCGCTCAAGGTGTTCGACGAGGAGCGCCTCGCCGAGCGGCTCGCCCGGGCGCTGGAGGCGGCGAGCCGGCGCGGCGCGCAGCTCGGCGACGAGCTCGGCAAGGACTGACCATGCTCGGGCAGATCGCGAGCTTTCTCGTCGACACGCTGGCCACGCTGTTCGTGTTCCTGCTGCTGCTGCGCTTTCACTTTCAGTGGCTGCGCGTGCCGTTCCGCAACCCGGTGGGCGAGTTCGTGCTGCTGGCGACCGGCTGGATCGTGCTGCCGGCGCGACGCGTCATCCCGGGGCTGCGCGGGCTGGATCTCGCCACCCTGTCGCTCGCCTGGGCGGTCCAGGCGCTGGGCGAATGGATCCTGTTCGCGATCGCCGGCCGCAGCCCCGGCCTGGTCGGGCTGCTGCTCGTGGCGCTCGTCGACCTGCTGCGCTACAGCCTGTACATCCTGATCGGCGCGGTGATCATCCAGGTGGTGTTCTCCTGGATCAATCCTTATACCCCGGCCGCGCCGGTGCTCGACGCGCTGACACGGCCGTTCCTGCGGCCGCTGCGCCGGTACGTGCCGCCGATCGGCAGCTTCGACCTCACGCCCCTGGTGCTGGTCGTGCTCGTCCAGGTGGTGCTGATCGTCGTGTGGAATCTGCGGCCGGCGGTCGCGGGCTTGTGATACTCGAGGTGCATGTGCAGCCCGGGGCGTCGCGCTCCGAGTTCGCTGGCAGGCACGGCGAGCGGCTCAAGATCCGGCTGGCGGCGCGCGCGGTGGACGGCAAGGCGAACGAGGCGCTGATCGAGTTTCTCGCCGCGCATTTCAAAGTCAGGAAAAGCAGCGTGCGCATCACGGCGGGGCTGAGATCGCGACAGAAGCGGGTGGTGATCGATGAGTGACGGGCTGCTCAAGTCGCTGCCGGCATCCTAGGAAAGCGCGCTTCCTCGGGATAGGGAAACACGTCCTCCTGCACGCCGGCGGCGAGCCGCTGCTGCTTGGCGCGCCAGAACGCGGGGTCCAGCAGGTCGCGGTGGTACTCGTAGAAGATTTCCCGGGCGCGCGGGTCGGAGACGAGGAAATGCCCGAACTGCTCGGGAAACACGTCGCCCTCGCCCACGCGCCAGTAGGGCTCGGCGGCGAGCTCCTCCTCGTAGCTGCGCGCCGGCGGAATGGCGCGGAACGCGACCTCTCCCATGGGCTGGATCTCGTCGTAGTCGTAGAACACGACGCGCTCGTGCCGCGTCACCCCGAAGTTCTTGAGCAGCATGTCGCCGGGGAAGATGCCCGCGCTTGCCAGCTCCTTGATGGCGCTGCCGTACTCGCGCAGCGCGAGCCGCAGGCGCGCCTCGTCGCCGTCGCGCCGCAGCTCCTCCACGTGCAGGTTGAGCGGCTGCATGCGCCGCTCGATGTAGACGTGGCCGATGACCAGGGACTCGCCGTCCACCTCGATGAGCGAGGCACACTCGCGCTGCAGCTCCTGCAGCAGCGCCGGGTCGAAGCGCGCGAGCGGCAGCGCCACCAGCGAGTACTCCAGGGTGTCGGCCATGCGCCCGACGCGATCGTGCAGCTTCACCATCAGGTACCGGTCCTTGACCGTCTGCCGGTCGATGTCCTTGGGCGGGGCGAAGCGGTCGCGGATCAGCTTGAACACGTAGGGAAACGAAGGCAGGGTGAACACCAGCATCACCATGCCCTTGATGCCGGGCGCCTCGACGAAGCGGTCGGTGGAATGCTTCAGGTGGTAGTGCAGGTCGCGGTAGAAGAGAGTCTTGCCCTGCTTGGCGAGGCCGACCGCCATGTACAGCTCGGCGCGCGGCTTGCGCGGCATCAGCCAGCGCAGGAAGGACACGTACCCCGCCGGCACCTCCATGTCGACGAAGAAATAGGCGCGCGCGAAGGAGAACAGCACCAGCAGCTGGTCTTCGCCCGCCAGCAGCGCGTCGATGTAGAGCTCGCCGCGCTCGTTCTGCAGGACGGGGAGCGCGAACGGCACCTCGGCGCTGCCGTTGATCAGGCGTCCGACGATGTAGGCGCCCTTGTTCCGGAAGAACAGCGAGTTGAGCACCTGGAGCTGCAGGTCCGGCTGCGCCCGCGCCGGCCGCGGGAACAGCCTGCGCAGCGCGCCGATGACGTTGCGCAGGTCGCGGCCGGGGTTCTCCCAGGGGTTCTGCAGGCCGAAGCTCGACACGATGGCTTTCAAAGTGCTCCTGAGACCCCCCTTGACCGGGTAATAGCAGCGAAATGTCGGCGCGTCGCCCTCGAGGTGCTCGGTGGCGACTGCGGGGCGCCAGAAGATGAAGTCGTTGTGGTAGTAGCGCCGGTGCAGCACCTGGCAGGCGACGGAGTTGTAGAAGGTCTCCGCGCATTCGGGCTGGCGGTGCTCATGGAGCAGCCCGATGTAAGCCAGCTTGATCGCCGGCCACAGCGTCTCGTCGCCCTCGGCCTCGGGAAACTGCGCCAGCAGCTCGTCGACCGCTTCCTGAACGCGCCGGTCGTACATCAGGATCCGCTCCCGGGCGAGCTCGCGCATCTCGGCCCAGGCGGCGCGCTCGTACAGGATCTTCGCCCGGCGCGCCGCCTCGCGGAACAGGCGGTAGTGCCGGTCGAAGCCCGCCAGGATCGCGCGCGCGACCTGGGTGGCGCGGTCTACGCCGCGGCGCGCTTCGCCTTTTTCTGCGAGTCGAAGAATTGCTCGTCCTCGGTGGAGCCGTGCAGCGCCGTGGTGGAGGCGGCGCCGCCGGTGACCACCTGGGTGATCTCGTCGAAGTAGCCGGTGCCCACCTCGCGCTGGTGCTTCACCGCGGTGAAGCCCTTCTCGGCCGCGGCGAACTCCTTCTGCTGCAGCTCGACGAAGGCGCTCATGTTGTTGCGGGCGTAGCCGTAGGCCAGCTCGAACATCGAGTAGTTGAGCGCATGGAAGCCCGCCAGGGTGATGAACTGGAACTTGTAGCCCATGGCGCCCAGCTCGCGCTGGAACTTCGCGATGGTCGCGTCGTCGAGGTTGCGCTTCCAGTTGAACGATGGCGAGCAGTTGTATGCGAGCATCTTGCCCGGGAAGCGCTTGCGGATGGCTTCGGCGAACTTGCGGGCGAACTCCAGGTCCGGCGTCCCGGTCTCGCACCACACCATGTCGGCATACTCGGCGTAGGCGAGGCCGCGCGAGATCGCCTGCTCGAGACCGTTCTTCACGCGGTAGAAGCCCTCGGCGGTGCGCTCCCCGGTGAGGAACCGGCGGTCGTTTTCATCCACGTCCGAGGTGAGCAGGCCGGCCGCTTCCGCGTCGGTCCGCGCCAGCAGCACCGTGGGCACGCCGGCGACGTCGGCGGCGAGGCGCGCGGCCACGAGCTTTTGCACCGCTTCCTGGGTCGGCACGAGCACCTTGCCGCCCATGTGGCCGCACTTCTTCGCCGCGGCGAGCTGGTCCTCGAAATGCACGCCCGCGGCGCCCGCCTCGATCATCGCCCGCATCAGCTCGTAGGCATTGAGCACGCCGCCGAAGCCGGCCTCCGCGTCGGCGACGATCGGGGCGAAGTAGTCGGTCTCTGCCGAGCCCTCCATCCACTGGACCTGGTCGGCGCGGGCCAGGGCGTTGTTGATCCGCCGCACGACCGTGGGCACCGAAGACACCGCGTAGAGCGACTGGTCGGGGTACATCTGCAGCGAGTCGTTGGCGTCGGCCGCGACCTGCCAGCCCGAGAGGTAGATCGCCGGCACGCCGGCCTTGACCTGCTGCACCGCCTGGTTGCCGGTTAGCGCACCGAGGGAGTTCACGAACGGCCGCTCGTGCATCATCTGCCATAGCTTCTCGGCGCCGCGCCGGGCCAGCGTGTGCTCGATCTGCAGGCTGCCGCGCAGCCGCACGACGTCCTTTGCGCCGTAACCGCGCTTCACGCCCTTCCAGCGGGGGTTCTCCGCCCAGTCTTTTTCGATTGCCGCGATGGGGTCCACTCGCATCTCCAGGTTGGAAACGAATGGATCGATTCTGCGGGCACCTCATGGCGCGCAGCAACACGCCAATCGGCCTATCTTCCAGCAAACAAAAACAAGCCTTTACAGGTGCTTGGGCGTTTGCCGTTTCACGATGCGGGATGCACTTTCAAAGAAATGCTGCGACGCCACAATCAACCTTGAACGAGTGTCCGATGCCGTCCGATGCTCATCAGGATGCCCACGCCGATGAACAGCGTGAGCAGCGCGGTGCCGCCATACGACAGGAAAGGCAGCGGCACCCCGACCACCGGCAGGATCCCCGAGACCATCCCCATGTTGACGAAGGCATAGACGAAGAACTGTAGCGCGATCGAGGCCGCCAGCAGGCGTCCGAACAGCGTCGCGGCGTTGCCGGCGATGACCAGGCCGCGCGCGACGAGCAGGGAGTAGAGCACCAGCAGCAGGAGGTTGCCGACCAGCCCGAACTCCTCCGAGAACACCGCGAAGATGAAGTCGGTATGCCGCTCGGGGATGAATTCCAGGTGCGCCTGGGTACCGTTCAGCCAGCCTTTGCCCGAAAGCCCGCCGGAGCCGACCGCGATGGTCGACTGAATGATGTGGTAGCCCGCGCCCAGCGGGTCCTGGGTAGGGTCGAGCAGCGTGAGCACCCGCCGGCGCTGGTAGTCATGCAGAAACCCCCAAAGCAGCGGCAGCGCGGCGGCGCCCGCCGCGGCGATCGTCCCCATCAGCCGCCAGCTCACGCCCGCGAAGAAGATGACGAAAAAGCCGGCAGTGCCCACCAGGCCGGCGGTGCCCAGGTCCGGCTGGCGCAGGATCAGGCCGGCCGGGAGGGCGAGGATCAGCGCGGCCACGGCGAAATCGCGCAGCCGCAGGGTCGACTCGTTCTTGTGGAAGTACCAGGCGAGCATCATTGGCAGGGCGAGCTTCATCATCTCCGAGGGCTGGAAGCGCGTGACGCCGACGTGCAGCCAGCGGCGCGCGCCGTTGACCACCTCGCCGAACAGCGCCACCGCCACGAGCAGCGCCAAACCGAGGAGGAACGCCGGCAGCGCAAATCGCATCATGGTCTGCGGCGGCACCTGCGCCACCATCCACATGGCGGTCAGGGCGAGCGCCAGGTTGCCGACCTGGCTCGCCACGCGGCCGGGATTGTCGTAGCTCGCCGAGAACAGCGCCGCCAGGCCGAGCATGCTGAGCGTGAAGACGATCATCAGCAGGGGCGCGTCGATGCCCTCGGCGATGCGCCCGGCGATGCGCCGGACCGGCAGACGCGCGAGCTCCATCAGTCGCTCTCCCGCCCCTCTTGCACCTCGTCCTCGGGGGTCGGCATGTCGAGTCCCTGCGGCAGCTTGCCGAGCAGGTAGTAGTCGAGCATGGTGCGCGCGATAGGCGCGGCAGCGCGCGCGCCGAAGCCGCCGTTCTCCACGATGATCGCCGCCGCGATCTTGGGGTTTTCGACCGGTGCGAAGACGATGAACCACGAATGGTCGCGGTGGCGCTCGGCCACCTTGGTCTCGTCGTATTTCTCGTTCTGCTTCATGGCGATCACCTGGGCGGTGCCGGTCTTGCCGCCGCTCGTGTATTGGGCGCCGGCAAAGGCGCGGGCGCCGGTGCCTTCTTTGTTTACCCCGGCCATGGCGCGCTTCACGAACTCGACGTGCTCGCGCTTCACGGGAATGCGATGTACCACCTGCGGCTCGAAATGCCGGCGCTCCCGGGTGCGCGGATCGTCGACATGCGCCACCAGGCGCGGCTTGTACACCGTGCCGCCGTTGGCGAGCGTGGCCACCGCCTGGGCGAGCTGGATCGGGGTGTAGGAGTTGTAGCCTTGGCCGATGCCGATGGAAATCGTCTCCCCCGGGTACCAGCGCTGCAATTCCGGCCGGCGGAAGCGCTTCATCTTCCATTCGGGCGAGGGCAGCACGCCTGCGACCTCCCCCTGCAGGTCGATGCCGGTGCGCGCGCCCAGACCCAGGTGCTTCATGAAGTCGGCGATGGCGTCGATGCCCATGTCGTTCGCCAGCATGTAGTAGTAGACGTCGGAGGACACGACGATCGACTTGTGCAGGTCCACCACGCCGTGGCCTCCGGGCTTCGAATCGCGGAAGCGGCGGTCGCCGAAATAAAAGTAGCCCGGGTCGTTGATCGTGCTGCGCGGCGTGCGCTTGCCCAGGTGCAGCGCGGCGAGCGCCATGAAGGGCTTGAAGGTCGACCCGGGCGGGTAGGTGCCCGCGATGGCGCGGTTGTAGAGCGGCCGGTCGGGCGAGTCGTTCAGCTCAGCCCAGTATTGCGGGTCGATGCCGTCGACGAACTGGTTGGGGTCGAACCCGGGCTTGGAGACGAAGGCGAGCACTGCGCCGTCGGAAGGATCCAGCGCCACCACCGCCCCGCGCCGATCGCCCAGGGCGGACTCGACCACCTGCTGCAGCCGCAGGTCGAGCGTCAGGGTGACGTTGTTGCCGGGCTGCGACGGCGTGCGCGACAGCGTGCGGATGCCGCGGCCGGCGGCGTCGATCTCCACCTGCTCGAAGCCGGTGGTGCCGTGCAGCTCGTGCTGGTAGCTCGCCTCCACCCCGCTCTTGCCGATGAAATCGGTGCCGCGGTAGTTGGCGTCCACGCCGTCCGCCTCGAGCCGGGCCTGGTCCTCCTGGTTGATGCGTCCCAGGTAGCCCAGCACGTGCGAGGCCACGTCGCCGAACGGGTAGTGGCGAAACAGCCGCGCCTTGATCTCGACGCCCTGGTAGCGGAAGCGGTTGGCGGCGAAGCGCGCCGCTTCCTCGTCGGTCAGGCGGGAGCGGATCGGCAGGCTTTCCGCGTTGCGCGACTCCGACAGCAGCTTCCTGAAGCGGGCGCGATCGCGAGCCGTGATCTCCACCAGCCCGGCCACCTCCTCGATGGCGCGCTCGATGCTGCGCACCCGGCGCGGGAAGATCTCCAGCGTGTACCCGGAGAAGTTGCGCGCGAGCACGACGCCGTTGCGGTCCAGGATCAGGCCGCGGCTCGGCGGGATCGGCACGACGGAGATGCGGTTGTCCTCCGCCCGGGAGGCATAGTGGTCGTGCTGCAGGACCTGCAGGAAGAAGAAGCGGGCGGCGAGCAGGGTGAAAACCACCAGCACCACTGCGCCGGCGATGCCGATGCGCAGCCGGAACTGCTGCAGCTCCCGCTCGCGGTCTCTGAGCTCTGCCACGGCTAGATTGTGTGCTCCCGTTCAAGACGCCGTTGCGGCGCAAGCAGGAGCCAGCTGACCCCCGGCCACAGCAGCGCCCCGACCAGGGGGCCGACGTACACGGTCCAGCCCGGAAAGGGGTCGCCCGCAGCAAGGCGCACGAGCAGCGCTACCGACTGCGCCAGCGCCAGGATCAGCGCCACGTGCAGCGACTGCAGCAGCGGACCGAACCACAGGATGCGCCGCGACAGCAAGATCGATACGAAGGCGAGCAGCGAGTAGGCGAGCGCGTGCTGTCCCAGGAGCACGCCGTTGCCGGCGTCGACCAGCAGGCCGACGGTCCACGCGACGCCCAGGCCGACCAGGCGCGGCTGGCGCACGCACCAGAACGTGAGCACCAGCGCGACGAAGTCCGGCGCGACGCGCAGGTCGCTCCACGGCAGGAAGCTGACCAACATGGCCACCGCGAGGGAGGCGGCGATGGTGCTGGCGCGCGCCGGCCTGAGGATGTCTTCCGACGACTTACCGAGCGCCATCGCCGTCCTTGTCCTTAGACTTGGCGCGCCGCGCCGCCGCCTTCTGCGCGCGCCGGTCCTGCTTCGCCTCCTCGGGGCGCGGCGGACGCACCGACGGGTCCGACAGCACCAGCACGTAGCGCCCGCGGTCGACGCCCGCCGCGGGCTTGCACACCACCCGCGTGAAGGAAAGCTCGGCGTCGCGCTCGATGCGGATCACCGTCGCCACCGGCAGGCCGGCGGGGTAGGTCCCGTCGATGCCGGAAGTCACCAGATCGTCGCCGTTCTGGATCTCGGCATTGGAAGCCATGAAGCGCAGCTCGAGCGTGCCGGACGGGCCGCTGCCGAAAGCGATGGCGCGCAGGCCGCTGCGCACCACCTGCACCGGGATGGCCTGGTCCTGGTCGGTGATCAGCGTAACCTCCGAGAGCAGCGGGTGTACCCGGGTCACCTGCCCGACCAGCCCGGTCTCGTCGGCCACCGGGCTGCCGGGGGTTACGCCCTGCTGCGCGCCGGCGTTGACGAACATCTTGTGCGAGTACGGGTCGCGGCTGGCATAGAGCACTTCCGCGGGGATGCTCTTCACCGGCAGCTTCTCGGCCGCGCCGATCAGGCGCCGCAGCTGCGCCACCTCGGCCTCGGCCGCCCCGTAGCGCTGCGCGTCTTGCGCCAGCGCCAGCGCCTTGGCGCGCAGCGCGGCGTTGTCCTCCACGAGCTGCGCCTGGGTGGAGAAGTAGGCGCCCACCGCGGAGAAGAAATCGATCGGCGCCGTCGCCGCGCGCTGCAGCGGGTAGGCGATCAGGGCGAGACCGCTTCTCAGGCCCTCCGCATACCGGAAGCGCGCGTCGAGCACCAGCAGCGCCAGGGACATCGAAGCGAAAAAGAACAGCCTTACGAGCGGCGCCGGACCCCGTTTGAAGAAGGGCGGGGGGCTGTGTTCCATCCCCCGTTACGCTCAGTCGTTGGTGAAGATCGGGCCGAAGTGCTCCATCTTCTCCAATGCCTTGCCCGAGCCGCGCACCACGCAGGTGAGCGG
>DASUUN010000133.1:0-2105 GCA_036374055.1 Burkholderiales bacterium
CTTGGCCTCGTGGCGCGCGCCGCCGAGCTGGTTGAGGATCACGCCGGCGATGCGGATCTGCGGATCGAACGCCTGGAAGCCGAGGATGAGCGGCGCGATGCCGCGCGTCATGCCGCGCGCGTCGATCACCAGCACCACGGGGGTGCCGAGCATCGCCGCGAGCGCGGCATTGCTGTTGCTGCCGTCGAGGGCCAGCCCGTCGTAGAGTCCCTTGTTGCCCTCCACCAGGCCGAGCGAGGCGCCCTGCATGCGCTGCGCGAACTCGGCGCGCAGCTCGTCCGCGCTGCTGAGATACGGATCGAGGTTGTAGCACGGCCGTCCCGCGGCGAGCCCGAGCCACAGCGGATCGATGTAATCCGGGCCCTTCTTGAAGGGCTGCACCGCCTCGCCGCGCGCGGCGAGCGCCGCGGCGAGCCCGATGCACACCGTGGTCTTGCCCGAGGACTTGTGGGCGGCGGAGACGAAGATCCGATTCATGGGGAGTCGGCGAGGCTGCGCGGCAGGAAGGGCAGCACCCTAAGCCCGAGCACCGTGAGCGCGAGCGCCAGCGCCACCCCGCCGACGCCGAGTGCGAGCTCCGGCAGGCTCGGCGCGTAGCTTGCGACCACGCCGTCGAAAAAGCTGCTCGCGACTTCCTTCTCCGGGAACATCAGCTGCGGATAGGCCTGGCCGCCGATGATGAGGACATACAGCTGCGCGAGCCCCCCCAGGATCACGCCCACCGCCGCCGCCGCAAGCGCGCCGCGCGACGCGGTGCCGAACAGCAGCGCCAGGGGCACGAGGCCGCCGACCAGGACCTGGCCAATCCAGAAAATCGCCGGGTAGATGCCGCCGTCCCAGAGGAAGAAGCGCTCGAGCTCGTGCTGGCGCGCAATGTAGAGGTTGGTGAGGTGGTGGACCGCGACGAAATACAGCACCGTCGCCACGAACACGCCGAGCAGCTTGCGCAGCCGGTTCAGCACCACGTCGCCCAGCGCCCGGCCGGTCCACCGGCAGGCGGCCATCAGCACCAGCACGAAGACCGCCAGGCCGAAGGAGAAGGACATGACGATGAACAGGGGCGCGAGCAGCGCGCTCGAGTAGGGCTCGCGCGCCACCAGGAAACCGAAGATCGATCCGGTACCGGTGGTGAGGACCAGGCGCCACACGAACGCGAACAGGCCCGCGGGCTTCGCGCGGCGGTTCATGCGGCGCTCGAACAGGGTCCACATATAGACCCCCACGACGGCGAAAAAGCCGGTGTAGAGGAAGATGTTCCAGGCGAAGATCGACTTGAAGTTGTAGTGCGTCATCGCCACGATCAGCCGGTCGGGCCGCCCGAGATCCAGCACCAGCACCGCCAGGCCGCCGGCGAGCAGCGCGAGGGCCAGGAGCCCCGAGAGCCGGGCGAGCGGCTTGTACAGCTCGCGCCCGAACACCGAGGCGATCGAGGCGACGTTGAGCGCGCCCGAGGCGGCGACGATCAGGAACACCGCGAACACGTGCGGCGTTCCCCACACGATGCGATTGCTCATCCCGGTGACGTAGTGTCCCTGGTGCTCCATATACCAGGCAGCACCCGAGCCCGCGGCGACGAGCGCCCCGAGGCCCAGCAATAGTAGATAGAAGCCGCCGCTGCGGCCGTCTATCTCGCGGTACTGGACGCTCGCCACGGCTACAGGCCCTGGTAGCGCACGCCGGTGTTGAGCGCGAGGTCGGCGCGGATCTGGCTCGAGGCCTCCCGGCGCAGGCGGCGGTGGATTTCCGCCGACGCGTCGTTCAGGTCGCCGAACGCCATCGCCTTGCCGCCGTCCCGGTTGCACGCCTCGACGCAGGCGGGCGTCTCGCTGCGATCCACGCGGTGCACGCACAGGGTGCAGGATTCCACCGTGCCCTTGCCGCGCGGCACGTCCGCCTTCTGGCCGGTCACCGCCTCGTGGATGAAGGAGCGCGCGCCGTACGGGCAGGCCATGACGCAGTAGCGGCAGCCGATGCAGGTGTGCTTGTCGACCAGCACGATGCCGTCGTCGCGCTTGAACGAGGCGCCGGTCGGGCACACGTCCACGCACGGCGGGTGCTCGCAGTGCTGGCACATGAGCGGCAGCGTCTGCGCGTAGCCGGTGCGC
>DASUUN010000134.1:0-2055 GCA_036374055.1 Burkholderiales bacterium
GTCTCTATCCCGAGGAGCAACATGTGCCTCGATTTTGATACAATTCAGCCCCTTTCGAGGCCGCAGGGTAGATCGAGGGCTGGATGCCGACCGTACGAGTCAAGGAAAACGAGCCGTTCGAAGTGGCCATGCGCCGCTTCAAGCGCACTGTGGAGAAAACGGGCCTGCTCACCGAGCTGCGCTCGCGCGAGTACTACGAGAAGCCGACCGCCGAGCGCAAGCGCAAGCTCGCCGCCGCGGTGAAGCGCCACCACAAGCGCCTGCGCAGCCAGATGCTGCCGCAGAAGATGTACTAGCATCCGCATCGGTCTCAAGCAGCAAATCTCCGAGGACATGAAGTCGGCGATGCGCGCCAGGGACGCGGCGCGCCTGTCCGCCGTGCGCCTGATCCTCGCGGCGATCAAGCAGAAAGAGGTCGACGAACGCGTCGAGCTCACCGACGCCGACGTGGTGGGTGTCCTCGAGAAGATGGTCAAGCAGCGGCGCGAGTCCATAGCGCAGTTCGAGAAGGCCGCGCGCGCCGACCTCGCCGAGGCCGAGAAATTCGAGCTCGGCGTGCTGGCCGGCTACTTGCCTCAGCAGATCGGCGAGGCCGAATTGCAACAGGAAATCCAGAAAGCCGTTTCGGAGTCAGGCGCGAGCGGCGTCAAGGACATGGGCAAGGTCATGGCGCTGCTCAAGCCGCGCCTCGCCGGCCGCGCCGACATGGGCAGGGTTTCCGGGCTCGTCAAAGCCAGGCTTTCGGGGTAAAACCCCCGGGTGATCCCGGAGTCGTTCAAGCAGGACCTGCTCAATCGGGTCGACATCGTGGACGTGGTTTCGCGCTACGTCCAGCTCAAGAAGGGCGGCGCCAACTACCTCGGCCTGTGCCCTTTCCACGGCGAGAAGACCCCCTCCTTCACCGTCAGCCCGGCCAAGCAGTTCTACCACTGCTTCGGCTGCGGCGCGCACGGCAATGCCATCGGCTTCATGATGGCCTACGCCGGCCTGGGCTTCATCGACGCGATGAAGGACCTCGCCGCCTCGGTAGGCATGCAGGTTCCGGAGCCCCAGCCCCGCAGCCCGGAAGAAGCGGCGCGCAAGGAGCGCGAGACCGACCTCTACGGGGTGATGGAAAAGGCGCTGCAGTTCTACCGTGCGCAGCTGAAGGAATCGCCGCGGGCGATCGAATACCTGAAGGGCCGCGGCCTGTCCGGGGAAATCGCCGCCCGCTTCCGCATCGGGTACGCGCCGGACGACTGGCAGGGCCTGCAACGAGTTTTTCCTAAGTACGAGGACAAGGCGCTGGTCGAGGCCGGCCTGGTGATCGAGAACGAAGGCAAGCGCTACGACCGCTTCCGCGACCGGGTGATGTTCCCGATCTACAGCGCGCGCGGCTCAGTGATCGGATTCGGCGGACGAGTGATGGGCGAGGGCGAGCCCAAGTACCTCAATTCCCCGGAGACACCGCTGTTCGAGAAGGGTCGCGAGATCTACGGCCTGGTGCAGGCGCGTGACGCAATCCGGGAAGCCGGGCGCGTGCTGGTAGTCGAGGGCTACATGGACGTGGTGGCGCTCGCGCAGTTCGACCTCGGCTATGCCGTGGCCACGCTCGGCACGGCCACTACGCCGGTCCATGTGTCCAAGCTGCTGCGCCTCGCCGACGAGCTGGTGTTCTGCTTCGACGGCGACGCGGCCGGGCGCAAGGCGGCCTGGCGCGCGCTGGAAGTGAGCCTGCCGCTCGCCCCGGATCACAAGCCGGTGCGCTTTCTCTTCCTGCCGGAGGGCGAGGACCCGGACACCTATGTCCGGCGCCACGGCAGGGAGGGCTTCGAGAAGCTCGTGCGCCAGGCGCAGCCGCTGTCGGACTTCCTGCTCGGGCAGCTGCGCGCCGAATCCGACCTGGCGAGCGCGGAGGGGCGGGCGCGCTTCGTAACCGCGGCCAAGCCGCACGTCCAGAAGCTGACGGCGCCGGCGCTGCGCGTTCAGCTGGTCAACGCGGTGGCCGAGCTGGCGCGCGTCTCGGAGCCCGATATCCAGCGCCTGATGGAGCTGCCGCGGCCTGCCTATGCGCGC
>DASUUN010000135.1:0-5785 GCA_036374055.1 Burkholderiales bacterium
CTGCTGGAGCGCGACCTCTACGTGCTCGACGAGCCGATGAGCGGCCTTGACCCTGCCGCCCGGGTCGCGGTGAAATCGGTGCTCCGCAGGCTCGCCGCCGAGGGCAGAACCCTGTTCTTCACTTCCCATGTCCTCGCCGACGTCGAAGAGCTGTGCTCCTCGATCGCGGTGCTGGAGCAGGGCCGCGTGCGCTTCCGCGGCGCGCCGGCCGCGCTGTGCGAGCGCTACGCGGAGCCCCGCCTGGAGCAGGCCTTCATGAAATGCATCCGTGACAGCTAAACCTGCGCTGCTGGTGGTCGACGACGACCCGCTGATCGTCGACACCCTGGGCTTCGCGCTCGGCACGGACTACGAGGTGCTCGCCGCCGAGTCGCGCCCGCGGGCGATCGAGCTGGTGCGCAAGCTGGCGCGCGCGCCGCAGCTCGCGCTGATCGACCTCGGCCTGCCGCCCACGCCGCACTCGCCCGAGGAAGGCTTCCGCCTGATCGCCGACCTGCTGGCGCACTCGCCGGCGATGAAGATCTTCGTGCTGTCGGGCCAGAACGAGGCGGCCAACGCGCGCCACGCGCGCGCCCTCGGCGCCTGGGAGTTCGTCGCCAAGCCGAGCGACCCGGTGGCCCTCAAGCGGCTGCTGGACCGCGCCGCCGCGGTCGCCCCGCCGCTCGCCACCGAGCTGATCGGCGCCAGCGCGCCGCTCGAGAAGCTGCGCAGCCAGATCGCGCAGTTCGCCGCCTCGCCGTTCCCGGTGCTGATCGAGGGCGAATCGGGCAGCGGCAAGGAGCTGGTGGCGCAAAGCCTGCACCGGCTCTCCGCGCGCAGCGAGCGGCCGTATTTCGCCCTGAACTGCGCCGCGCTCGCCCCGACCCTGGTGGAGGCGACGCTGTTCGGCTACGCCAAGGGCGCCTTCACCGGCGCGGCCGCCGCCAAGTCGGGCTATTTCGAGGACGCCCAGGACGGCACGCTGTTCCTGGACGAAATCGGCGAGCTGCCGCTCGAGATGCAGTCGAAGCTGCTGCGAGTGCTGGAGAACGGCGAGTTCCAGCGCCTGGGCGAAACCCAGCCGCGCGTGTCGCGCGCGCGGGTGCTCACCGCCACCAACCGCGACCTGCGCCAGGCGATGAAGCAGGGCAGCTTCCGCCCGGACCTCTACCATCGCCTGTCGGTGCTGTCGCTGCAGGTGCCGCCGCTGCGCGAGCTGGACCGCGACCGCCTGCTGCTGCTGGAGCATTTCCGCCGCTTCTACGCGCAGGAGTCGGGCGTGCAGCCCTTCAGCCTCGACGAGCAGGCCGAGGCGCGCTGGCTGCGCTACGCCTTTCCCGGCAACGTGCGCGAGCTGCGCAACATCGTCATCCGGCTCACCACCAAGTACGCCGGCCAGCGGCTGTCGGCAGCCGAGCTCGAGCCCGAGCTCGACCTCGAAGCGCCGCAGCCGGCGCTTGCCGCCGGCGGCGCGATCGTCGAGCTGGCGCAGCGCCAGCTGGAGCGCGCCGGCAGCTTCAACCTCGACGAGACGCTCAAGGCCTGGGAGCGCGGCTACATCGCGGCCGCGCTCAAGCTCACCCACGGCAACATGAGCCAGGCCGCCAAGCTGCTCGGCGTGAACCGCACAACCCTTTACAGCAGGATGGAGTCGCACGGGGAAAAATAGCCGATGGCCCTGTATCTCGAGCACTTCGGTCTCGGCGAGCCGCCGTTTCGCATCACGCCGCACACCGACTTCTTCTTCGACGGCGCCGACCGCGGCGCGACGCTCGAGGCGCTGATCTACGCCGTGCTGCACGACGAGGGCATCGTCAAGGTGTCGGGCGAGGTCGGCAGCGGCAAGACCATGCTGTGCCGCGTGCTCATGGAGCGCCTGCCACGGCACGTCGACACCATCTACCTCGCCACCGCCTCGCTCGCGCGCGACGAGATCCTGCAGGCGATCGCCGACGACCTGAAGCTCGCGCTGAGCAGCGAGCGCGCCGCGGTGGCGCTGCGCGAGCTGCAGGAGCACCTGATCACGCTCTACGGCGCCGGGCGCCGCGTGGTGATCCTGATCGACGAGGCGCACGTCATGCCCGACGAGACGCTCGAGCAGGTGCGGCTGCTGTCGAACCTCGAGTCCAACCGCCACAAGCTGCTGCAGATCGTGCTGTTCGGCCAGCCCGAGCTCGACGCCACGCTGGCCAAGGCTTCCCTGCGCCAGCTGCGCGACCGGATCACGCACAGCTTCCGCATGCGGCCGCTCGCCGCGCCGGAAGTCGGCCGGTACCTGTCCTTCCGCATGCGCGCCGCGGGCTACCGCGGGCCGGACGTCTTCACGCCGCGCGCCGTGGCGCGCATGGCGCGCGCCGCGGGCGGCCTCACCCGGCGCATCAACATCCTCGCCGACAAGGCCCTGCTGTGCGCTTTTACCGAGAACACGCACGCCGTGACCGAGCGCCACGTGCATGCGGCGATCCGCGACTCGGAGTTCGCCGCGGTCGCCCGCCCGGGGCGCGCCGCCTGGTACGCCGGGGCGGCCGCGCTCCTCGCCGGGGTGGCCATCGGCAGCGCCATCCAGTGGAGCCTGACCGGGTCGCCCGTCGAGTTACCCTCGGCGCAGCCGGTCCGGCCGGTTCAGGCCGCGGTGATCGAGGAAAGACCTGCGCCTCCGGCCGCACCCGCCCCGTTGCTGAATCCCGAGCAGGCGCTGCGCCTCGCCGGCTATTCGCCCGGGCCGCAGCGGCTCCTGGCCGAGCGCATCGCGGCAACCCGCAAGCGCCTGCAAAGCTCGCCCGACGAGCACTACGCCCTGGAGCTGTTCATTACCGAGAACACCGACCCGGCGCGCATGGAGCGCTTTCTCCTTCGCGCGCGGGACATGGTGCCGCTGGAGGAGGTGCTCGTAATCCCCCAGGCGGTGGGCACGGGCTACCGGCTGTGGGTGCTGTTCGGCGATTTTGCGAGCCGGGACGAGGCCTTAGGGGCGGAAAAACGCCTGCCGCCCAAGTACCAGGACGCCTTCCGGACCGCGCCGCGCAGCTTTGCCGAGTTGCGTAGTCAGATTTAGTCAAAAACTGCAACGCAACAGATGTTTAGCGGAGATTCCTAATTCAGCTTCCGTGATATCCTCAACCGCTAGGGAGTGGGGTGGGGATATGAAGCTGGGAAAATCCGTCGCTCTGGGGTTGGGTGCGCTGCTGCTCGTAGCCTGCGGCCAGCAGCCGATCAAGCCTTCGGAAGCGCATATGCAAGCCGGCGATCCTGCGCCCGCGGGGGCGATTCCGCCGGCCGTGCAGATGGCCCCGATCCTGCCCGCGCCGCAGCCTACGGCGCGTCCGGAAACCTACAGCGTCGTGGTGAACAACGTGCGCCTGCAGGAGCTGCTGTTCGCGCTGGCGCGCGATGCCCGCATCAACGTCGACATCCATCCCGATGTGTCGGGCACCGTGACCCTCAACGCCATCGACCAGACGCTGCCCCAGCTGCTCGCGCGCATCGCCCGCCAGGTGGACATGCGCTACGAGATGCATGGCGACAACCTGTTGATCATGCGCGATTCGCCGTTCCTGCGCACCTACCGGATCGATTACCTCAGCGCCACGCGCAACGTGAAGATGCAGTCGACGGCGTCCACGCAGTTCGGCACGACGGGCGCCGGCGGCGCCGGCGCCGGGACGGTCGCCACCGCCACCGGAGCGACCGCCCAGATCGACGTCACGGCCGAGAACAAGCTCTGGGAATCGGTGGTGCAGAACGTCCGGGACATCCTCAAGGAGACCGACCGCGTGCCCGCCGCGGTAGCGGCGGCGCCGGTGCCGCAGCCCCAGCCGGCGCAAGGCGCGCCGGGAACGCCGCCCTCCGCCCCGCCGCAGCCGGCGGTCACCTACCAGGACGCCGCCTCGGTGATCGGCAACCGCGAAAGCGGCATCCTCTACGTGCGCGCCACTTCGCGCCAGCACGAGAGGATCCAGGAATTCCTCGACCAGGTGCTCGCCGGCGCCCGGCGTCAGGTCCTGGTCGAGGCGACCGTCGCCGAGGTGCAACTGCGCAACGAGTACCAGCGCGGTATCGAATGGCAGCGGCTGCGCTCCGGCGCCAGCGGCTTCGAGCTCCTTGCACCGGGCACGCCGCAACCCGCCGGCTTCAACACCCTCCCGTTCGTCATCAGCTACGCCTCGGCGAGCAACAACTTCCTCGCGGCGGTCGCGCTGCTGGAGCAATTCGGCGACGTGCGCGTCCTGTCGAGCCCGAAGCTCTCCGTGCTCAACAACCAGACGGCGATCCTGCGGGTCACGCGCGACATCATCTACTTCACCATCACGCCCTCCACCCAGCCGATCACCATCGCGGGCGGCGGCGGCGGCACCACCGTCGAGGCCTCGTTCACCACCACGCCCAACGTGGCGGCCGAGGGCTTCATGATGACGGTGCTGCCGTTCATCAACGAGAACGACGCGATCGTGCTGAACGTGAAGCCCACCATACGGCGGCGCGTGGACTCCGCGATCGACCCCAATCCCGCGCTGCAAGGCGGCACGCCGAACACCATCCCGGTGTTCGAGACGCGCGAGTTCGACTCGATCCTGCGGCTGCGCAGCGGCGAGATCGCGGTGCTCGCCGGGCTGATGCAGGACTCGATCAACAACCGGGATATCGGGATTCCGGGAATCCGCAGCATCCCGATCCTCGGCGAGCTCTTGTCGCAAAGGGACGAGCTCAGCACCAAGACCGAGTTGGTCATCTTCCTGCGCGCCACGGTGATCCGGGATCCCAGCCTGGAGGGAGATTTCCAGCAGTTCCGCACCCAGGTGCCGCGCGAGGACTTCTTCAGCAAGCCCAATCCCGGCAAGGTCGCCCCGCCTGTGGGTCCCTCGGGCGGGCCGATGCGCTGATGAGCCTGCTGCTCGAGGCGCTCAAGCGGGCCGAGAAGGCCAAGGAGGAAGCCCAGCGCCGCGAACGCGGCGCGCCGGGCGCCGCGGAGCTGCGCATAGAGGAAGACGTGCCGCACGTGCCGGACGAGCCGAAGCCGGTCCTGACCCGCGCCGAGCTGCCGGACATCAAGGAGCCGCTCGAGATCCTGAGCGACGACATCGCGCCGAAGCCGGCTGCGCCGGTGCCGCAGGCTGCGGAGCGCGCCGCGGCGAAGAAAGTATTCGAGGCGAAATTCAAGGAGTCCGACCCGCGGCTGCCGTTCTTCATCACCCTCGGCGCACTCGGCGTGTTCGCGCTGGGCACGGTGGGCTACTTCTGGTACCAGCTGCGTCCGCCGCCGTCGCTGGTGAACGTCAGCCCGGCGCGCAACCCCGTCGAGGCGCCGGTCGCGACCGCCGCCCTCCCGGCGCCTGCGCCGCAGCGTGCCGCGCTGCCGGTGCAAGCTGCCATTCCGGGACTTCCCGCGGCGGCCACCGCGACGCCGGCGCCCGAGCCGCGCGCGCAGCCGGCGCCGCCCCCGCCGCCGCGCCCGAAGCCGTCCCCGCGCGTGGCCCGGCCGGCCGCCGTGGCGCCGGTGGCTCAGGTTTCGAGCGTATCGAGCCGGCCGGCGCCGGCCCCGCAGATCCACCCCAAGGTGCAATCCGCCTACGCCGCCTACCTCAAGGGCGATCTTGCCGCTGCGCGCGCCGGCTACCAGGAGGCATTGCGCGAGCAGAGCACCAACCGCGACGCGCTGCTCGGACTGGCAGCCATCGACGTGCGCACCGGGCGCCTGGAAGCGGCCGAGGCGACCTACCTGCGGCTGCTGCAGCTCGACCCGGCCGACGCGCACGCCCAGGCCGGGCTCATCGCCCTGCGCGCGAGCCGCCTCGACCCGCTCGCCACC
>DASUUN010000136.1:0-3862 GCA_036374055.1 Burkholderiales bacterium
TCGGCATGTGCTCGCGGGGGAACTCGATGTCGATCACCGCGCCGATGGATTGAACGATAGTGCCGTGTGCCTGTGCCATTTCGCGATTCCTATACGGCGGCTGCGCCGCCCACGATTTCCGAAAGTTCCTTGGTGATGCCCGCCTGGCGATTCTTGTTGTAGATCAGGGTCAGCTCGTCGATGAGGGTGGCGGCGTTGTCGGAGGCGGCCTTCATCGCCACCATGCGCGCCGACTGCTCCGAGGCCATGTTCTCCGACACTGCCTGATAGATGAGCGCCTCGATGTAGCGCGTCATCACCTGGTCGAGCACCGCGCGCGCCTCGGGCTCGTAGATGTAGTCCCAGACGGTTTCCGGTGCGCCCAGGCGCTCGCCGGCGAGCGGCAGCAGCTGCTCGACGACCGGCTCCTGCTTCATGGTGTTGATGAAGCGCGTGTAGGCGAGCATCAGCCGGTCGAAGCGGTCATGGGTGTAGCCGTCCAGCATGATCTTCACCGCGCCGATCAGCTTGTCCATCTGCGGGCGGTCGCCGAGCTGCGTGACCTGCGAGACGATGGTGGCGCCCAGCCGCTGCATGAACCCGAGGCCCTTGTTGCCGATGGCGCAAACCTCGATCTCCTCGCCCTGCGCCTGCCATTCCTTGTACTGCGCCAGCACCATGCGCAGCAGGTTGGTGTTGAGCGCGCCGCACAGCCCCTTGTCGGTGGTGATGACGATGATGCCGACGCGCTTCACGGAGTCGCGGTCGACCAGGAAGGGATGGCGGTATTCCGGGTTGGCGTGCGAGATGTGCGCCGCCACGTTGCGGATCTTCTCGCCGTAGGGCCGCGCGTGGCGCATGCGCTCCTGCGCCTTGCGCATCTTCGAGGCCGCCACCATTTCCATGGCCTTGGTGATCTTCCGGGTGTTCTGCACACTCCGGATCTTCACCCTGATCTCTTTGGTCCCCGGCATCAGAAGCTACCGTTTTTCTTCCAGTCCTTGATGGCCTCGTGCAGGGCCTTCTCGTCCTCGGCGGAGAGGTCCTTCTTGTCCTCCATCCGGCCGACCACCTCGGCGTACTTGCCCTTGACGTAGTCGCGCATCGACTTCTCCGCCGCCAGCGCCTTCTTGACGTCGATGTCGTCGAAGTAGCCGTTGTTCACCGCGAACAGCGTCAGCGCCATCTCCCAGACCTGCAGCGGCTGGTACTGGGGCTGCTTCATCAGCTCGGTCACCATGCGCCCGCGCTCGAGCTGCTTGCGGGTGGCCTCGTCGAGGTCGCTCGCGAACTGCGCGAACGCCGCCAGCTCGCGGTACTGCGCGAGCGCGAGGCGCACGCCGCCGCCGGTATCACGGCGCTTCATGATCTTGGTCTGCGCCGCGCCGCCGACCCGCGAGACCGAGACGCCGGCGTTGATGGCGGGCCGGATACCGGCGTTGAACAGGTCGGTTTCCAGGAAGATCTGGCCGTCGGTAATCGAGATCACGTTGGTGGGCACGAACGCGGTAACGTCGCCCGCCTGCGTCTCGATGACCGGCAGGGCGGTAAGCGAGCCGGTCTTGCCTTTCACCGCGCCCTTGGTGAACTTCTCGACGTATGCAGGATTGACGCGCGCCGCGCGCTCGAGCAGGCGCGAGTGCAGATAGAACACGTCGCCAGGATACGCCTCGCGCCCGGGCGGGCGGCGCAGCAGCAGGGAAACCTGGCGGTAGGCCCAGGCCTGCTTGGTCAGGTCGTCGTAGATGATCAGGGCGTCCTGGCCGCGGTCGCGGAAGTACTCGCCCATGGTGCAGCCCGAGTACGGTGCGATGTACTGCATGGCCGCCGATTCCGAAGCGGAGGCAGCCACCACGATGGTGTACGCCATCGCGCCGTGCTCCTCGAGCTTGCGTACCACGTTGGCGATGGTGGAAGCTTTCTGGCCGATGGCGACGTACACGCAGAAGAGGTCCTTGCCCTTCTGGTTGATGATGGTATCAACCGCCACCGCGGTCTTGCCCGTCTGGCGATCGCCGATGATCAGCTCGCGCTGTCCGCGGCCGATCGGCACCATCGAGTCGATCGCCTTGAGGCCGGTCTGCACCGGCTGAGACACCGATTGCCTCGCGATCACTCCGGGCGCCACCTTTTCGATGACGTCGGTGAGCTTGGCGTTGATCGGCCCCTTGCCGTCGATCGGCTGGCCGAGGGAGTTCACCACACGGCCGAGCAGCTCCGGGCCGATCGGCACCGACAGGATCTTGCCGGTCGTCTTGACGACGTCGCCTTCGGTGATGTGCGTGTATTCGCCGAGAATCACCGCGCCGACCGAGTCGCGCTCGAGGTTCAGCGCCAGGCCGAAGGTGTTCTTCGGAAACTCGAGCATCTCGCCCTGCATCGCGTCGGACAGGCCGTGGATGCGGCAGATGCCGTCGGTCACCGACACCACGGTGCCCTGCGTGCGCATCTGCGCGCCGGCGTCGAGGTTCTGGATGCGGCTCTTGATGAGTTCCGAGATCTCGGAGGGATTCAGTTGCATGACAGCTCCTTAAGCGTGCTGCTTCTATGCCTTCAGTGCGGCCTCGAGCGCGCCGAGCTGCGCGCGCGCCGAGCCGTCGATGACCTTGTCGCCCAGCACCACCTTGACGCCGCCGATCAGGTCCTTGTCGATGCGGACCTGAGCCCTCACCTTGCGGCCGGTCTTCTTCTCCAACCGCTGCACCAGGTCGGCGACCTGCGCCTCGGTGAGCTCGAAGGCGGAATGCACCTCGACCTCGACCACGCCTTCGCGCTCGTTCTTCAGCGCCTCGAATTGCGTGCGGATCTCCGGCAGGAGCTCGATGCGCTTGTTCTCCGCGAGCACGCGCAGGAGGTTCTCCGCTTCGCCGCTGAGCCGCCCGCCCAGGATCGAGATGAACAAGCCCGCCACCTGCGCGTCCGACAGGTTCGGGTCGGCCACCGCCCCGTGCACGCGCTCGTCCTGCCCTACAAGGGCGAGCGCGCCGAGCATCTCGGACCATTTCGCCAGCGCATCGGCCTCGTCGGCGAGCCTGAAGGCCGCCTCGGCGTAGGGTCGCGCTACGGTACTTGGCTCGGCCATCTAGAGCTGGCGCTTGATCGATTCAAGGAGGTCGCCGTGCGCCTTGGCATCGACCTCGCGTCGCAGGATCTTCTCCGCCCCGGCCACCGCGAGCGCCGCAACGTGGTCGCGCAGCTGCTCGCGGGCGCGCGTCACTTCCTGCTCGATCTCGGCCTTCGCGGCCGCCTTCTCGCGGTTGCCCTCTTCCTTCGCGGCGGTGCGCGCCTCGTCCACCAGCTGCGCGGCGCGCTTCTCCGCCTGCGCCAGGATCTCCGCGGCGCGGCTGCGCGCCTCCGATATCGCGTCCTCGGCCTGGCGCGTGGAAGTCTCGAGCGAGCGACGGCCCTGCTCGGCGGCCGCCAGGCCGTCGGCGATGGTCTTCTGGCGCGTCTCGATGGCGCGCAGCATGAACGGCCAGATCAGCTTGACCGTGAACCAGATGAACGCCGCAAAGACGAGCGCTTGCGCAAACAGCGTCAGATTGATGTTCATGCCGCCCTTTCGCGAATAGGCGCGGTTACTGGAACGCGGTGGCGAGCGGGTTGGCGAACGCGAAGAACATCGCGATGCCCAGGCCGATGATGAACGAGGCGTCGATCAGGCCGAGCAGCAGGAACACGCGCCCCTGCAACGAGTTGGTGAGCTCGGGCTGGCGCGCAGCGGCCTCGAGGAAGCGGCTGCACATGATTCCCACGCCGATGCACGCGCCCGCGGCGCCCAGGCCGACCATGAGGCCGATGCCGATGCCGGTGTAGGCCTGGACCATGGCCAGCAGCTGAAGTTTTTCCATTGCGCTTTCCCTTGTTTATTGAGAAGTAATGA
>DASUUN010000137.1:0-18748 GCA_036374055.1 Burkholderiales bacterium
GTGGAGATCGTGCTGCGCACCCGCCGGCCGTCGATTTCCCTGGTGCAGCGCCATTTGCGCATCGGCTACAACCGCGCCGCGCGCCTGATCGAGGACATGGAGCGCGCCGGCATGGTCTCCCCGATGCAGACCAACGGCAACCGCGAGGTATTGGTCCCGGCCAAGGCAGAGTAAGCTTGGCCGGATGCGGTTCCTGCTTCTTTCCCTCGTATTCGTTTTTTCTGCGGTTCAGGCGGACAGCCTCGACCGGTTCAAGACATTCCTGCGCGACACGCAGTCGGCGCGCGCCGAGTTCGAGCAGAAGGTCTACGGGCGCGAGGGCAAGCTGACGCAAGAATCGGCCGGCAGCTTCGTGTTCCAGCGGCCCGGCCGCTTCCGCTGGACCTATGCCAAGCCGGTGGACCAGCTGATCGTCGGCGACGGCGAGCGCGTGTGGATCTACGACCGCGACCTGAACCAGGTGACGGTGCGCAGGCTGTCGCGCGCGCTCGGCTCGACGCCCGCGGCGCTGCTTGCCGGCGCGAGCGACGTCGAGAAGGCCTTCGAGCTGCGCGATGCGGGAAGCCGCGACGGCCTGGAATGGATGGAGGCGAAGCCGAAGGAGCGCGAGGCGGGTTTCGAGCTGGTGCGCATGGGCTTCGGCCCGCAGGGCGTGCAGGCGATGGAGCTGATCGACCACTTCGGCCACACCACGCGGCTGCGCTTCAGCAACCTGCAGCGCAATCCGAAGATCGACCCCGCCGAGTTCCGCTTCGAGCCCCCGCCGGGGGCCGACGTCCTAGGGGAAAAGTGAGCGACCTTTTCGGCAAGGCCGAGCCGGCCGCGCCGCTCGCCGAGGCGCTGCGCCCGAAGTCGATCGACGACGTGGTCGGCCAGCAGCACTTGCTCGGGCCAGGAAAGCCGCTGCGCCTCGCCTTCGAGTCGGGCAAGCCGCACTCCATGATCCTGTGGGGCCCGCCGGGCTCGGGCAAGACCACGCTCGCGCGCCTGATGGCGAAGACCTTCGACGCCGAGTTCATCGCGCTGTCCGCGGTGTTCTCCGGCGTGAAGGACATCCGCGAGGCGCTGCAGGCGGCCGAAGCCGAGCTCGCGCGCTCCGGGCGCCACACGATTCTGTTCGTCGACGAGGTGCACCGCTTCAACAAGGCGCAGCAGGACGCCTTCCTGCCGTACGTGGAGCGCGGCCTGATCACCTTCGTCGGCGCCACCACCGAGAACCCTTCCTTCGAGGTCAACAGCGCGCTGCTTTCGCGGGCTGCCGTTTACGTTCTTCAGCCGCTGACCCCCGACGACTTGAAGATTCTTCTCGAGAAAACTTCCCTAGAGACGGATGAAGAAGCCGCTGCGCGCCTGATCGGCTTCGCCGACGGGGATGCGCGCAAGCTGCTCAATGCGGTGGAAATCATCCTCAATTCGGGGACCGGGACGGTCGACGGCGCGCACGTGGAGCGTGTGCTGGCGCAGAACCTGCGGCGCTTCGACAAGGGTGGCGAGCAGTTCTACGACCAGATCTCGGCGCTGCACAAGTCGGTGCGCGGCTCCGACCCGGACGCGGCGCTGTACTGGCTGGTGCGCATGCTCGACGGCGGCGCCGATCCGCTGTACGTCGGGCGCCGCCTGGTGCGCATGGCGGTGGAGGACATCGGCCTCGCCGATCCGCGCGCCTGGCGCCTCGCGCTCGACGCCTGCGAGACCTACGAGCGCCTGGGCTCGCCCGAGGGCGAGCTGGCGCTCGCCGCGGCGGTGGTCTACCTTGCCGCCGCGCCGAAGTCGAACGCAGTGTACGAGGCCTATAATGCCGCGCGCGCTTTCGTGGCCAGGGACCAGACCCGCCCGGTGCCGATGCACCTGCGCAACGCGCCGACGCGCCTGATGAAGGACCTGGGCTACGGCCAGGGCTACCGCTACGCGCACGACGAGGAGGGCGCCTACGCCGCCGGCGAGAATTACTTCCCGGAAGGCATGGCGCCCGTGGAGTGGTACCGGCCGACCGACCGCGGCCTGGAAATCAGGATCGGCGAAAAGCTCCAGCAGCTGAGAAACCGCAAATGATCGACCTCCAGCTCCTCCGTACGAACCTGGACGCCGTGGTTGCCCGGCTCGCGACACGGGGTTATGCCTTCGACAAGGAAGCCTTTCTTTCCCTCGAAAACGAGCGGAAGCAGATCCAGACCGAGACGCAGACGCTGCAGGCATCGCGCAATGCCATCAACAAGAAGATCGGCCAGGCGAAGGGGAAGGGCGAAGATACCGCGGCGCTGATGGCCGAGGCGAACGCGGTCAACGCGCGGCTGGGCGAGCTCGAGAAGAAGCTGCAGGAGGCGCAACAGCGCCTGCACGACTTTCTCGCGGTGATTCCCAACCCGCCGCACGAGAGCGTGCCGGCCGGCAAGTCCGCCGACGACAACGTCGAGCAGCGCCGCTGGGGCACGCCGCGCGCGTTCGAATTCCCGGTCAAGGACCATGTCGACGTGGGCGAGGGGCTGGGACAGCTCGACTGTGCGGCGGCGACCAAGATCGCGGGCGCGCGCTTCTCGCTCATGAAAGGCGGTCTCGCCCGGCTGCATCGCGCGATCGCGCAGCTCATGCTCGACGTGCATACGCGCGAGCACGGCTACACCGAGGTCTACGCGCCCTACCTCGTGAATGCGCAGAGCATGTACGGCACGGGCCAGCTGCCGAAGTTCGAGCAGGACCTGTTCATCGTGCCGCGCGGCGACGAGAAGTGGTACCTCATCCCCACGGCCGAGGTGCCGGTCACCAACATCGTGCGCGACGAGATCCTGCCCCTGGAAAGCCTGCCGCTGAAGTTCGTCTGCCACACGCCGTGCTTTCGCTCCGAGGCCGGCTCCTATGGCAAGGACACGCGCGGCATGATCCGGCAGCACCAGTTCGACAAGGTGGAGCTGGTGCAGGTCGTTCCGCCCGAGAGATCCTATGTTCTGCTTGAGGAGCTCACCGGTCATGCCGAAGCCATCCTCAAGAAACTGGAGTTGCCGTACCGCGTGGTGACGCTGTGCACCGGCGACATGGGCGCGGCGGCGGCCAAGACCTACGACATCGAGGTGTGGCTGCCGGCGCAGAAGGCCTACCGCGAGATCAGCTCGTGCTCGAACTTCGAGGCCTACCAGGCGCGCCGCATGCAGGCCCGCTTCAGGAACGACAAGGGCAAGACCGAGCTCGCCCATACGCTGAATGGCTCGGGGCTGGCGGTCGGGCGCACGCTGGTGGCGATCCTGGAGAACTACCAGAACGCCGACGGCTCGGTCACCGTGCCGGGCGCATTACGTCCCTACATGGACGGGCGCGAAAAGCTCACCTGATAGAATTGCCCCTCGTCGGCCGCGGAGAGATGGCAGAGTGGTCGAATGCGGCAGACTCGAAATCTGTTGTACCCATCGGGTACCGGGGGTTCGAATCCCTCTCTCTCCGCCACTTCCCTGTTTCTTCCGTCTGGGCTGAATGAACGCACCCGAATTGCAGGTCCAGTTCGATCCGGCGTCGGCGCGCTTCGGCGCCGCGCGCTCGCAGAAGCGCCTCGAGGACGACCGGCTGCTCGCCGGCAAAGGCCTGTTCAGCGACGACCGCGAGTTCCCGGGCGAGGCATGGCTCGTCGTGCTGCGCTCGCCGCATGCACACGCAAAGATCGCTTCGGTAGATCTACAAGCTTGTAGAGAAGCAGAAGGCGTAATGGCGGCCTGGACGATGGCCGAGCTGCGCGAGGACGGCGTAGGCCACATTCCGTTTCCCCCTGCATTCAAGCGCGCCGATGGCTCGCCGATGGCGGCGCCACCGCGCACGCCGCTTGCCGAAAACGTGGTGCGCTACGTGGGGCAGCCGGTGGTGGCGGTGGTGGCGCAGACGCGCGCGCAGGCGCAGGACGCGGCCGAGCTCGCCGTGGTCGAGTACGAAGACCTTCCCTGCGTTACCGATGCGCTCGCGGCTGCCGCGCCGGGTGCGCCGCTCGTCTGGCCCGACGCGAGCGGGAATATCGCGGCAGAGGCTGTTTACGGGGATTCCGCCGCAACTGAAAAAGCCTTTGCTGAGGCCGCGCACGTTACGACGCTCGAGCTGCACAACCAGCGCCTGGTGGCCGTGGCGATGGAGCCGCGCGCCTGCATCGGCGTGATCGAGGGCGGGCGCACCACGCTGTACACGCAGAACCAGACGCCCACCGGGGCGCGCGAGCTGCTCGGCGCGGTGTTCGGGGCGAAGCCGGAAGAATTTCGCGTGGTGAACGGCGACATCGGCGGCGGCTTCGGCATGAAGACCGGCCTCACGCCGGAGGATGCGCTGGTGTGCCATGCGGCGCGCAAGCTCGGCCGGCCGGTGCGCTGGCGCGGCGAGCGCAGCGAGGAATTCCTCGGCGCGCACATGGGCCGAGACCAGCACTTCACGGCGAGCCTCGCGCTCGACCGCGAAGGGCGCATCCTCGCGCTACGCATGGAGATGCTCGGCAACATCGGCGCGCTGCCGGTGGGCTCGTCGGCCATCATCCCGCTCGTGCTCGGTCCCAAGGTGCAAACCACGGTGTACCGCGTGCCGGCGGTGCACTACCGCGTCCAGGCGGTGCTCACGCATACCATGGCGACCGGCGCCTACCGCGGCGCCGGCCGCCCGGAAGCGAACTTCCTCATGGAGCGGCTGGTGGAGAAGGCGGCGCGTGAGATGAAGCTCGACCCGGTCGAGCTGCGCCGGCGCAACCTGATCGCGCCGCACGAGTTTCCCTGGCGCACGCATCTCGGCGATACCTACGACAGCGGCAACTTCGCGCGCGTCCTCGACCAGGCGCTCGCGGCGGCCGACTGGAACGGCTTCGAGGCGCGGCGCACCGAATCGCGGCGGCGCGGCCTGCTCCGGGGGCGCGGCCTGTCGGTTTACCTCGAGTGGACCGGCGCCATTCCCACCGAAACGGTGGATATCCAGGTCGATGCCGACGGCACCGTGACGGTGTTCTCGGGCACGCAGGCCATGGGGCAGGGGCTGGAGACCAGCTACGCGCAGCTCGTCGTCGAGCAGCTGGGCGTGCCCGTCGAGAAGATCCGCATCGTTCAGGGCGATACCGACCGCGCCAACGGCGTGGGCAGCGTCGGCTCGCGCTCGGCGTTCGTCGGCGGCTCGGCCGTGGTGGCCGCGGGTCGCAGGCTGATCCTGCTCGGCAGCGAGCTTGCCGCCGAAGCGCTGGAGGCAGCGCCGGGCGACATCGAATTCCGCGAGGGCCGGTTCCGCATTGCGGGTACCGATCGCTCGGTTTCCCTTGCCGACATTGCCGGAAGGCAACCCCGGAAGGTGATGCGCGTCTCGGCCACCGAGACGCCCTCGACGCCCTCGTGGCCGAACGGCGCGCAGGTATGCGAGGTGGAAGTGGATCCGGATACCGGCGAAGTGCGTCTTGCGCGCATCACGAGCTGCGACGACATCGGCCGCATCATCAACCACGCCATCGTCGAGGGGCAGATCCACGGCGGCGTGGCGCAGGGCGCCGGCCAGGCGCTCTACGAGCAGGCGGTCTACGACCCGCAGAGCGGCCAGCTCCTGTCGGGCTCGATGATGGACTACTGCGTGCCGCGCGCCGACCAGTTCCCGCCGATGCAGGCGACCTTCGACGAAAGCGTTCCCTGCCGGACCAACCTGCTGGGCGTCAAGGGCTGCGGCGAGCTCGGCACCATCGGCGCGGCGCCGGCCGTGGTGCACGCGGTGCTCGACGCGCTCAGCGACAAGGGCGTGCTGCACCTCGAGATGCCGCTGACCCCGGAAAAAGTATGGAGGGCGCTGCACGGCCGGCCATGAACCGCACGCTCCGTTACGCGATCGCGCTCTCGATTGCGTTGCATGGAGTGATGCTGTTCGGCCTGTCGCCGGAGCGCAGGGCCGGGAAGTCGGCAGCGCCGCCGCCACCCCTGGAAGCGCGGCTGGTCGAGCCACCGCCCGCGCCCGCGCCGCCCGCACCTCCGCCGCCTCCGCCCCCTCCCAAGGCCGAGCCCGTCAAGCCCAAGCCGCCGCCAAAGCCGGTCGTCAAGCGCTCGCCGCGGCCGAAGCCTTCGTCTCCCCTGGCCAAGCCTGCACCTGAGCCTGTCGAGGAACCCCGGCCAACACCCGAGCCCGCGCCGTCACCGCCTGCCCCTCCCAGCGTGGTGAGAATCGACCCGGCGCCGCCCGCACCGTCGCCGGGGCCGAGCGCCGAGCAGCTCGAAGCCGTCACCCGCGAGCAGTACCGGCTCGAGCTCATCGATGCGGCGCGCAGGCACAACCGCTATCCGCCGCTCGCGCGCGAGAACAACTGGGAAGGCGAGGTGCGGGTGCGCATGCAGATAGGGGCGGACGGCGCGGTTTCCCTGGGCGTGGAAAAGAGCTCCGGGCACCCGGTGCTGGACCGCCAGGCGCTGGAGATGTTCAGGCGGGCGCAGGCGCAGGTGCCGGTACCGGCCTCGTTGCGCGGCAAGGCGCTCAGCTTCGAGCTGCGGGCGATCTACAACCTGAAGGATCAGGTCTCGGGCTGAAACGCCACCACGTGGTCGACGTCGAGGCGGATGCCGATGCGCTCGCCGAGCGCGTGGTTGTGGTGGCTCGGCACGAGGGCGAGCACCTTGCGGCCGCTGGCAAGGCGCAGGGTGTACAGGATGTCGGCGCCGCGGAACGCCTTGTGCACCACCTCGGCCTGGGTCGGCGCCGCATCGTCGTGCACCACGTCGTCCGGGCGCAGCAGCACCTCGACCATGCTTCCTTCCTTTGCCGCCGCGCCGGTCAGCACGCCTAGCTCGATCTCCAGCGCGCTCGGGCTGAGCGCCCGGGCCGGCAGGAACACGCCCTGGCCGACGAAGTCGGCAACGAAGCGGTTGGCCGGGCGGTGGTAGAGGTTGTAGGCGCTATCCCATTGCTGGATGGCGCCCTGGTGCAGGACGCCGATCTCGTCGGCCACGGCGAAAGCCTCGTGCTGGTCGTGCGTCACCAGGATGGCGGTGGCGCCGCTCGCGCGGATGATGTCGCGCACTTCGAGCGACAGCCGCTCGCGCAGCTCGACATCGAGGTTGGAGAACGGCTCGTCGAGCAGCAGCAGCTCCGGGCGCGGCGCCAGGGCGCGCGCCAGGGCGACGCGCTGCTGCTGACCGCCGGACATCTCGAAAGGATACTTGCGCAGCACTTTAGACAGCCCGACCAGCTCGGCCAGCTCGCGCAGGCGCGCGGCGCGCTGCTCCTCCGGCCAGCCGTGCAGGCCGAACGCGATGTTCTCCGCGATGCGCAGGTGCGGAAACAGCGCATAGTCCTGGAACACCATGCCGATGCGCCGCTTCTCCGGCGGCACGGTCATGCCGGGGCGGGAGACGAGCTGCCCGCCGAGGCGGATCTCGCCCTCCTGCACGCTTTCGAACCCGGCGATGCAGCGCAGCACCGTGGTCTTGCCGCAGCCGCTCGGCCCCAGCAGGCAGCCAATCGCGCCGCGCGAGAGCGAGAAAGACAGGCCGCGCACTACTTCATGGTCCCCGTAGGAGTGGCGCAGGCTGGTAACTTCAAGCTGGGGGGAATTAAGAATCATTCTTGTTAGAATAACATATCCTTACTTATCAATAATTTGAAACCACTCGGACAACTCGGGAGCCTGGCGTTAGCCATCGGCGTGCTGCTCGCGCTGCCGGTGGTGCTCGTGGTGGCCAGCTTGTTTCAGGGCGGCGGCGACACATGGTCGCACCTGGTCGATACCGGCCTGCCGCGCTACGTCTGGAACACCGCGCTGCTGCTGCTCGCCGTGGCCTGGGGCGTGATCTCCATGGGAGTGCTCTCGGCCTGGCTCATCACCGCCTACCGGTTCCCCGGGCGCGAGACGTTGCAGTGGGCTTTGATGCTGCCGCTCGCCGTGCCGGCGTACGTAATGGCGTACGCCTACACCGACTGGCTGCAATTCACCGGGCCGGTGCAGACCGCGCTGCGCGAGCTGACCGGCTGGGAGGCGCGCGATTACTGGTTTCCGGAGATCCGCTCGCTGATGGGCGCGGCGGCGATGCTGTCGTTCGCCTTGTACCCGTACGTGTACCTGATCGCGCGCACGGCCTTCCACGAGCTGCCGCGCAGCGCCATCGAGGCCGGCCGGCTCGCCGGCTACGGCGCCTGGGGCGCATTCTTCCGCGTCGCGGTGCCGCTCGCACGGCCGGCGATCGCCGCCGGCGCCTCGCTCGCCCTGATGGAAACGCTCGCCGACTTCGGCACGGTGTCGTACTTCGCGGTGGAGGTGTTCACCACCGGCATCTTCAAGGCCTGGCTGTCGATGGGCGACGCGGTGGCCGCGGCGCAGCTTTCGGCCTGCCTGCTCGCGTTCGTCGCCCTGGTGCTCGGCATCGAGCGGGCGAGCCGCGGCCGCGCCGCGTACTACTCGGCCGCCCCGCGCAAGCCCGCCCCGCCCCACGCGCTGCGCGGCGGTGCCGGGGCGCTCGCCCTGCTCGCCTGCGGCGCGCCGGTGTTCTTCGGCTTCATGCTGCCCGTGACGCTGCTCGCGGAGCTCGCGTGGGGCGAGCGCGCCGCCTACCTGGGCGCGCGCTTCGTCGCCCTGGTGGCGAACAGCTTCTCGCTCGCCGGCCTGACCGCGCTGCTGGCCGTGGTGCTCGCCACGGTAATGGCCTATGCCGCCCGTCTCACGCGCAACCGCCTGGTCATCGGCGTGAACCGCATCGCAGGCCTGGGCTACGCCGTTCCCGGCGCGGTGATCGCCGTAGGGGTGCTCGTGCCGCTCGGGCGGCTGGACAACCTGCTGGCCGATTCGCTCGAGCAGTGGCTCGGGATCAAGACCGGCCTGTTGCTGACGGGCACGGTAGTGGCGCTGGTGTACGCCTATCTGGTGCGCTTGCTGGCGGTGGCGCTGCAGACCACCGAGGCGGGGCTGGTGAAGATCACGCCCAGCATGGAAGACGCCGCCCGCTCGCTCGGCAGCAGCGCCGCCGGGGCGCTCGCGCGCGTGCACGTGCCGCTGCTCGCCCCCAGCCTCGCCACGGCGGCGCTGCTCGTATTCGTCGATGTGCTGAAGGAGCTTCCGGCCACGTTCGCGCTGCGGCCGTTCAACTTCGATACGCTGGCGATCGAGGCCTACAACCTGGCAAAGGACGAGCGGCTGGCGGAGGCCGCGGTGCCGTCGCTGGTCATCGTCGCCGTCGGCCTCGCGCCGGTGGTCTACGTCACGCGGCGCTACTTCCAGGCTACGCGGTCGTAGATCTTCTGCGAGGCCGGCTGGTTGCGGCCGAGCACGGCGACGTTCAGCCGGTCGCGCTTGAACGCGCCCAGCGCATTCAGCACGGGATTGTCGAGCTTGACGCTCTCCACCACCGGCCATTCGTTGTTGCCGTCGGCGAAATAGCGCTGCGCCTCGTCGCTCGCCAGGTACTCGAGGAAGCGCACCGCCGCCTCGCGGTGCGGCGCGTGCTTGAGCACGCCGGCGCCGGAAATGTTGACGTGGGTGCCCCAGCTTTGCTGGTTGGGGAAGACGATGCCGACCTTTTCCGCTACCTGGTGCTCCTCGGGCTTCTGCGAGCGCGCGAGGCGCGCGTAGTAGTACTGGTTCGACACGGTGACGTCGCACTGGCCCGCGGCGACCGCCTTGAGCTGGTCGGTGTCGCCGCCCTTCGGGTTGTGCGCAAGGTTGGCGCGCACCGCCTTTGCCCAGGCCTCGGCCTTGTCGGCGCCCAGGTGGTCGATCAGCGCGCCCATCAGCGAGAGGTTATAGATATTGGTCGAGGAGCGCATGCACACGCGGCCTTTCCAGCGGGGATCGGCGAGCTGCTCGTAGGTTTGCACCTCGGCCGGCTGCACCTTGTCCCTGCGGTAGGCGATCACACGGGCCCGCATCGAGAAGCCGAACCAGTGGCCGCCGGGCTCGCGGAAGCTCTCCGGTACGCGCGACTCGAGCAGCGCGGACTTGACCGGCTGGAACAGCCCCATCTGCTCTGCGCGCCAGAGCCGGCCGGCGTCCACGGTAATCAGCACGTCGGCCGGGCTGCGCGCGCCTTCGTTGCGGATGCGCTCGATGAGCGCATCCTCCCCGGCCTCGATCCGGTTCACCTTGATGCCGGTCTTCTTCGTGAACCCGGAATACAGCGCCTCATCCGTCTGGTAGTGCCGTGACGAGTAGATGTTGACCACCTGGTCCTGGGCCGCAACCGGTCCGGACAGGGCCAACCCCATGGCAATGCTCAAGAAAGCGGTTCTCATGGATAAAAGATAATGCTTCTCATTGTTATTGTCAATGAGAAGAATTATCATCTCTGTGCATGGACGATCCCCAAGCGAGGGCGCTGTTGGCCGGGACGCTGGCGCTGATGACCCAATTTGCCGAGTCGGGCTGCCCCTTCAGCGCAGACCGCATCCAGGAGAACCTGCTGCGCCTCTCTGCCATGCAGGGCCTCCCCTGGGAGTTTCGCACCGCGCTGGCCAAGCTCGGCGCGCGCTGGCGCCGGCTCGAGCCGAAATCGACGCTACATTAGTCCTTTGCGTACACGCTGCGGCATGCCGCGCGTTGAATGTTGGAAATGATGCGCTCAGGGCTCGCCGCGATCCTCGCTTGTTTCGCCCTTCACGCCGCAGGGCAGCAGGCGCTCGAGATCATTCCGCTGCGCCATCGCACCGTGGAGCAGGTGCTGCCGGTGCTGCGGCCGCTGCTGGAGCCCGGCGCCACGCTCACCGGCCAGCGCGGCCAGCTCATCGTGCGCACCAGCCCGGCGAACCTCGCCGAGCTCAGGCAGGCGCTTGCCGCCATCGACCAGCCGCTGCGCCGCCTGGTGATCTCGGTGCGCTTCGACGATGCCGGGACCTCCGAGAGCCGCGACATACAGGCCGGCGGCCGCATCAGCAACCGGGATACCCGCATCGACGTGCGGGGTGAGGACCGGAACAGCATCAGCAACGAACGCGTCGATCAGCGCATCCAGGTCCTGGAGGGGGGGCGGGCGTTCATCATGGCCGGCCAATCGGTGCCGCTGCCGGGAGGAATCTGGGAAACCGCCACGGGGTTCGAGGCGGTGCCGCGCCTGTCCGGGGACACCGTGCTGATGGACATTGCCCCGCAGAAGGAATCGTTCGACCGGCAAAGCCGCATGGCCACCACCGTCAGCGCGCGCCTGGGCGAATGGTTCGAGGTGGGCAGCGCGCTGGCGAGCGCGGCCCGCGACGATCGCGGCATCGCCTCCGGCAGCCGCTCGCGATCTACCGAGTCGCGCCGCGTATGGCTGAAGGTCGAGGAGCTGCGGCCCTGAAGCCGCTGCTCGAACGAGCCTTCGCCGCCGACGGCCCGCTCGCGGCGAGCATCCCCGGGTTCAGGCGGCGCCCACAGCAGCTCGAGATGGCCGAAGCGATCGGCGCGGCGATCGAGGCGACCGGCGTGCTGGTGGCGGAAGCCGGCACCGGCACCGGCAAGACTTTCGCTTACCTCGTGCCGGCGCTGCTCGGGGGCGGCAAGGTCCTCGTATCGACCGGCACCAAGACGCTGCAGGACCAGCTGTTCGAGCGCGACCTGCCCGCGGTGCGCAATGCGCTCGCTTCGGGCGCCTCGGCCGCGGTGCTGAAGGGCCGCGCCAACTACGTGTGTTTGTACCGGCTGCGGCGCTCGGCTTCCGAGGCGCGCCTCGCGAGCCGGGAGGAGGCTGCGCAGCTGCGGCGCATCGAGCGGTTCGCCGCGGTTACCGCGACCGGCGACCGTGCCGACCTCGCCGACGTGCCCGAGGATGCGCCGGTGTGGATCCACGCCACTTCCACCCGCGACAACTGCCTGGGACAGAACTGCCCCGACTATCGCGACTGCTTCGTGATGCGCGCGCGCAAGAACGCGCTCGCCGCCGATGTCGTGGTGGTCAACCATCACCTGTTCTTCGCCGACCTGGTGTTGCGCGAGGAGGGCATATCCGAGCTGCTGCCGGCGTGCAACACCGTGATCTTCGACGAGGCCCACCAGCTGCCCGAAACCGCGCGCATGTTCTTCGGCGAGACGCTGTCGAGCGCCCAGCTGGTGGAGCTCGCGCGCGACACGCGCCTGGAGCTGCGCGCCGCCGGAGGGGCCTCGCCCGAGCTCGAGCGGCTTGCCACGCGGCTGGAAAAGGCCGCGCGCGACCTGCGGCTCGCGTTCGGTGAGCCGCCCGGGCGCCTTGCCTGGATGCAGGCGATGCGTTTGCCCGAGTTCGAGGCAGGCCTGGAGAAAGTGAATGCTTCCTTGCACCAGCTTGAAGAAGCGCTGGCGGCACAGGCAGGCCGGGCCGAGGGCATCGACTCCTGCGCCCGCCGCGCAACGGCCGCGCTGCAGATCCTTATCCGGCTGCGCGAGGGCGATGTGGCGACCGAGGTGCGCTGGGCCGAGGTTTTCCAGCACGCGGTTCAGCTGCACGTGACGCCGCTCTCATCGGCCGAGCTGTTCCGCAAGCAGATGGCCGACCATCCCCGCGCCTGGATTTTCACCTCGGCCACGCTGGCGGTAGGCGAGGACTTCGGCCACTTTACGCGGGAACTCGGCGTGCCGGAAGCGCAGGCGCGGCGCTGGTCCAGCCCGTTCGATTTTCAGCAGCAGGCGCTGCTCTACCTGCCCAAGGGATTGCCGCCCGACCCCAACGACCCGGGGTTTACCGAGGCGATGATCGAGGCCGCGCTGCCGGTGCTGCGGGCGAGCGCGGGCCGCGCCTTCCTGCTGTTCACCACCCTGCGCGCATTGCGCCGCGCGCACGACCTGCTGCGCGAGCGCCTGCCGTTTCCGCTGCTCGTGCAGGGGACCGGCTCGCGCAGCGAGCTGCTGGCGCGCTTTCGCAGCCTGGGCAACGCAGTGCTGCTGGGCAGCCAGTCGTTCTGGGAAGGCGTCGACGTGCGCGGCGAAGCCCTATCGGTGGTGATCATCGACAAGCTGCCGTTCGCCCCGCCCGACGACCCGGTGCTCGCGGCGCGCATCGAGGGCATACGCGCGCAGGGCGGCAACCCGTTCAACGACCTGCAGCTGCCGCAGGCGGTGCTGCAGCTCAAGCAGGGCGCGGGGCGCCTGATCCGCGACGAGACCGATCGCGGCGTGCTCATGCTGTGCGACCCGCGGCTGCTGTCGAAGCCCTACGGGCGGCGCATCCTGGCGAGCCTGCCGCGCATGAAGCTCACGCGCGAGCTGCCGGAAGTGGAGGGCTTTTTTGGAGCTCGTCCTCGATGTGGATACGGATGATCTCCTCGAAGCTCGCATCGGCGCGAAACCCGAGGGACAGCGCCCGCCGGGCGTCAAAGTTCTGCGGCCAGCCGCCGACGATGCGCATGATGACGGGATCCGGCTGGTGGCGGATGAGCGCTGCCGCGCGCTCGCCGGCGACTTTCCTGAGCGCGGCGATCTGCTCGCCGACGCTCGCGCACACCCCCGGCATGGTGAGGCTGCGCCGCGCGCCCAGCCGCTCGCCCGGCAGCGCGGCGGCGTGCAGCAGAAAACCGACCGCGGCGCGCGGCGAAGCGAACCAGTGACGCACGCTCTCGGGCACCGGCAGCACGGCCGGCTGCCCGTTCAGCGGCTCGCGGATGATCCCGGAAAAGAACCCCGAGGCCGCCTGGTTCGGCTTGCCCGGGCGCACGCAGACGGTCGGCAGGCGGATGCCGATGCCGTCGAAGATGCCGCGCCGGCTGTAGTCGGCGAGCAGCAGCTCGCCGATCGCCTTCTGGGTGCCGTAGCTCGTAAGCGGCGCGCTCAGGAACTCGTCGCCAATGGCTTCGGGGAAGGGCGCGCCGAACACCGCGATCGACGATGCGAATACCAGGCGCGGCCGGTAGCCGCCGCCCGCCCGCCGGATCGCCTCGAACAGATGGCGCGTACCGTCCAGGTTGACCCGGTAGCCCTTGTCGAAGTCGGCCTCGGCCTCGCCGGAGACCACGGCCGCCAGGTGGAAGATCAGCTCCGGCCGGCCGGCGATGAGCGCTTCCGCCGCGCCGGGGGCGGAGAGATCGGAGACCACGGAGTTCGCGCCCGGCAGCGCCACCACGTCGTGCAGCGTGAGCTCTCCCTCGAGGCGCTCGACGAGCTTGCGGCCGATCATCCCGGCCGCCCCGGTGACGAGGATCTTCACCAGTCCGGATCCCACAGGCGCCACCAGGGCACGTCCGGCTTGCGGCCGCCCGGCTTGAGATAGGCGCTGTCGGGGAAGTTCTTCTGCATGACGCGGTCGGCGGCGTCGCGCAGCTCGGCCATGCCGAGCGCATCGTAGGCCTTCACCAGGATGAACACCGCTTCCTCCACGGCCGGGGCCTGCGGATAGTGCTGGATCGCGTACTGCGCGCGATTCGCCGCCGCGATGTACGCCGTGCGCTTCATGTAGTAGCGCGCCACGTGCACTTCGTGCGAGGCGAGGGCGTTCACCAGGTAGCGCATGCGCGCGGCGGAGTCGGCGGCATACTTGGACTCGGGAAAGCGCGTCACCACTTCGCGGAACGCATCGAACGCCTCGCGCGAGGCCTTCGGGTCACGGTCGCTCATGTCCGGCGAGGCGAGAAAGCCGAGCAGCCCCTGGTCGTCATTGAAGTTGATGATGCCCTTGAGGTAATAGGCGTAGTCGACGTGCTGGTGGTTGGGATAGAGCTTGATGAAGCGGTCGGCCGCGGCCAGCGCCGCCGCGCGCTCGTCGGATTTCCAGTGGCAATAGGCCACTTCGAGCTGGGCCTGCTGCGCGAAGCGCCCGTAAGGGAAGCGCGCCTCGAGCTTCTCGAAGTACTTGATCGCCTGGTCCCACTGCTTGGAGGCCATGCTGTCCTTCGCCTCGCCGTACAGGCGCTGCGCCGACCAGCCGATGGTCTCGTCGGGCTCCTGCCCGGAGAAGATGCCGCAGCCGGCGACGAAGAGGGCCACGATGACAAGAAGTAGACTTGAGCGCATGGGACGCGAAAATTATAGCGAGTCGGACTGGGAGGAAGGCTTTTCCGCGGCGATGACGGCGACGGTGCCGGCGCAGCTGGGCGGCCTGCGCTTCGACCAGGCCCTGGCGCGCGTGTTCCCGCAGTACTCGCGCAACCGGCTGCAGGCCTGGCTGAAGTCCGGCCACATCACCCTCGATGGCAGGCGCGCCAGCGCGCGCGACGCGGTGACCGGCGGCGAGCGCATCGTCCTCGAGCCGCCGCCCGTGCCCGAGGCCGCTGCGCCGAAGGCGCAGCGCATGCCGCTGAAGATCGTGCACGAGGATGCCGACATCATCGTCATCGACAAGCCGGCAGGCCTGGTGGTCCATCCCGGCGCCGGGCAGCCCGACCGCACGCTGCTCAACGCGCTGCTCGCGCATGCGCCGCGCCTCGCGGGCGTGCCGCGCGCCGGCATCGTGCACCGCCTGGACAAGGACACCAGCGGGCTGCTGGTGGTCGCGAAAACCGTCGAGGCGCAGGCCGAGCTCGCGCGGCAGCTGGCCGAGCGCAGCATGCGGCGCATCTATCTCGCGGTGGTGCAGGGCGACCCGCCGGCAAGCGGCGTGGTCGACGCCGCGATCGGCCGCGACGTGCGCTCGCGCGTGCGCATGGCGGTCTCCCAGCGCGGCAAGCCGGCGCGCACCGCGTATCGCGTGGTCGAGCGCTTTGGCCATGCGGCGCTCGTCGAATGCCGCCTGGAGACCGGCCGCACCCACCAGATCCGCGTGCACCTGCAGCACATCCGCCACCCGCTGGTCGGTGACACGGTCTACCGGCGCGGCACGCGCCACGGGATGTCGTTTCCGCGGCAGGCCCTGCATGCCGCCGAGCTCACCCTGACGCATCCGCGCACCCGCACAGTGATGACCTGGCGCTCGCCGCTGCCGCGCGACATGAAGCGCTTGCTCGATACGCTGAGGAGCGAGGCTTGATCGTCCCCCAGTGGCCCGCGCCGGCGCGGGTGCGCGCCGTCGTCACGCTCAGGTCTACCCGGGAGGAGGAGCTGCGCGCCGTCATGCCGCGCGAGCCGAGCTGGCTTCGGCAGGTTCACGGGAACGCCGTAATCGACCTCGATTCTTCTTCTTCAATGGAACGCGAAGGCGATGCGGCCATCACCCGCGTCCCCGGAACCGTGTGCGCCATCAAGGCGGCCGACTGCATGCCGGTGCTGCTCGCCGACGAGGCCGGCACCGTGGTGGCGGGCGCGCACGCCGGTTGGCGCGGGCTCGCCGCAGGCGTGATCGAGGCGACGATCGACGCCATGGGCGTGTCGGGCAAGCACCTCATCGCCTGGATGGGCCCGGCCATCGGGCCGGCCGTCTACGAGGTGGGGGACGAGGTGCGCGCCGCTTTTCCCGAGAAGGACGCCTTTTCGCCGACGCGGCCGGGCCACTGGCTGCTCGACCTGTACGCGGTGGCGCGCCATCGATTGAGGGGGAAGGGCGTGGAACGCGTGTTTGGCGGCGGCTACTGCACGTACTCGGAGCCGCAACGTTTCTACTCCTACCGCCGCGACGGCAGCACCGGCCGCATGGCCGCAATGATCTGGCTCACGTAGAATCCCCACCCCCATGACGCTCGGATGGATCCTGGCCGCCAGCCTGGCCGGCGGCACGCTGTCCGCCGGCCTCGCCGCCATCTCGCTCAAGGTGCGCGCGAGCTGGGTGCCGATGCTGGTGTCGTTCGCCATCGGCGCGCTGCTGGGCGCGGCGTTCCTCGAGGTGATTCCGCACGCGTTCCAGCGCGGCGATCCGCACGAGGCCGCGATTGCCATCCTCGGCGGCATCTTCGCCTTCTTCGTCATGGAGAAGCTGCTGCTCTGGCGGCACTGCCATACCGAGAACTGCGAGGTACACGATCCGCACGCCGCCTCGCACGACCAAGGCCGCAGCGGCCTGCTCATCGTGGTCGGCGACACGGTGCACAACTTCGTCGACGGGCTGCTGATTGCCGCGGCGTTCCTCCAGAGCACCGAGCTTGGCATCATCGCGGCCGCGGCCATCATCGCCCACGAAATTCCGCAGGAAGTGGGCGACTTCCTGATCCTGCTGCATTCCGGCTACAGCCGGGCCCGGGCGCTCGCCATGAACCTGCTGTCCTCGGCCGCCACCGTGGTGGGCGGGGTGCTCGGGTACTTCTCGCTGCAGTTCGTCGCGCAGTGGGAAGCGACGCTGCTCGGTATCGTCGCCGCCAGCATGATCTACGTCGCGGTCGCCGACCTGATACCCGGGTTGCACCGCCAGCCGGAACTGCGCGACACGGCTTCGCAAGCCCTCCTGATCGCGCTCGGCATTGCAGCAATCGCGGCAGTGCGGGCCTTGGTCGCGCACTGACCCCCCCTGAGCAAAAAGAACTATCTTTCAGCCACTTGATAATCATTTGACGGGCCGTCTTGTGCGGCGCAGAATCGCCCGCGCATGCAACATGGCTCCCCTGACGCCCTGCTGGCGGCGATCTCGCAGTCGAGCAACGAGCTGACCCAGGGATGGATGCGGGTCCTGGCCGCGGCGCCCGGGGCGGCCGCCGCTCCCTGGCTGGCCGGCAATGCCGCCCTGCAGTCCGCGTACCTCGAGAAGCAGGCCGGGCTGTGGAACGCCATGCTGGCGGGGCGCAAGGAAGCCGTCGCCACCCCGCCCCCCGGGGACCGCAGGTTCGCGCATCCCGCGTGGCGGGACAATCCGTACTACGACTACCTCAAGCAGTCTTACCTGCTCGCCTCGCGCTATCTCGAGGATCTCGTGGAGCAGGCGGCGCTCGAGCCGGCCGCCCGCGAGCGTGCGCGCTTCGCGGTCCGGCAGTGCATCGATGCCATGTGCCCGGCGAATTTCGCCGCCACCAACCCGGCCGCGCTCGAGCAGGCCCGCCAGACCGGCGGCGAGAGCCTCGCGCGCGGCCTGGCCAACCTCATGGGCGACTTGCAAAGAGGCCGCATCGCGCAGACCGACGAGGCGGCCTTCGAGGTGGGCCGCAACCTCGGCGTCACCCCCGGCAGCGTGGTATTCGAGAACGAGCTCATCCAGCTCATCCAGTACGCGCCGGCCACGGCGCAGGTAGCGCAGCGCCCGCTCGTCATGGTGCCGCCGTGCATCAACAAGTTCTACATCCTCGACCTGCAGCCCGAGAATTCCTTCGTCGCGCACGCCGTGGCGAGCGGCCACACCGTGTTCATGGTCTCGTGGCGCAATGTCGGGCCCGAGCAGGGCCATCTCTCGTGGGACGACTATCTGCAGATGGGCGTGTTCAGCGCCTTCAGGGTCGCGCAGGAAATTGCGGGAAGCGACAAGGTCAACGCGCTGGGCTTCTGCGTCGGCGGCACACTGCTTGGCGCGGCTTTGGCCGTTCTTCGACAAAGAAACCAGGATCTCGTGGCGAGCGCCACCTTCCTTGCCGCGATGCTGGACTTCGCCGAGCCCGGCCCGATCGGCCTGTTCGTGGACGAGACGAGCGTGGCGGCGCGCGAAGCGACCATCGGGCAGCGCGGCATCCTGCCGGGGTCGGATCTCGCCTTCGTCTTCTCCAGCCTGCGCGCCAACGACCTGGTGTGGCCATATGTGGTCAACAACTACCTGCTCGGCGAGGCGCCGCCGGCCTTCGACCTGCTGTACTGGAACGCCGACAGCACGAATCTGCCGGGGCCGATGTACTGCTATTACGTGCGCAACATGTACCTCGAGAATCGGCTGCGCGAGCCGGGCGCGCTCGCCAACTGCGGCGTGCCGGTCGACCTGGGCAAGGTCGAGCTGCCGGTCTTCGTCCTCGCGACGCGCGAAGACCACATCGTGCCGTGGCGCTCCGCTTACCGCACGCTCGGCCTGCTCGGCGGCGCGGACAAGACCTTCGTGCTCGGCGCGAGCGGCCACATCGCCGGCGTGGTCAATCC
>DASUUN010000138.1:0-8257 GCA_036374055.1 Burkholderiales bacterium
TCGCGTCGTGCAGGGTGTTGTCGAGGTCGAAGATCCACACCCGCCGGGACGGCGGCAAGCGGGCAATGCGCACTACTTGCTCTTGATGAGGGTGCCGACGCCCTGGTCGGTGAGCACTTCGAGCAGCAGCGCGTTGGGCACACGGCCGTCGATGATATGCACGCTGCGCACGCCGTTGCGCGCCGCGTCCAGCGCCGAGCCGATCTTGGGCAGCATGCCGCCCGAGATCACGCCCTTCGCCACGAGATCGTCGATCCGGCGCGGCGTCAGGCCGGTGAGCAGCTTGCCTTCCTTGTCGAGCACGCCGGGGGTGTTGGTCAGCACCACGAGCTTCTCGGCGTGCAGCACCTCGGCCAGCTTGCCCGCGACCAGGTCGGCGTTGATGTTGTAGGTCGTGCCGTCGGCGCCGGTGGCGATGGGGGCCACGACGGGGATGAAGCCGTTCTGCTCCAGCGCACCGATCACCGCCGGGTCGATGGACTCGATCTCGCCCACCTGGCCGATGTCGACCTTGCCGCTCTCCTTGGTCGGCAGCAGCAGTTTCCTCGCGCGGATGAAAGCGCCGTCCTGGCCGGTGAGCCCGACCGCCTTGCCGCCCGCCTGGTTGATGAGCTCGACGACTTCCTTGTTCACCTGGCCGCCGAGCACCATCTCGACCACGTCCATGGTCTCGCGGTCGGTGACCCGCATGCCCTGCACGAACTCGCCTTTCTTGCCCAGGCGGGCGAGCATGTCCTCGATCTGCGGCCCGCCGCCGTGCACCACCACCGGGTTCATGCCGACCAGCTTGAGCAGCACCACGTCGCGCGCGAAGCCGGCCTTGAGCGCTTCGTCGGTCATGGCGTTGCCGCCGAACTTGATGACGATGGTCTTGCCGTGGAAGCGCTGGATGTAGGGCAGCGCCTCGCCCAGGATGCGGGCCTTCTCGGCCGCCTCCGGGCTGTGGCCCGAAGGGGAAATGAGGGGGGCGTTCATGCGCGCCCCCCGATTCTACGCAGAAACTACTGGATCGAGATCTGCTTGCGCTGCGCCGCGGCCTTCTTGGGCAGCGTCAGCTCCAGCACGCCGTCCCTGAACTTGGCTTCGGCCTTGGCCTCGTCCAGCTCCTGGGGTAGGGTGAAGCTGCGCGACACTTTGCCGTACACGCGCTCGGTGTGCAGCACGCGCTCGTCCTGCGAGGCTTCCTTCTCGCGCTTCACTTCGGCCGCCAGGGTGACCTGCGCGCCGTCGATGGTGATCTGGATGTCTTCCTTCTTCACGCCGGGCAGCTCGGCCGTCACGGTGTAGGCGCCGTTCTTCTCGGCGACGTCCACCTTCATGCGCGGCAGGGCGTCGGCCCGGCCGTTGTCGTAGGCTACCGGGCGGACCAGGAAGCCCTTGAAGAAGTCGTCGACCAGGTCGTTGAATGGGTCGAACCGGGTAACATTTGCCATATATCTCTCCTTTCCTGAGGCGTGCCATGGAGGTAGGGGCGCCAGGGACGTTTTCAAGGGGTCATGGACAGCTTTCGTTCCCGGGTGGAGGCCGAGCGGACCTACCTGCTGCGCTACGCCAGCCTGCAGCTGCGCGACCCCCATGCCGCCGAGGACGTGGTGCAGGAGACCCTGCTCGCCGCCCTCGCCGGGGAGGCGGGCTTCGCCGGCCGCTCCAACCTGCGGACCTGGCTCACCGGGATCCTGAAGCACAAGATCGTGGACGCCATCCGGCGCCTGAGCCGCGAGACGCCGGTGGCGACCGACGAGGAAGGGTTCGAGGCGCTGTTCAACGAGCGCGGCCACTGGATCGACCCGCCACGCGCCTGGGACGAGCCCGACGGCTCGCTCGAGGAAAAGCAGTTCCTGCGGGCCCTGGAGGAGTGCCTCATGCGGCTGCCGGCGAAGACCGCGCAGGCCTTCATGATGCGCGAGCACCTGGGCTACGAGACGCCGGACATCTGTAAGGAACTCGGCCTCACGCCGACCCATTGCTGGGTACTGCTCTACCGCGCGCGCATGGCGCTGCGCGAATGCCTCCAAACGAACTGGTTCTCGAAATGATCCTCTCCTGCAAGCAGGCCGCGCAGCTCGCTTCCCAGGGCCTCGACCGCCGCCTGGGCTTCTTCGAGCGCGTGGCGCTGCGCGTCCACCTCGCGATCTGCGACGGCTGCACCAATTTCAGCCGGCAGGTGGCGTTTCTGCGCAGGGCGATGAAACGGCTTGCCGACTAGAGAACGAAGCGCGCCAGGTCCTCGTTCCTGGAGAGCTCCGCAAGCCGCGCGTCGACGTAGGCCGCGTCGATGGTGATGGTCGCGGCGCCGCGCTTGCCGGCCTCGAAGGAAATCTCCTCGAGCAGCTTCTCCAGCACCGTGTAGAGCCGCCGCGCGCCGATGTTCTCGGTGCTCTCGTTCACCTGGAACGCGATCTCGGCGAGGCGCCGGATCGCCGCCGGGTGGAACTCCACGGTCAGGCCCTCGGTGGCGAGCAGCGCCTGGTACTGCTTCACCTGGTTGGCGTCGGTGGCCACCAGGATGCGCTCGAAGTCCTCGACCGAGAGCGAATCCAGCTCGACGCGGATCGGAAAGCGCCCTTGCAGCTCGGGGATCAGGTCGGAGGGCTTGGCGAGATGGAACGCCCCCGAGGCGATGAACAGGATGTGGTCGGTTTTCACCATGCCGTAGCGCGTGGACACCGTGGTGCCCTCGACCAGCGGCAGGAGGTCGCGCTGCACCCCCTGGCGGGACACGTCGGCGCCCTGCATCTCGCTGCGGCTCGTGACCTTGTCGATCTCGTCGAGGAACACGATGCCGTTCTGCTCGGCGTTGGCCACCGCGCGCGCCTTGAGATCGTCGTCGTTCACCAGGCGCGCCGCCTCCTCCTCGGTAACGAGCTCGAGCGCCTCGCGGATCTTCATACGGCGCAGCTTGCGCCGGCCGCCGCCGATGTTGGACAGCATGCCCTGGATCTGCGAGGTGAGCTCTTCCATGCCGGGCGGCGTCAGGATCTCCATCTGCGGCTGCGCGGCCGAGACCTCGATGTCGACCTCCTTGTCGTCGAGCTCGCCCTCGCGCAGCTTCTTCCTGAATTTCTGGCGCGTGACGTTGTCGTCGTCGGCCGCCTTGAACCCGACCAGCACGTCGAGGATGCGGTCCTCGGCGGCGTCCTGGGCGCGCGTGCGCACCCGCTTCACCGCGTGCTCGCGGGTCTGCTTGACGCTGATCTCAACCAGGTCGCGCACGATGGTGTCGACGTCGCGCCCGACGTAGCCGACCTCGGTGAACTTGGTGGCTTCCACCTTGATGAACGGCGCATCGGCGAGCCGCGCCAGGCGCCGCGCGATCTCGGTCTTGCCCACGCCGGTGGGCCCGATCATCAGGATGTTCTTGGGCGTGATCTCCTGGCGCAGCGGCTCGGCGACCTGCTGGCGCCGCCAGCGGTTCCTGAGCGCGATCGCCACCGCGCGCTTCGCCCGGTCCTGCCCGACGATGTACTTGTCGAGCTCGTGGACGATCTCCTGCGGCGTCATGCCGCTCACTCGAGAACCTCTATGGTCCGCTGCTGATTCGTGTAGATGCACAGGTCAGCGGCGATCGACAGGGACTTCTCCACGATTTCCCTGGGCCCCAGCGAGGTGTTGTCGAGCAGGGCCTTCGCGGCGCTCTGGGCATACGGGCCGCCCGAGCCGATGGCGAGGATGCCGCCCTCGGGCTCGAGCACGTCGCCCATCCCGGTGATGATCAGCGAATGCTCGCGGTCGGCGACCGCCAGCATCGCTTCCAGCCGTCGCAGGATGCGGTCGGTGCGCCAGTCCTTGGCGAGCTCGACCGCCGAGCGCATGAGGTTGCCCTGGTGCTTGTCGAGCTTGGCCTCGAAGCGCTCGAACAGCGTGAAGGCGTCGGCCGTGCCGCCGGCGAAGCCCGCGAGGATCCGGTCGTGGTAGAGCCGCCGCACCTTCTTGGCGCCCGCCTTGACCACCACGTTGCCGAGGGTCACCTGGCCGTCGCCGCCGAGCGCGACGCTGCGATCCCTTCTCACCGAAAGAATGGTCGTGCCGTGCATTTGTTCCATGAGTCCGATGGTATCAAGCGGCATGCCTTAGCCGCGCTGTCATCAGGAAAACGACAAAGGCAGCCAGCAGCAGGGCGAGCACGATAGCGGCCCCCGATGGCAGGTCGAGCAGGGCCGATGCCAGCAATCCGCCCGCGTATCCCGCAGCCCCTGCGCACAAGCCGTGGAAGGCCCGGCCGCGCGCCGCGAGGGCCGGTACGATGAGGCTGGCGAACACCAGGTAAACGCCCACGACCTGGACCGAAGCGGTGATGGCTATCGCGAACATCAGGTAGAAAGCCAGCGGCGAGGATTTCCACTTGAGCCCGTACCAGCCGGCAAGGACTGCCGCAGTGACGACGGCGAGCGGCAGCAGGTCGCTCCAGGTGGTCCACAGAATCTGGCCGACCAGCAGCTCCCTCATGTGCTCGCCGCTGCGCGGGTCCTTGGCCAGCACGAGGATGGTGGCGCTGGCCGCGGCGACGAACGACACCCCGATGACCGCTTCGTGATGCGCCGGATTCCGCTTCTCGCGCCAGTGCAGGAACAGCGCGCCGGCGAGCGCCGCTGCAAGCGCGGCGAGCTGCATGTGCCAGCCGTGGCTTTCGGCGCCCAGCGCATGGGCTACAACGATGCCGAGTCCCGCGAACTGCGCCAGCGCGAGGTCGATGAAAATGATCCCGCGCCGGAGCACCTCCAGGCCGAGCGGCACGTGAGTGAGCAACACCAGGAGCCCTGCAGCCAGGGCGGGCAGCAGGATGCCCGCCTGCAGTCCGTCCGTGCTCATCCGGCAGCCTCCTTGAGCCGGGCCAGGATGTCGTCGAAAAGGGAAAACAGGTCTTTCGCCCGCGCGGAACCGCCGACCGTGAAAGGCAGCTCCACCGCGCGCATCCCGGTGCGCCCGGCGATCCACTCGCTCGCCCTGGGAGGCTGGTAGGGCGTCCGCAGCACCATCTTCGCCGGCTGCGCCTTAAGCCTGTCGGCGAGCTGCGCGAGATAGGCGGCGGAAGGCTCGATGCCTGGCTTGGGCTCGAGATCGGCCGCGACCCGCAGGCCCAGCCATGCGGCAAGGTAGGACCAGTTTCGATGGTGCGCCAGCACCCGCGTCTCCCTCAAGGACGCGGCTTCCCGCTCCCAACGCGCCACTGCAGCCGCCATGCGGGCGGCGAAATCGCGCTGCCGGGCTGCATAGTGAGCCGCGTTGGCCGCGTCGAGGGCGGAAAGACGCGCGGCGAGGGCTTCGGCGACTTTCAGCAGATTGCGGGGATCGAGATGGATGTGAGGATTGCCTGCCGCGTGCACGTCGCCCATAGACCGATCGACGAGCGCGGGCCTCTCGAGCAGCTCGACGAAGCGGGCGGCCTCGAAGAACCCCGGCTGCCCGGGCTGGATGCCGGCGTTGCCGGACTCGCGCTGCAGCAGCGGCAGCCAGCCGACCTCCAGGTCCGCGCCGGTGCAGACGAGAAGGTCGGCGCGGCGCGCCTGCGCGAGCAGCGCCGGGCGCGCCTCGATGCGATGCGGATCCTGCCGTGCAGTGGTCGCGGATACGACCTTCGCCCGGTCGCCGGCGAGCTCCTGTGTCAGTGACGCCCATTCCGGCTCGCAAGCGAGCACGCTGAGAGCGGCGTGCGCCGGCGCCGCAAGCACCATGCACGCCGCGAGTATGACGATCCATCGCCGCATGATTCCTTCCTCTCAAAAGCGATGCGCGCCGTGCGCGCCGAGACTGTGGACGTACTGGAGGACCACCTGATCGTCCTTGACGCCTTGCATGGAGCGATCCTGCGCGAGCTGCAGGCGGAACCGCGAGAACTCGCTTGGCGAGTAGTCGAGCATGACGGTGTGTCTATACGGGCGGTAGTCTGGCGGCGAAATCGGGTTCGCGCCGAAACTGACGGTGCCGGAGTCGAGCCTGTCGTACCGGTAGCCTGTGCGCCAGCGGGGCATGAACTGGAAGACGCCCTGGGCGTACCAGCCCGACTGCTTCGACCGATTAGCGTCCGCCAAGCCGGTGCAGGCGCCCCCCTCGGCGGTATTGTCTTCGCAGAGGAGCTGGCCGTCTTCCTCGCGCTGGAAGTACTCCGCCTGCAGCTTGAAGTTGCGTTGCGTCGGATTGCCCTCGGGCGCCCACTTCCAGACGAAGTCGGCAATCCATGCCTTCGAGTCGCCGGTGAACCCGGCAAGGGCCTCAATGTCGTTCACATCCTGGAAGTGGCTTTCCCTTTCCCGAGGCCGCGCGGAGAGGTAATTGACGCCCGCGCGCCAGCTGTGCGAGCTGCCCACGTCGCCGCCGAGCTTGGCGAAGGCCGCCCACACGCCCGCCCCGTTGCGATTGCCGCCGGCCTCCGAGCCCGGGAAGAACTGGCCCCGCGCCGCCTCGACGCCGAGCTCGAAAAACGTCTCGGTCGGCGCCAGCCACCGGATCTGCACCCCGTCCTGGATGAGGTGCTCGCCGAACAGCGCCCGGTACATCAGGCTCTGGTCGGCGAAGTCCCAGGCGTGCGGATGCTGCGAATTGATGTAGCCGATGCCGGACAGGAAGCGACCGCCCTTCACGGTAAAGCCGCGCCCCAGGCCGAGGGTCTGAATCCAGGCCTCTTCCAGCTCCACTTCCTCGTCGGCGAGCGCCAAGGCAGCGTAACCGCGGAAGTACGGATCGATGTTGCCCGAGAAGACCAGCTCGCTGTCGTCCAGGCTGAAGCCCCGGCCGCGGCCATGCTCGTGGCCACCGGTAGCGAAACCGGTGATGTTGCGCTCCTCGATGTCCTTCTGATCGGCGTAACGTCCCTGGAGAATCAGCGAAATGCCGGGATTGAAAGCGCTCTCGCTGGAGGCGGACGCCCGGCTCTCGAGCGCCTGGATGCGCTGCTGGAGCTGCTTTACTTCCTCTCTCGGTTGTTGCGCGTCTTGCGCGAGCGCGTGCGTGGACAGCGCGAGCGCCGTCGCAGAAAGCAGACTGCGATGCATGAAATTCTCCGAAGATGAATGGAATGGGCGCGCCGCAACCGCTGGCGCGCGCTGCAGACCGCTTCAGAGAAGGACCGGAGGACCCTGGGAAAGGAACGGCGGCGAGGCCGTCGAGAGGCGGGCCGCGAAGTCGAGCGAATCGGCAGCTTGGAGCCCGCAGCAGAGCGGCGGCTGCCCCGCGGCCGTATCGGGAGCGCATGCGGCCAGGGCGGCGATGACGTCGCACAGCCCGTCGGTCGAGCCGGGCTTGCGGTCGTGCGAGTGGTCGTCTCCCAGGTGGACGTAGCTGCCCTGGGAGTCGAGGTGCTTGAGCGGGTGGACGAGCGCGAGCTGCCAGCCCGCGAGCAAGGCGAGCGCGAGAACGAAACGTGCCAGCCGGGCGGTCATCGCGCCTAGTCTACGCCAGGCATTCCTCCATGCCGGCGATGAAGATGTCCTTGGGCAGCTTCTTGCCGATGAACACCATCACCGAGCCCTTCTTCTCGCCCTTGCCCCAGGGCTTGCCCATGTCGCCGCCCATCATCATGTGCACCCCCTGGAACACCACGCGGCGCGGGTTGCCCTTCATCCACAGCACGCCTTTGTAGCGCAGCAGGTCCGGGCCGTAGACCTGGATCATGCCGGACAGGAACTGCTCCAGCTTGGTGCCGTCGAAGGGCTTGTCCGAGCGGAACACGAACGACTCGACCTCGTCGTGGTGCTCGTGCTGGATGTCGGTGAGGAACTGCGGATCGAGCTCGAGGATCGCGTTGAGATTGAAGCCGCGGATGTCCAGCACCTCCTCGAGCGGCGCGTCGCCGAAGTGCACCTTCTTGATCGGCGCGCGCGGGTTCATCCGCTTGAGCCGGGTGGAGAGCGCGCTTGCCTCGTCGTCGGACACCAGGTCGGTTTTCGACAGCAGGATCTTGTCGGCGAAGCCCACCTGCTCCTGCGCCTCATGGAATTCGTCGAGCTGCTTCGGCGCGTGCTTGGCGTCGACCAGCGTGATGATCGAATCGAGCAGGTAGTAGTTGCCGAGCTCCTCGTCGGTGAAGAACGTCTGCGCCACCGGGCCGGGGTCGGCCATGCCGGTGGTCTCGATCACCACCCGGTCGAACTTGAGCCTGCCCTGGTCGCGCTTTTCCTTGAGGCTGCCGAGGATGCGGATGAGGTCGCCGCGCACCGTGCAGCAGATGCAGCCGTTGTTCATCTCGACGATCTGCTCGTCGCCGGTCTCGATGATGTCGTTGTCGACCCCGACCTCGCCGAACTCGTTCTCGATCACCGCG
>DASUUN010000139.1:0-9340 GCA_036374055.1 Burkholderiales bacterium
CGCGCGCGCACCGCGTCGATCAGGATCGCCTGCAGGTCGCCGCGGTGGATGGAGAACTGGGGCCAGGCGTAGCCCGCGGCGCGGCCCAGCGGCTCGCGGTAGATGAGCTGGCCGAAGCGGTTGAAGAACGCCGCCTCGCGCGTCTCGACCGCCACCTTCGCCAGCGCGTCCTGCAGGCCGAGCTCGGCGAGCGCGCGCGTGGCGTGCGGCAGCAGGTTGATGCCCACGCCGACCGCCTTGATCTGCGGCGCCGACTCGAACACCCGGCAGGGGATGTGCCTGCGGTGCAGCTCCAGGGCGAGCGTCAGCCCGCCGATGCCGCCGCCCACGATCAGGAGCTCGCTCATCGGCCTCAGTTTACTGCCAGGTACGCCTTCTCCAGCGCGCCGTCGCGGGCGATTTCATCCGCCGGGCCGCCCGCCACGATGCGCCCGCCTTCGAGCACGTAGGCGCGGTCGGCGAGCGCCAGGGCGAGGCCGCTCATCTGGTCGACCAGCAGGATGGTCGCCGACTCGGCGCGCAGCCGGTCGAGTGCCGCGAACAGATCGTCGATCACCGCCGGCGCGAGGCCGAGCGAGGGCTCGTCGAGCAGCAGCAGGCGTGGCCGTCCCATCAGCCCGCGCGCGATGGCGAGCATCTGCTGCTCGCCGCCGGACAGCAGCCCGGCGCGCTGGTGCAGGCGCTCGCGCAGGCGCGGAAACCGCTCGAGCATCGCCTCGATGTCGGCTTGCGCGGCGCCTTTGCGCAGGAACGCGCCCAGGCGCAGGTTGTCCAGCACCGAGAGCTCGGGGAACACCTGCCGGCCTTCGGGCACCAACGCGAGGCCGCGCGCCGCAACCTTGTGCGCGGGAAGCCGCGAGATGTCCTCGCCCCCGAGGGTCATGCCCCCCGAGACCGGGCGCAGCAGCCCGGAGAGCGCGCGCATCAGCGTGGACTTGCCCGCGCCGTTGGCGCCCAGCACCGCCACCATCTCGCGCGCGCGCACACCGAGGTCGATGCCTTTGAGCACCGGCTCGGCGCCGTAGCCCGCTGCCAGCCGGCCGGCCTCGAGCAGCGGCTCGCCGGGCGTGGCGCCGCGCCGCGCGGGGCGGCGCTGCTCCTCGCCCAGGTAGGCCTTGCGCACGCGCGGATCGCGCTGCACCTCGGCCGGGCTGCCCTGCGCGATCTTCGCGCCGGCGTCGAGCACCACCACGTGGTCGGAGATTCCCATGACCACCGACATGTCATGCTCGACCAGCACCACCGCCACGCCGCTGTCGGCGATGCGGCGCAGCAGCTGCGCCAGCCGGGCCTTGTCCTCGCGCGACAGCCCCGCCGCCGGCTCGTCGAGCAGCAGCACCGACGGGCGCGTGGCGAGCGCGCGCGCGATCTCCACCAGGCGCTTGTCCACGTGCGGCAGGTCGGCGGCGCGCGCGTCGATATCCCCGGCGTAGCCCACGAAGGCGAGCAGCGCCGGCTCGCCGCCGGCGATGGCCAGGTTCTCCGCCACGCTCATCGAGCCGAAGAGCTGCGTGGTCTGGTAGGTGCGCGCGATGCCGGCGCGGGCGATGCGCCAGGCCGGCCGGCCCTGGATCTCGGCGTCGCGGATGCGGATGCGGCCGGCATCCGGGCGGTAGAACCCGCCCAGCATGTTGAGCACCGTGGTCTTGCCGGCGCCGTTGGGCCCGATCAGGCTGGTGATCGCGCCGGGCTGCGCCTCGAGCGACACCTCGGTGGCCGCGCGCACGCCGCCGAAGGCGATGGAGAGCCCCTCGGCCACCAGGGCGGCGGTGCGCTCCGGCTTCAAGGCAACTTCCCCGGAAGACGCGAGCCGCGGCACGCGACCCCGACGGAACAGACGATGCACGGCCCCCACCACGCCCTCGGGCGCGGCAAGCAGCACGACGAGCAGCAGCGCCCCGAATACCAGCAAGCGGTACTCGGCGAGCCCCGCGAGCACCTCGGGCAGCAGCACCACGATCGCGGCGCCCACCAGCGGGCCGGCGACCGAGCCGGCGCCGCCGATCATCACCACCAGCACGAACAGGATGGACTGCGCGAAGGTGAACGTGGACGGGGTGACGAAGCCCGAGAGCGGGGCGAAGAACGCGCCTGCCACGCCGGCGAATACCGCCGAGATCACGAACGCCGCGGTCTTGATGCGCACCGGGTCGAGGCCGATGGACTCGGCCGCGACCTCGGAGTCCCGGACCGCGCGCATCGCCGCGCCCCAGCGGCTGCGCGCGAGCCACCAGAAAGCGAGCGTGGCTATCGCGGCGAGGCCGAGGCTCGCCAGCGCCACGCCGCGCTCGCCGATGCCGCCGGGCTGCGGAATGCCCATGATGCCGTTCTGGCCGCCGGTCAGGTCGCGCCACTCCACCGCCACGTGCTCGACGATGAAGCCGAAGGCGATGGTGACCATGGCGAGATACGGCCCCTTCACGCGCAGCGCCGGCAGCGCGAGCAGCCCGCCCACCACGCCGCATACCAGCGCCGCCAGCGGCAGCGCCGCCCAGAACGGCCACTGCGCCGTCACGGTGAGGATGGCCGCGGCGTAGGCGCCGAGCGCGTAGAAGCCGACGTGGCCGAACGAGACCTGGCCGGTCAGGCCGAGCAGCACGTTCAGCCCGATGCCGACCACCGCGGTCAGGGCGAGCGTGGCCATGATGAACACGTAGTAGCTGTTGGAGACCGCGGTGAACGCCGCCGCAGCGCCGAACGCGGCGATGAAGGCGAGCCACCTCATACCTTCTTCACCTCCGCCCGGCCGAACAGGCCCTGCGGCATGAGCGCCAGCGCGACGATCACCAGCGTGAAGGTGAGGATCTGGGTGTAGGCCGAGCCGAGCAGCGCGGTGATCAGCGACTCGGTGACGCCGAAAATCAGGCCGGCGAGCATCACGCCCCAGGCGCTCGTGATGCCGCCGAGGATGGCGACGGCGAAGGCCTTCAGGCCGAACAGCGTGCCCATGTCGGAGTGCACGTTGAACAGCGGCGCGATCATGATCCCGGCGGCGCCGGCGAATAGCGTCGAGGCGGCATAGGCGCCGGAGATGGCGAGCGGCACGTTGATCCCCATGAGCCGCGCGGCATCGGCGTTCTGCACCACCGCGAGCAGCGCCTTGCCGTGTCTCGTGCGCAGGGAGAAAAGGTGCAGCGCCGCGGCGAGCGCGAGGCCCACCACGGGGATGAGGATCTGCAGCGCGGAGACGTTGAGCTCGCCGATGCGCACCGCGCCGCTCGCCCAGGGCATGTGGAAGCCGCGCGGCTCCTTGCCGAAGGTGAACAGCACCGTGTTGTCCGCGATGATGCCCAGCGCCACCGTGGCGATCAGCCAGGAGTTGGAGCCGCGCCGCGCGAACGGCCGCACCGCCACCCGCTCGACGATCACGCCGTAGGCGGCGCACAGCATCAGGGCGACGAGCACCGCGGGCACCATCGGCCAGCCGAGCGTGACCGCGAACGTATAGGCGAACACCGCGCCCAGCATCATCGAGCTGCCCTGGGCGAAGTTCACCGTGCTCGACACCGAGTAGGTGATGTAAAACCCGAGCGCGAGCAGCCCGTACATGCTGCCCAGGCCGAGACCGGTAATGAGCGCGGACGCAATCATTCAAACGAAACGGCCGCGCTAGGGCGGCCGTCTCGGACTTGTCCTTTCGAAAAGGCTACTTCTTCATGCCGACCGGCAGGATCTGATTATCGATGAACTGCGCCCAGACGTAGTCGTTCTCGTTCACCGCGTCGTGGTTGCCGGGCGAAAACGGCTTGTCGTAGGTCTTGATCAGGCCCTCGTATTTCCCGATCTTGTAGAAGCCCTCGCGGACCTTCGGGCCGTCGGTGGAGCCGGCGTTCCTGATCGCCAGCGCGGTGAGCATCATCGCGTCGTAGGCGTTGGCCACGCCCACCGCCGGGGTGATGTCGCCCGGGCCCTTGATGTCGGAATATTTCTTCTTAAGCGCGGCGAGCACCTTGTCGCCGACCCGGCTCTGCTTGCCGAAAAAGCTGTAGGTCTGCACGAAGTGCACGTCCTTGGCGCTCGGTCCGGCGAGCTCCGTGAAGCGGCCGCCGGCGGGGCCCCAGTGCGACACGATCGGCGGCTTCCAGCCCATGCGGTCGAGCGACTTCACCACCTGCGCCGAGGGGCCGACGTTGCCCACCAGGAACAGGCAGTCGGCGCCGGCTTCCTTGAGGCGGGTGAGCTGCGGCACCACGTCGATGTCGTTGCCCTCGAACTTCTCGACGCCGGCGGGCTTCATGCCCTTGGCGTTGAGCGCGGCATGCAGGCCCTTCTCGTTCGACTCGCCCCAGGGGTTGTTCACCAGGATCATGCCGCAGTTCTTGGCGTTGAACACCTTCTGCGAGTACTGCAGCATCGCCTTGTTGACGATCTCGTCGACCGCCGAGACGCGGAACACGTAGTTCTCCTTGGCGCCGTTCTTGGTGATCGGCGTGCCGGCGGCCCACGGCCCCATGAAAGGAATCTTCTGGCCGTTGACGATCGGCACGATGGCGAGCGACACCGGCGTGTCCAGGCCGCCGAACAGCACCGTCACCTTCTCGCGGAACAGCAGCTCGCGCGCCGCGATCACGCCCTTGGCCGGCGTGGCCTCGTCGTCGCGGCGCACCAGCTCGAGCTTCCTGCCCAGCACGCCCCCGCCGGCGTTGATCTCGTCGATCGCGACGCTCAGGCCGCGCGTGATCGCCTCGCCCGCCCGGGCCGACTGGCCGGAGAGCGCGGTCACCAGGCCGATCTTGATGGTCTGCGCCCAGGACGCCGAAACCGCAAGGCACAAGGCGGCGAATACTGCGAGCTTTTTCATGTGAGCCTCCCGATGGATGGGCTAGCTTAGCAGGACACATGCCATGTTAGGCTTTCCCGATGGATGAGCCTGCGAAAATCGTCGAGGAGTACCTGAGGCTGCACATGATCCCGGACCCGGACGCGGCGCGCCGCTTCTGCGCCCCGGAGATGGAGATCCGCTTCACCGGCAACCGGCTGATGCACGACCCGGCCGAGGCCACGGCCTTCAACCGCGCGCGCTACAAGTGGGTCAAGAAGAAGTTCGGCCCCACCCACGTCGTGGCCGGCGGCAGCCCCGAGGAAACCATCGTCTACCAGACCGGCACGCTGTACGGCGAGTGGCCCGACGGCACGCCCTTCGAGGGCAACCGCTACGTCGACCGCTATGTCGTGCGGCGCGGGAAAATCGTCAGGATGGAAGTGTGGAACGACAGCGCCGAGTGGCTTTTGGTGCGCTCGGGCCTGGCCAAGCCCTGAGTTGGTGCAGCCGGTGAGATCGCACCGCCGCTACGGCTACTCGGCCATCACGCGCCGCCGCGACTACAGCTGGCCGCGCAGCCGCCGCCTGGCGGTGTACGTCGGGTTCAACATCGAGCATTTCGACTTCGGCGGCGGGCTGGGCGCGGCGCTGGGGCCCAAGAGCCCCGAGCCGGACGTGCTGAACTACTCCTGGCGCGATTACGGCAACCGCGTCGGCGTGTGGCGCTGCCTGGACCTGTTCGACGAGCTCGGCATCCGAGTCGCCGCGCTCGTCAATACCTCGCTCTACGACTACTGCCCGGAAGTGGTCGACGCCTTCGTGAAGCGCGGCGACGAGATCGTCGGCCACGGCCACACCAACTCGGTGCGCCAGGGCGACCTGCAGGAGCCGGAGGAAAAGCGGCTGCTGCAGTACTGCCGCGACCGCATCCGGCGCGAGTCCGGGATCGACGTCGCCGGCTGGCTCAGCCCGTGGATCTCCGAGAGCGCCGTGACCCCCGATCTCCTCTTCGAGACCGGCTACAGGTACACGCTCAACTGGTGCCACGACGACCAGCCCACGGAGATGCGCACCCGCAGCGGCACGCTCTGGTCGATTCCCTACCCGCAGGAGCTCAACGACATCCCGGCGATCATCGCGCGCCAGATGGACGCGCGCGACTTCGCCGACATGATCGTCGACAACTTCGACGAGATGCTCGAGCAGTCCGACGCCCAGCCGCTGGTGATGGGCATCGCGCTGCATCCCTACATCGTCGGCCAGCCCTACCGCCTGCGCCACCTGCGCCGCGCGCTCGAGCACATCCACCACGAAAAGCGCGCCTGGTGGACCACCCCCGGCTCCATCTGCGAATGGGTCTCCGAGAAATCGGGGTCGGAGCCCGATTTCTTCAGCTGACCCCCTGACAAGGGGGTCGCGGAGCCGCAGGCGAGCGGGGGGTTGGCTTTTTTCGCTTCTAGCATACGAGCGCTGCGTCAATCCGCTGACAAACCCCCTCGAACTGGTCCATCACCTCGGCGTTGTTGAATCTCAGCACCCGGATACCTTCACGCCCGAGTGAAGCCGTGCGACCTCGGTCGTAGCGCGCGCCGCTATCGATGAAGTGCGTATCGCCGTCCAGCTCGATCACCAACTGGACCTGGGCACAGTAGAAATCGGCAATGTACCGGCCAAGCGGCTTCTGGCGCGTGAACTTGAACGGATGGGTGCTCAGGAACTCGAACCAGAGCTTCCGCTCGGCGGGTGTCGGGTCGCGGCGCAGGTTGCGCGCTTTCGGACCGGAGGTCGCGCCGGTAGCGGACATACGCGCGGGGGGCCATGCGAGTGAAGAACGCGCGTGCTTGTCAAAGGTGCACACAAAAAACCAACCCCCCGCTCGCCTGCGGCTCACGACCCCCTTGTCAGGGGGTCAAGCCACCCAGCGGCGGGCGTTGCGGAACATGCGCATCCAGGGCGAGTCCTCCACGGAGCGATCGGGCGCCCAGGACATCTGCACGGTGCGGAACACGCGCTCGGGATGCGGCATGACGATGGTGAAGCGCCCGTCGGGCGTGGTGAGTCCGGTGATCCCTTGCGGCGAGCCGCTCGGGTTGTAGGGGTAGGATTCGGTGACTTCGCCGCGGTTGTTGACGTATCTCATGCAGACCTGAAGCGTGGAGGGTGGCTCTTTCCAGAAAGCCCTGCCTTCCCCGTGCGCGGTCGCAATCGGCATGCGGCTGCCTTCCATGCCCTGGAAGAAAATCGACGGGCTGGGCGTGATCTCGACCATCACGAGGCGCGCCTCGAACTGCTCGGAGCGGTTGCGCAGGAAAAGCGGCCAGTCGCCCGCGCCCGGGATCAGCTCCTTCAGCGCGGCCATCATCTGGCAGCCGTTGCAGGCGCCCAGGGCGAAGCTGTCGGCGCGCGCGAAGAACGCCTCGAACTCGGCGCGCGCCTTCGGATTGAACAGGATGGTCTTCGCCCAGCCCTGCCCCGCGCCCAGACCGTCGCCGTAGGAGAACCCGCCGCCGGCGGCGAAGCCCTTGAACCCGGCGAGCGCCACGCGCCCGGCGATGAGGTCGGTCATGTGCACGTCCACCGCCTCGAAGCCGGCGCGGTCGAAGCAGGCGGCCATCTCGGCGTAGCCGTTGACGCCCTGCTCGCGCAGCACGGCAACGCGGGGTCTGGCGCCTTTCGAAACGAAGACTTCCTTGACATCGAAGGACAGGGCGAAAGACAAGCCCGGATCGCCCGGCTCGATGATGCGGTCATATTCTTCCCGCGCGCACGCCGGGTTGTCGCGCAGCGCCTGCATGCGGAAGGTGGTCTCGCTCCAGACGCGCTGCAGGTGGTCGCGCTTGGCATGGAACACGCTGCGGTTGTTGCGCAGGATGCGGATCTCGTCGCGCGGGTTGAGCTGGCCCACGACATGGGTGCAGCCGGCCAGCCCGCCCGCGCGCAGCACCTCCATCACCCGGGCGCGATCGGCGGCGCGCACCTGCAGCACGGCGCCGAGCTCCTCGTTGAACAGCGCGGCGAGAGCGAGGTCCCTGGCGCGCCCGGCGAGCTGCTCGTCGGCATCGCGCTTGAAGGCGTCGACGTCGTCCGCCGCCGCCTCGTACGCGATCGCGTCCAGGCTGAGCGTCACGCCGCAATGCGCGGCGAACGCCATCTCGCACACCGCCGCGAACAGGCCGCCGTCGGAGCGGTCGTGGTACGCGAGGATCGAAGGATTCAGCGTCTGGATGGCGGAGAAGAACGCTTTCAGCAGCTGCGGGTCGTCCACGTCCGGGCAGGCGTCGCCCATCTGGCCGAACACCTGAGCCAGGATCGAGCCGCCGAGCCGGCTGCGGCCCTGCCCCAGGTCGACCAGCAAGAGCTCGGTATCGCCGCAGTCGGTGCGCAGCTGCGGTGTGAGCGTGGCGCGCGCGTCTGCCACGGGCGCGAACGCCGAAACGACGAGCGACAGCGGCGCCACCACCTCCTTGCCGTCCCAGGCGGTGCGCATCGACAGCGAATCCTTGCCCACCGGGATGGACACGCCGAGCGCCGGGCACAGCTCGAGCGCCACGGCGCGCACCGTGTCGTACAGCGCCGCGTCCTCGCCGGGCGAGCCGGCGGCGGCCATCCAGTTTGCGGATAGCTTTACCGAGGAAATATTCTGGATAGAGGCAGAAGCGATATTTGTCAGCGCCTCGCCCACCGCCATGCGGCCCGAGGCGGGCGCGTCGATGAGCGCGAGCGGCGTGCGCTCGCCGATGGCGAAAGCCTCGCCGGCATGGCTCTGGTAGTCGGAAAGCGTCACCGCGCAGTCCGCGACCGGCGCCTGCCACGGGCCGACGAAGGGATCGCGCGCGCACAGCCCGCCGACGGTGCGGTCGCCGATCGCCACCAGGAAGGTCTTGTCCGCGACGGCCGGATGGCGAAGCACGCGCTGCGCCGCGCCGGTGAGCGTGATGTCCCGCAGCGACACGGGCTGCAGCGCCGGCCGCAGCCGCTTCGCGTCGCGCAGCATCTTCGGCGGCTTGCCGAGGACCATCGCGAGATCGACGTCCACGGGGTCGTGCTTCAGCAGCGAATCGGTGACCCGCAGCCTCCCGTCGCCGGTCGCCTCGCCGACCACCGCAAACGGACAGCGCTCGCGCTCGCAGATCTCCCTGAAAAGGTCCAGCTGATGAGGCGCAAGGGCGAGGACGTAGCGCTCCTGCGCCTCGTTGCACCAGATCTCGCGCGGCGACATGCCTCGGTCCTCGGAGGGAATCGCGCGCAGCTCGATGCGCGCGCCGCGACCGGCGGAGTGGACCAGCTCGGGCAGCGCATTGGACAGGCCGCCGGCGCCGACGTCGTGGATCGACAGGATGGGATTGGCCGCGCCGAGCTGCCAGCAGCGGTCGATGACTTCCTGCGCGCGGCGCTCGATCTCCGCGTTGTCGCGCTGCACCGAGTCGAAGTCGAGCTCGGCGAGGTTGGCGCCCGCGCCCATCGACGAGGCGGCGCCGCCGCCCATGCCGATCAGCAGGCCCGGGCCGCCGAGCTGCACCAGCAGCGTGCCCGGCGCGAGCGGCGCCTTCGCCGACTGCGCGGCCTGGATGCTGCCCA
>DASUUN010000140.1:0-2765 GCA_036374055.1 Burkholderiales bacterium
AGTGGCGAATAATTACGACCCTGACCCCGAATTCAGAAACAAAAAACCCCGCCGGAGCGGGGTTTTTTGCGAGTCGAGAAAGGCTAGTTCCTGCGCGTGCCGATGACTTCGATCTCGGTGCGCCGGTCGGGCTGCAGGCAATCCACCAGCTTCTGGTTGCTGCGATGCTCGCGGCCCATGTTCTTGCACCGGCCGCCGGTGACCGGCTGGGACTCGCCCTTGCCTTCGGTGTAGATGCGGTTTGCCTCGTGGCCCTTGGAGATCAGGTAGGCCTTGATGGCTTCCGCGCGCCGCACCGACAGCCTCTGGTTGTACGCCGTCGAGCCGATGGTGTCCGCGTGGCCGATGGCGATGACCACCTCGAGGTTGATGCCCTTGATCTTGCTCGACAGGTCGTCCAGCTTGGACCGGCCTTCGGGCTTGACCACCGCCTTGTCGAAGTCGAACAGCACGTCGGCGGCGAAGGTGACCTTCTCGGCGACCGGCTTGGGCTTGGGCGCCGGCTTGGGCGCAGGGGCCGGTGTGGGCGCCGGCGGCGGGGGGGCCGGCGCAGGTGTCGGCGCCGGCGCGGGCGCAGGAGCAGGCGCGGGCTGCGGCGCCGGCTTGGGTTCTTCCGTGGTAGCGCAAGCGGCTGCGAAGGCCGCTGCGACGAGCACTGCAAAGATGTTCTTGATCATTCGCTCCCCGCCTTTTCTTTTGTGGAAATCCTGATCTTCATCAGGCGTCTGCGTGGCTCTTCATACAATTTTGCCACATCTGCCAACGGGTGTCCAAGGCGATGAAGGCCTCGCCGAGCAATTTGCCTTCTCGGACGCGCAGCTCGCCGTTCACCCAGACATGCGTGACGTGCTCGCGGCCGGCGGCGTAGACGAGGTGCGACACCGGGTCGTAGCAGGGCGCGAGCTCCGGCCCGCGCAGCGCCACGGCGGTCAGGTCGGCGGCCTTGCCGGGCTCGATCGAGCCGGCCAGCGCGCCGAGACCCAAGGCCTGCGCGCCCCCGAGGGTCGCTGCGCGCAGGGCGGCGTGCTCGGGCAGCGCCTCGGCATCGCGCGCCACCGCTTTCGCCAGCAGCGCGGCGGTGCGCATTTCCTGCATCACGTCGAGCCGGTTGTTGCTCGCCGCGCCGTCGGTGCCCAGGCACACGTTCACGCCCGCCTTGCGCAGCGCTTCGATGGGCGCGAAGCCGCTGGCGAGCTTGAGGTTCGAAGAAGGGCAGTGCGCGACCGAGCAGGCGTGGCTCCCGAGCAGCGCGATCTCGCCCGGGTCGAGGTGCACCGCGTGCACCGCGATCAGCCCAGGGCCGAGGATACCCAGCCGGCGCATGCGCTCGATCGGGCGCACGCCATGCTCGGCCACCGAGCGCGCGATCTCGTCTTCGGTCTCGTGCAGGTGCAGGTGCACCGGGAGGTCGAGCTCCGCGGCGAGCGTCGCCACCTGCCGGAAGGTGGCGTCGGACACCGTGTAGGGCGCGTGCGGCGCCAGGCAGAACGAGGCGAGCGGCTGGTCGCTGCTGCGGTCGCGCAGCGCGAGGCCCTTGCGCAGGTAGTCGGCCGGATCCGAGGCGTAGGCGGTCGGGAAGTCGATGACGATGATGCCCAGCGCCGCGCGCATGCCGGCGGCGAGCGCCGCCTCCAGCGCCGCCTCCGGGAAGAAGTACATCTCGTTGAAGCAGGTGATGCCCCCGCGCAGCATCTCCGCGCAGGCGAGCAGGGTGCCGTCGCGCACCATCGCGGCCGACACGTGCTCCCGCTCGGCCGGCCAGATGTGGTCCTCCAGCCAGCGCATGAGCGGCAGGTCGTCGGACATGCCGCGCATCAGCGACATCGCCGCGTGGGTATGGGCGTTGATCAGCCCCGGGATGAGCACGTGGTCCGGCAGGCCGACCACGGGGTAGTCGGGCCAGCGGGAGCCGGGAGCGAGAACGGCTTCGATGCGGCCCTCGGCCACCGTCACCGCGTGGCCTTCGAGGACCCTGCCGGCCGGCTCGACCGGAACCAGCCAGCGGGGCTTGATCAGGAACCGGGTTACCGCGGCGTACCTCTTACGCCGACCACCACGCGGCGATTGGGCGCCAGGCACTCGATCAGCGCCTTGCGCGTCTGGGGGGTGAGCTGCCCGGGGCAGGACTTCACCGGCAGGGTCTTGCCGAAGCCGATGCTTTCCATGGCGGAGGCGTTGAACCCCTTGGACACGAGATAGGCGCGCACCGCATTCGCGCGCCGCTCCGACAGGCGCTGGTTGTACTGGTGCGAGCCGATGCGGTCGGCATGCCCGTCGATCTGCACGTGGGCCACGCTCGCGAGGTCGCGGGCCTTAGCCACGATCTCGTCGTCGAGCTTGCGGCGCGCCTCGCTCGTGAGGACCGCCTTGTCGAACTCGAACAGCTCGGTCGAGCTGAGCGTCACCACCGCGGGCTTCTTCGGCGCGGGCTTGGCCATCGGGGCAGGCGCCGGCTTCGGCGCGGGCACCGGCGTTGCCACCGGAGGCGGCGGCGGCGTGGAAGGCGCGGGCGCCGGCGCAGGGGCGGGCGGAGGCGCCGGCTTCTCCGGCTCGGTGGCGCAGCCGGCGAACAGCGCGGCGGCCGCGATGGCGGTAACGAGTGCGCGGATTGTTGTCATGTTGGACTCCCCTTTGGTGGGTCGAATTTAAGCACAGGCGCGACGCCCCGGACAACCCTTTTTCGAGGGAAATCGCGACCTTGCGTGATAAAATTTCGGCCTCTCCCGATGGAAAATTTCGCCAAGGAAACCCTCCCGATCAGTCTC
>DASUUN010000141.1:0-2511 GCA_036374055.1 Burkholderiales bacterium
GCGCCGCTACGCCTTCGTCGCCAAGCGCGAGCTGAAGGACAACTTCATCGCGAAGACCCTGGTGCAGGGCATCGGCGCGCGCTTCGTCGAGCGCTTCGACGTGCAGCAAAGCGCCGAGCACGCCGGCGAGCTGGTCGACGCTGCGAAGAACGGCGTTTCGCTCATCGTGTTCCCCGAAGGCACCCTCGCCCGCCACACCGGCCTCATGCCATTTCGCGCCGGCGCCTTCCAGGTCGCCGCGCAGGCCGGCATTCCGGTCGTGCCCGTGGCGCTGCGCGGCGTGCGCTCGGTGCTGCGCGACGGCACCTGGTACCCGCGCCGCGCCCCCATCGCCGCCACCTTCGCCGCCCCGATCCAGCCCGAAGGCGACGACTGGAACGCCACGCTTCGCCTGCGCGACAGCGTGCGCGCCGAGATCCTCAAGCACTGCGGCGAGCCCGACCTCGCCTCCTGAGCGCGGGTTTATGCTTGAATAGCATTTCCAAATAGCAGATCGGGCTTATGGCGGACCGGCGCCTGCAGGTATTCCACGCGGTTGCGAAGCACCTCTCGTTCACCAAGGCGGCCGAGGCGCTGTTCATGACGCAGCCGGCGGTGACGTTCCAGATCCGACAGCTGGAGGAGCACTTCAACACGCGCCTGTTCGACCGCGCGCACGGGCGCATCTCGCTCACGCCGGCGGGCACGCTGGCGCTGGAGTATGCCGAGCGCATCCTCGGCCTGTCGGCGGAGCTCGATACCCGGCTGAAGGAGCTGAGCGGCCAGGTGGCCGGGCCGCTGCTGATCGGCGCGAGCACCACCATTGCCGAGTTCCTGCTGCCGCAGGTTCTGGGCGAGTTCAAGGCGCGCAACCCGGCGGTGGTGCCGCGGCTGTTCGTGGCGAATTCGGAAGCGGTGCAGGACCGGGTGGCCGAGCGCACGCTGGACGTGGGCTTCATCGAAGGCGAATCGCACCTGCCTTCGCTGGTCACGGACGTGTGCTGCGACGACGAGCTCTACGTGGTGTGCGCGCCTTCGCACCCGCTCGGCAAGGCCAAGTCCGCCACCCCCAAGTCGCTCATGGAGCACGCCTACATCAGCCGGGAGCCCGGCTCGGGCACGCGCGAGGTGATCGACCATTACCTGCAGAAGGCGGGCGTGGCGCCCGAATCGCTGCAGGTGGTGATGGAGCTGGGCAGCCCGGAGGCGCTGAAGGGCCTGGTGTCCACCGGACTGGGATTCGCCATCATGTCGCGCGCCACGGTGGCGAAGGAGACGCGCCTGGGGCTGCTGGTGCGCGTGCCGCTGTCGCCGCCGGTGAAGCGCCACCTGTCGGTGGTCTACCCGAAGGAGCGCTTCCACTCGCGCCTGGTCAGCGGCTTCGTGGAGTTCGCGAAGGAGCGGCTCGCCGCGCTGCAGGCGCCCGGTTGAGAAGCCTCGCCGTTTGCTGCCTCATCCTGCTCGCGGGCCAGGCGGCCGCGGCGCACGAGCCGTGGGTGACCGAGCGGTTCCCGCAGGACCAGGACAAGGCGTGGTGGGACGAAGACTGGTGGCAGCGCGGGCAGATGCCGGTGCCCGCCAATCACGCCGTGCGCAGCCGCGCGGCGAGCTTCCGCAACGCGGAGGTCGAGATCCCGGTGGAGATCTTCGCGCCGCGCGCCGCGGGGCGCTTTCCGGTGGTGGTCTTCCTGCACGGCCGGCGCGGCCTCGACGAGCTCACGCGGCTGGTGCCGCTGCGCCTGGCGGCGCGCGGCTTCACGGTCGTGGCCCCCGACCTCTTCAGCGGCCGCTTCATCGACAAGATGCCCCTCCGCCACGACCCGGCGCTCGAGGACGACGCGGCGCTGGCGATCGACTTCGCCCTGGCGCTGCCCGAAGCGCGCGGCCAGGCGAAGACCTGCGTCGTTTCGCAAACGCGCGGCGGCTACTACGCCCTGAAGGCGCTGGTGACCAAGGGCCGCCAGGCGAAGGCGGCGTGCTACGTCTCCTACTATCCGCACTGGCAGCACCCCGAGGCGCCGGAGGCGATGCAGGTCTACCAGTACGCACCGGAGGTCGATGCGCTCGAGGTGCCCGTGCTGGTGTTCCTCGGCGAGCACGAGCAGTACCAGCGTACCCGCCCGATCCTCACCGGCATCGACTCGCTGCGCGCAAAGAAGCGCGACGCCCGCGTGATCGTCTATCCCGGCGTCGGGCGCGGCTTCGACTTCCGGCCGCCCGAGGTGCGCACGCTGGCCGACGACCTCGCGGCGCAGGACTCGCTCATGCGCGCCGCCGCGCTCATGCGGAAGCTTCTGGAGCGCTAAACCGGCGCCGGTAGGCGGCGTAGTACAGCACCGGGATCACCACCAGGGTGAGCACCGTGGACACGGCGATGCCGAAGATGAGCGAGATGGCGAGGCCGTTGAAGATCGGGTCGTCCAGGATGAACGTCGCGCCGATCATCGCGGCGAGCCCGGTGAGCACGATCGGCTTGGCGCGCGCCGCCGCGGACTGCTTCACCGCCTCCGGGAAGGGCACGCCCTCCTCCAC
>DASUUN010000142.1:0-3994 GCA_036374055.1 Burkholderiales bacterium
TCACCCGAAGCATTGACTCCAGGGTCATCGGCCTGCGCCGGCTCCAGCACTTCGCCAAGGTATTCGGGCTTGGCGAGGCTTTTCAGGTGCTCGACCACCTTGTGCACCTCGTGGTCGGCGACGAACGCGCCGTGCACGCGCTGCGGCAGCCCGGTGCCCGGCGGCAGGTACAGCATGTCGCCCGAGCCGAGCAGCGCTTCGGCGCCCGACTGGTCGAGGATGGTGCGCGAGTCCACCTTGGAGGACACCTGGAAGGCGATGCGGGTGGGGATGTTGGCCTTGATCAGGCCGGTGATCACGTCGACCGAGGGCCTTTGCGTGGCGAGGATCAGGTGAATGCCGGCGGCGCGCGCCTTCTGCGCGAGGCGCGCGATCAGCTCCTCGACCTTCTTGCCCACCACCATCATCAGGTCGGCGAGCTCGTCGATCACCAGCACGAGATGCGGCAGGGCCTTGAGCGGCTGCGGCTCGCCGGCGTCGAGGGTGAACGGATCGTCGAGCTTGCGGCCGTGCTTCTCCGCCTCGGCCACCTTGTGGTTGAAGCCGGACAGGTTGCGCACGCCGAGCCAGTTCATCAGCTTGTAGCGCCGGTCCATCTCGGCCACGCACCAGCCAAGCGCGTTGGTGGCCTGCTTCATGTCGGTGACCACCGGGGCGAGCAGGTGGGGGATGTCCTGGTAGACCGAGAGTTCCAGCATCTTCGGGTCGATCAGGATGAGGCGCACGTGGGGCAGCTCGGACTTGTAGAGCAGCGACAGGATCATCGCGTTCAGCGCCACCGACTTGCCCGAGCCGGTGGTGCCGGCGACCAGCAGGTGCGGCATGCGCGCGAGGTCGGCGACCACCGGGTTGCCGGCGATGTCCTTGCCCAGCGCGAGGGCGAGCGGCGAGTGCAGCGCATGGTAGGCCTCCGAGCCGAGGATCTCGGACAGGCGCACGGTCTGGCGCTGCGGGTTGGGGATCTCCAGGCCCATGCAGGACTTGCCCGGGATGGTCTCCACGACCCGGATCGACACTACCGACAGGGCGCGCGCCAGGTCCTTCACCAGGTTGACGATCTGGCTGCCCTTGACGCCGATCGCCGGCTCGATCTCGTAGCGCGTGATCACCGGCCCGGGATAGGCGGCGAGCACCTTTACCGCCACGCCGAAGTCGGACAGCTTCTTCTCGATCAGGCGCGAGGTGAACTCCAGCGTCTCGGCGCTCACCTGCTCGCCCTCCTGCCGCGCCTCGTCGAGCAGCTTGAGCGGCGGCAGCGGGGTGTCGGGCAGCTCCTCGAACAGCGGCGCCTGCTTTTCCTTCTGCACGCGCTCGGACTTCTTGATCTCCTTCACCGAAGGCTCGATGCGCAGCGGCGGATGGTCCTCCTCGCGCAGCTTCTCGATGCCGACCACGAAATCGCGCTCCTCGCGGGCGAGCTCGCCGAGCTTGCGGTCGCGGCGCAGGTCCCAGGCGTCGCGCGCCCCGGTACAGGCTTTCTCCAGGCCCAGGCCGACGGCTTCGGCAAGCGCCAGCCACGACACACCGGTGAACAGGCTCAGTCCGACAGCGCCCAGCGTGAGCAGGAGCAGCGTGGCACCGGTGAACCCCGCGCCATCGGCAATCCAGGGACCGAGGCGCCCCACCACGCCGCCCGGCCCGGAAGGCAGCTGCGCCGCCAGGCTGTGCAGCCGCAGCGCCTCTACGGCGGCGCTCGCCACCAGCAGCAGCAGAAAGCCGCCGAGCGCCAGCGCGAGCGGCCGCCGGTCGATCAGGCCGCTGCCGTCCAGCCGCCGGTAGCCCCACACGACCACGTATACGCAAAGGGCCACCCACCAGTATGCGGAAAGGCCGAAAAGATAAAGCAGGATGTCTGCGGTCCAGGCGCCGACCTGGCCGCCGGCGTTTCGCGTGACCGCACCGGTGGCGCTATGCGACCAGCTCGGATCCACGCGATCGTAGGTGGCGAAGACCAGCACCAGGTAGACCGCCAGGCCGACGACGGCCAGCCACTTGGCCTCGCGCAGCAGGCCGGCGAGCTTCGCGGGGAGGGGGGCGGCGCTTTTCTGGGCCGTGCGGCTCACTCCGGCAGGACGATGGAATCGCGCAGCACGATGTTCGAGCCGCGCATCTCGATGTAGCCGCCCATCTGCAGGTCCTTCATCACGCGGCTCACCATCTCGCGCGAGGCGCCGATCATCTTGGCGATGTCCTGCTTCGGCAGCCGCTTGGTGACGATCTTCTCGCCGTCCACGTTCTCGGACATGTCGAGCAGCAGCCGGGCGACGCGGCCGTAGACGTCGAGCAGCGCCAGGCTGCCGATCTTGCGGTCGGCCTCGCGCAGGCGCTTGACCAGGCCGCGCATCACCGCCATGGTCATCTCGAAGTTGTCGGCGAGGCATTTCTTGAAGTCGCGCTTGGCGATGTACAGCAGCTCGCAGGCCTCGATGGCCACCACGGTGGCCGAGCGCGGCTCGTCGTCGATCAGCCCCATCTCGCCGAAGAATTCGCCCGGGCCGAGGATGGTCAGGATCACTTCCTTGCCCTCGGCATCGCTCATCATCACCTTGAGCCGCCCCGAGAGCACGATGTAGAGCGAGTCGGTCGGGTCGCCGCCCGTCATCACCGTGGTGGAGCGCGTGACGCTCTTGCGCGACACCACGGTAGTCAGCATGCGCAGCTGGTCCTCGGGAACGCTCGAGAAGAGCGGCACCGCCTTCAGCACCGCAGTGGAGACCGTTGTGGCCATGGCAATCACCCTCCCTTATTCTCGGGCAATGGTAGCAAACATCTATAATGCCTCGCCAATTTCATCGCCAGGCCGTACCCGAAATGCCCACGCGCCACGCTCGTCTGCTGATCCTCGGTTCCGGCCCGGCCGGCTACACCGCCGCCGTCTACGCCGCGCGCGCCAACCTGCGCCCGGTGCTGCTCGCCGGCATCGCGCAGGGGGGGCAGCTCATGACCACCACGGACGTGGACAACTGGCCCGCGGACGCCGAGGGCGTGCAGGGGCCCGACCTGATGCAGCGCTTCCAGAAGCACGCCGAGCGCTTCGACACCGAGGTGATCACGGACCACGTCCATACCGCGCGCCTGGGCGAGCGCCCCTTGGTGCTCGAGGGCGATGCGGCCACCTACACCTGCGACGCCCTGGTGATCGCCACCGGCGCCACCGCCAAGTACCTCGGCCTGCCCTCGGAGGAGAAGTTCATGGGGCGAGGCGTGTCGGCGTGCGCCACCTGCGACGGCTTTTTTTACAAGGGGCAGGACGTGGTGGTGGTGGGCGGCGGCAACACCGCGGTCGAGGAAGCCCTGTACCTCGCGAACCTTTGCCGCCGGGTGATGCTGGTGCACCGCCGGGACAAGTTCCGCGCCGAGAAGATCATGGTCGACAAGCTGATGCAGCGGGTGCGGGAGGAAAAGATCGCCCTGGTGCTCGACTCGGTCGTCGAAGAGGTCCTCGGCGACGCGAGCGGCGTGACCGGGGTGCGGGTGCGCAACCTCAAGACAGGCGCCCATACCGACCTTATGGCAAAAGGCTTCTTCGTCGCCATCGGCCATACGCCCAACACCGGGGTATTCGCCGGACAGCTCGAGATGGAAAACGGCTACATCGTGACCCGCGGCGGGCGCGAAGGCCAGGCCACCGCCACCAGCGTCCCCGGGGTGTTCGCCGCCGGCGACGTCCAGGACCATGTCTACCGCCAGGCGGTCACCAGCGCGGCCAGCGGCTGCATGGCCGCGCTGGACGCGGAGAAGTACCTCGATGCGCTCGCCGGCTGACGACGAGGAGGAGCTGCGCCGCGCCCTCGCCGGGGTCGAGCCGCTCGCCAAGCCGCGCCGCCAGCCGCTGCCGCGCGCGCGGCCGGCACCGGTGGCCCGGCAAAGGCAGCGCGACGAGCACGCGGCCCTCGCGGAATCGCTGCACGGCCCGCTGTCGGTCGACGACGCCCTGGAATCGGGCGAGGAGCTCGTTTTTCTGCGCGACGGGCTGTCGCGGCAGCTGCTGCGC
>DASUUN010000143.1:0-5352 GCA_036374055.1 Burkholderiales bacterium
TGGTGCCCAACCCGCATCTCGAGACGCCGCACTACAAGGTGCAGCGCTTGCGGCACGACGAGCTGAACGAGATGGAGCACGTGCCGGCGAGCTACGAGATGGTCGAGCGGCCGGAGGAACCCAAGGCGCCCGGCGCCGAGGAGGAAGGCAAGCGCGAGCGCCAGGAAGCGGTGGTCAAGGCCATCACCCCGGCGCAGCCTGCGCCCATGGTGCCCGAAGTGCCCAGGCCGCTGCCTGCGCCGCAGCCGGTGGCGCAGCAGGTGGCGCAAGTGGCGCAGCCGGTCGCGGCGGCCGCCGAAGGCTTCATTTCGCGCATCTTCGGCCTGTTCAAGCCGCATGCGCCGGCGCCTACCGCTCCTGTCCAGCCAGCCTCGCGCCCCGCGGCGCAACCCGGCGCCGGCCAGCGCCCGCAGCGCGATCAGCAGCGGCGTGACCAGCAGCAGCGCCGCGACCAGCGCCCGGGCGAGCCGCGCCGCGAGGGTAGGCGCGACGGGCGCCGGGACGAGCACCGCGACCGTCAGCAGCAGGGGCGCCTGGAGCAGCGGCGCAACGGGCAGCAGCCGCGCGGCGAGCGACGGCCGGAGCAGCAGCAAAGGCAGCAGCAACAGCAGCAGCAACGGCCCCCGCAGCCGCATCAGCAGCCGCGCCCACCCGAGCAGCAGCGCCCACCCGAGCAGCAGCGCGAGGGCGAAGAGCACCGTCGCGGCGGCCGCCGCGGGCGGGGCCGCGACCGCCAGCGCGAGTCCCGGGAGCCGCAGTCCGGCGCGGCCGCCCCGGCAGCCCTGCCCGTGGAGGCGGTGGCGTCGGTGGCCGTCGTGAAGGAGGAGCCGCGCCGGCATGAGGCGCCGCCCGTGCGGCAGGAGCAGCCGAGCTACGAAGCGGTCCGCGAAGAGCAGCGCCGCGAAGCGCAGCGTCTTGCCCGCGAGGAGCAGGTCCACGAAGCGCCGAAGCACGAAGAGCCGAAACGCGAGGAACCTGCGCGCGAAGCTCCCAGGGTTGACTCGAAGGTGCTTCTCGAGAGCTCGGGGCTGGTGATGATCGAGACCGACCGCAGCAAGGCGGCCGCGATTTCGCCCCCAGTGGAGGAGCCGCAGCATCTCGGACGTCCCCGCCGCGAGCGGCCGAAGCCGCCGCCGCAGGAGGAGGAGCTGCAGCAGGTCGAAACTAGGAAGTAGGCCGGCCTATTTCATGGAGGAGGCCCAGACAGGCGGCCTCCACCATGTCCAGCACCTGCTCGAAGCCTTCGGTCCCGCCGTAGTAGGGGTCGGGCACGTCGCGCCCGTGCACCAGCATGCGCAGCTTCCCGCGGTGCTGCGGCGGGCAATGCGCCTGCAGAATCTCCAGGTGACCGCGGTCCATGGCGACGATGACGTCGAATTCCTCGAAGTCGCGCTTGCGCAGCTGGCGCGCGCGCTGCGCGCTCAGGTCGTAGCCTCGCTCCCGGGCATGGCGCAGCGCCCGCCGGTCGGGCGGCTGGCCGACGTGGTAGTCGTGGGTGCCGGCCGATTCCACGTGCACTTCAACGCCGGCCTTCCGAGAGAGTTCCCTGAAAACTCCCTCCGCTGTCGGCGAGCGGCAGATGTTGCCGGTGCAGACGAACAGCACGCGGAGGGTCTGGCGCATGCCGGGCGGCGCGGTCAGGGGGTCCGCAGCATGCGAGCCGTGCCGTCGGCCGCCCACTCGGTGACCCGTCCCTGCTCATTGTCCACGAGCAGCAGCAGGTCGAAATAGCGGATCACGGGATCCGCGCCGGTGCGCTGCCTTACCGCCTCGCGCCAGGCCGCGTCGTGCGCCTGCTGCGCGGCCTCGACCGAGGGCCAGAGGTAAACGCCGGCGCCGGTGCCCTCGGCCTCGCCGATGCCGAGAAGGAAATGCTTGCGCGCCAGATCCCGGTTGGCGGTCCACCTGGGGATCACCGCTTTGGCGTCTTCTAGGACGCGCTCGCGGTCCCATCCCGCGGGCGACTGGAACGTCACGAGCTCGAGGATCATTCCGAGGCTACCTCCACGCCGAACACCCTTTTCTTCAGCTCCGCGAGCTTGTCGCGGGCCGTCGCCGCCTCCTCGAACTCCAGGTTCCTGGCGTGCGCCAGCATCTTCTTCTCGAGCGCCTTGATCTCGCGCGCGATCTGCTTCTCGGACATCGCTTCGTAGCGCGCCTCCTCCTGCGCGACCTGCATCTGCGAGGTGTCGTACACCCCGTCGATCAGGTCCTTGATGCGCTTGATGACGCCCTTGGGCGTGATGCTGTGGCGCTCGTTGTAGGTCACCTGCTTGGCGCGCCGGCGGTCGGTCTCGCCGATGGCGCGCCTGATGGAGTCGGTCATCGCGTCCGCGTACAGGATCGCCGTGCCGTTGATATGGCGCGCCGCGCGCCCGATGGTCTGGATCAGCGAGCGCTCCGAGCGCAGGAAGCCTTCCTTGTCGGCGTCGAGGATGGCGACCAGCGAGACTTCGGGCAGGTCCAGGCCCTCGCGCAGCAGGTTGATTCCCACCAGGACGTCGAACTCGCCGAGGCGCAGGTCGCGGATGATCTCGACCCGCTCGACGGTTTCCACCTCGGAGTGCAGGTAGCGCACCTTGACCCCGTGCTCGGCCAGGTACTCGGTCAGCTCCTCCGCCATGCGCTTGGTGAGCGTGGTGACGAGCACTCGCTCGTTCTTCTTCACCCTGGCGCCGATTTCGGACAACAGGTCGTCGACCTGGGTCGATGCCGGCCGAACGGCGACCTGCGGATCGATGAGGCCGGTGGGCCGCACTACCTGCTCCACCACCTGCGCGGACTTCTCGCGCTCGTACTCCGCCGGCGTGGCAGACACGAAAATCGTCTGGCGCACCACTTTCTCGAACTCGTCGAAGCGCAGCGGGCGGTTGTCGAGCGCCGAAGGCAGGCGGAAACCGTACTCCACCAGGTTCTCCTTGCGCGAACGGTCGCCCTTGTACATGCCGCCCAGCTGCGGGATCGTGACGTGGCTCTCGTCGATGATCATCAGTGCGTCGTGCGGCAGGTAGTCGATCAGCGTCGGCGGCGGCTCGCCCGCCCGGCGCCCGGACAGGTGCCGCGAGTAGTTCTCGATGCCCTTGCAGAAGCCGAGCTCGGCCAGCATCTCCAGGTCGAAGCGCGTACGCTGCTCGATGCGCTGCGCCTCCACCAGCCGGCCCGCCTTCTGGAAGAACTCGATGCGGCTGCGCAGCTCCGCCTTGATCGCCTCGATGGCGCGCAGCGTGGTCTCGCGCGGGGTCACGTAATGGCTCGACGGGTAGATGGTGAAGCGCGCCATCGGATGCTGCACCCGCCCGGTCAGCGGATCGAAGACCTCCAGTTTCTCCACCAGGTCGTCAAACAGGGAGATTCGAATGGCGTGCTCCGCATGCTCCGCCGGGAACACGTCGATCACGTCGCCGCGCACGCGGAACGTGCCGCGGCGGAAGTCCAGCTCGCTGCGCTCGTACTGCATCGCCACCAGGCGGGCGAGCACGTCGCGCTGCGGCATCTTCTCGCCTTCGCGCAGGTGGAGGATCATGCCGTGGTACTCGGACGGGTCGCCGATGCCGTAGATCGCCGAGACCGTGGCCACGATCACCACGTCGCGCCGCTCGAGCAGCGACTTGGTCGCCGACAGGCGCATCTGCTCGATGTGCTCGTTGATCGAAGAGTCCTTCTCGATGTAGAGGTCGCGCGCGGGGACGTAGGCCTCCGGCTGGTAGTAGTCGTAGTACGACACGAAGTACTCCACCGCGTTCTCGGGAAAGAACTCGCGGAACTCGGAGTAGAGCTGCGCCGCCAGGGTCTTGTTCGGCGCCAGCACCAGCGCAGGGCGGCCCTTGCGGGCGATGACGTTCGCCATGGTGTAGGTCTTGCCCGAACCGGTGACGCCGAGCAGCGTCTGGAAGGCGAGCCCGTCGTCGATGCCCTCGGCCAGCTTGTCGATCGCCTCGGGCTGGTCGCCCGCCGGCGCGAACAGCTGATTCAGGCGGAAGGGGCTGTCGGGAAAGGTGGCGAACACGTAGAATTTCGCTTGCGCAAACCCTCGATTTTATCCGATGAACGCCCCGCATTCCCCCTCCCCGCTCGCCGCGGTGCCGATGGCGCCGAGCGATCCGATCCTCGGCGTCACCGAGGCGTACGTCGCAGACCGGAACCCGCGCAAGGTGAACCTGGGCGTGGGCGTGTACTACGACGACAACGGCAAGATCCCGCTGCTCGAATGCGTCCGTCATGCCGAAAGCGAGCGCCTGAAGAGCGCGCCGCACCGCGGCTACCTGCCGATCGACGGCCTGGCTGCCTACGACCGTGCGGTGCAGGAGCTGGTGTTCGGGGCCCAGAAGCCGAACCTCGTGACCGTCCAGGCGCTCGGCGGCACCGGCGGGCTGAAGATCGGCGCCGATTTTTTGAAGGCCTTTTATCCCGACGCACAGGTCTGGATCAGCGAGCCAAGCTGGGAGAACCACCGGCAGCTGTTCGAGGCGGCGGGATTCAAGGTCAGCTCCTATCCTTACTACGACCCGCATTCCCACGGCCTGGACTTCGAGGGGATGCAGCGGGCGCTGAACGCCCTGCCGGCCGGCACCATCGTCGTGCTGCACGCCTGCTGCCACAACCCCACCGGCGTCGACCTGACAGGCGAGCAGTGGCGCGCGGTGCTGGACATCGTCACGGCGCGCGGGCTGATCCCGTTCCTCGATCTCGCTTACCAGGGGTTCGCCGAAGGGCTGGTGGCCGACGCCTACGCCGCCCGCCTGTTCGCCGAAGCGACCAGCCCCGTGTTCCTGTCGAGCTCGTTCTCGAAGTCCTTCTCGCTGTACGGCGAGCGGGTCGGCGCGCTGAGCGTGGTCACCGCGGATGCCGACGAGGCCGCGCGCGTGCTCTCGAACGTGAAGCGCATCGTGCGCACCAACTACTCGAACCCGCCGACGCACGGCGGGCAGATCGTCGCCACGGTGCTGGGCGACCCGCAGCTGAAGGCGCTCTGGGACCGGGAGCTGGGCGCGATGCGCGAGCGCATCAAGGCGATGCGCAAGGCGCTGGTCGACGGCATCCACAAGCGCGTGCCCGGCGCCGACTTCAGCTTCGTGCTCGCGCAGCGCGGCATGTTCTCCTACTCCGGGCTCTCCAAGGAGCAGGTGCTCCGGCTGCGCGACGAGTACTCGATCTACACCATCGAGACCGGGCGCATCTGCGTCGCCGCGCTCACCGCGAAGAACGTCGACTACGTCGCCGACGCCATCGCGCAGGTCATCGGGTGAAGGTCCTCCTCCTCGCCCTGCTCGGCCTCTTCCTCGCCGGGTGCGAGGAGAAGTCGCAGCTCCTGCGCCAGTCCGGCGACGAGGCCGCCGCCGCCGACCAGAAGCA
>DASUUN010000144.1:0-42109 GCA_036374055.1 Burkholderiales bacterium
GCCATCAAGGCCTACCTGATCTCCAAGGGCCACGAGGCAAACCGCATCTACACCGAAGGCAAGGGCGAGTCCCAGCCGGTCACCGGCGGCCGATGCAAGAACATGGGCCGCGAGCATCGCAGCAACCGGAAGCTGGTGGACTGCCTGCAGCCGGACCGGCGCACCGAGATCGAAGTCATCGGCACGCGCAGGAACTAGGCCTTCCCGGCTCCAACAAAAGCCCCGCTCCGGCGGGGCTTTTTGTTTTTGGGTCAGAGCCCCAGAATTCGGGGTCAGGGTCGTAATTATTCGCCGCTGCGCCTAGGATAATTACGACCCTGACCCCGAATTCCATGAACGCCGACCCCGCCGAGCTCGAGAAATTCAGCAACCTCGCCCACCGCTGGTGGGACCCGCAGGGCGAGTTCCGCCCGCTGCACGAGATCAACCCGCTGCGCCTGGAGTGGATCGACCGCCACGCGCAGCTCGCCGGCAAGGCGGTCATCGACGTCGGCTGCGGCGGCGGCATCCTCGCCGAAGCCATGGCGCAGCGCGGCGCGCGCGTCACCGGCATCGATCTTTCCGAGAAAGGGTTGAAGGTCGCGGAGCTGCACCTGCTGGAGTCGAAGCTGGACGTGACCTATCGCAAGGCCATGGCGGAGGAATTCGCTGCGGAGAATCCCGGCGCCTTCGACGTCGTCACCTGCATGGAGCTGCTCGAGCACGTGCCGCAGCCCGAAAGCATGGTGGCGGCCTGCGCGCGCCTGGTGCGCCCGGGCGGGCTGGTATTCTTCTCCACCATCAACCGCAATCCCAAGTCCTATCTGTTCGCCGTGATCGGCGCGGAGTACGTTCTCAACCTGCTGCCCAAGGGCACGCACGACTACATGCGCTTCATCAAGCCGTCGGAGCTGTCGCGCTGGAGCCGCGGCGCCGGGCTGCGGCCCGAGGAGCTCGTCGGCATGACCTACAACCCGCTGACGCGCCGCTACCGGCTGGGAAGCGACTGCGACGTCAACTACCTGCTGCGCTGCTCGCGTGAATAGAGCCGCGGTGCTGTTCGACCTGGACGGAACGCTCGCCGACACGGCGCCTGACCTCGCCGACGCGGTGAACCGCATACTCGTCGAGCAAGGCCACGAGCCGCTGCCCCTCGAGCGCCTGCGCCCCTTCGCCTCGGCCGGCGCGCGCGGCCTGCTGCACGCGGCGCTCGGCATCAAGCCGGACGACGCCGAGTACGCCGCGCTGCGCGAGACCTTCCTCGAGTACTACGCCGAGAACGTCTGCCGGCATACGAAGCTCTTCCCCGGCATCGCCGAGCTGCTGCGCGAGCTGAGCGGGCGCGACGTGCCCTGGGGCATCGTCACCAACAAGGCCACCCGGTTCACCGAAAGGATCGTCCTCGGACTGGAGCTGAAGCCCGATGCCGTCGCCTGCGGGGATACCACGCCGCATCTCAAGCCGCATCCCGCCTCGCTGCTGCACGCGGCCGGGCAGCTCAATGTCCCGCCCGGCAGCTGCTTCTACCTCGGCGACGACCTGCGCGACATGAAGGCCGCGCAGGCCGCGGGCGCGCGCCCGATCGCCGTCGAATGGGGCTACCACCATCCCGACCACGGCGGCCCAAACACCTGGGAGGCCAGCGCGGTTCTCACCCACCCCTTAGAGCTTCTTTCTCATCTATGAAAGCGGTTGCCCACACCTTCACGGACATCGAGCTTCCCAAGCCCTCCCCGACCGGCCGCGACCTGCTGGTCAAGGTGGAGGCCGTCTCGATCAACCCGGTGGACTACAAGCAGAGAAAGGTCGGCTCATCCACGCCGCGCGTGCTCGGCTGGGATGCCGCCGGCACGGTGGAGGCGGTCGGCAGCGAGGTGACCCTGTTCAAGCCCGGCGACGCGGTCTACTACGCGGGCGACGTCACGCGGCCCGGCTGCGACAGCGAATTCCACCTGGTCGACGAGCGCATCGTCGGGCGCAAGCCCAAGCGCCTGGATTTCGCGCAGGCCGCCGCCATTCCGCTCACCGCCATCACCGCGTGGGAGGCCTTCTTCGACCGGCTGAAGGTCCAGTCCGGCCGCAGCATGCTGATCATCGGCGGCGCCGGGGGCGTGGGCTCCATCGGCATCCAGCTCGCCAAGATCGCCGGCCTGCGCGTCATCGCCACCGCCTCGCGCCCGGCATCCGTCGCCTGGGTGAAGGAGCTCGGCGCCGACGAAGTCGCGGACCACCGCAAGAACCTCGCCGCCGAGATCGGGAAGCCGGTCGACTACATCGCCTGCTTCAACGACCTCGACCAGCACTGGCCGGCGATCGGCGAGCTCATCGCGCCGCAGGGCGGCATCGTGTCGATCCTCGGCAACCAGAGGCCGCTCGCCATGGACGCGGTGCGCGCCAAAAGCGCCACCCTCGCTTGGGAGCTGATGTTCACCCGCCCGCGCTTCCAGACCCCCGACATGATCGAGCAGCACAAGCTGCTCAACCAGGTGGCCGACTGGCTCGACGCCGGCAAGCTGCGCGGCACGCTGAAGGAGACCCTCTCGCCCATCAACGCCGCCAACCTGCGCAAGGCCCACGAGAAGGTCGAGTCCGGCACCATGATCGGCAAGCTCGTTCTGAAGGGATGGTCATGACCCTCGCGCAAGCGGTTTGGCCGAGCGCCGCACCCATTGCGCGCAACGCCGCGCTGGCGATCGCGGGCACGCTGCTCCTCGCGATCTCCGCCAAGGTGCACATCCCATTCTGGCCCGTTCCTCTCACCATGCAGACCTTCGTCGTGCTGGTGCTCGGCATGGCGTACGGCTGGAAGCTCGGCGCCGCGACCATGCTGCTGTACCTGGCCGAAGGCGCCATCGGCCTGCCGGTGTTCTCCGGCACACCCGAGCGCGGCATCGGGCTTGCCTATATGGTCGGCCCGACCGGCGGCTACCTCGCTGGCTTCGTCGCCGGCGCGGCGCTCTGCGGCTGGCTCGCCGAGAAGGGCTGGGACCGCAGCTGGTGGCGCACCGCCGTCGCCATGTCGCTCGGACACCTCGTCATCCTGGCGCTCGGCTGGGCCTGGCTCGCCACGCTCATCGGCCCCGCCAAGGCCTACGCGCTCGGCGTCGAGCCCTTTTACCTCGCGACCGCGGCCAAGACTGCCCTCGCCGTAGCGGCTTTGCCGCTGGCATGGAAACTAATTCCCAAGCCTTGAGTCAGAGCTAACCGTCCCCATATGGGACAATGCAGGACACAACGAATCCGGGGGCGACCTGGTTTCGACGTGGGCAACGAAGCAGCGCAGGGCATGCCGAGGACCAGATCACCTCGCAAATCCAGTCTGGAAACACTACAAACGCCAACGACGAGCGTTTCGCTCTAGCCGCCTAACACCGGCTAGACGCTGCACTGGTCTGCTGATGGGCCAGGCCCAGTTCATCGGGTGCAGCGTCATTCACATCAGCCTCTCTCCCGGGCTTGGCCGCTTGGCCCGGGGGATCCGTCGAAGCGGCTAGCCGCGCGTCAGCCTGCCGGTGGGCGGGCGCAAGGCGAAGCTCAAACCACCAGGCTAAGCATGTAGTCCTGACTGCCTAGGGTCTACGGACGCGGGTTCGATTCCCGCCGCCTCCACCAATTCCCACAGCGTAGCGCGTGCCGTGACTAGTCCGACAACGCGCCTCTCGACCAGTGAGCGTGGAATAGGCAGGCGGCTTGCTTGTTGGCGGTGGCACGGAGGTATTCATGTCACCCAGACCTGTCTTCGCCGCCTCAGCCCTTTTCCTTGCCGGCTGCGCCGGAATGCAGCAGCCGGATCCATCCAACGTAGCGGCCTACTGCACCGAGCAGAACGGCTACCGCCTCGGCTCGCAGATGCGTGCCTACTACGGCAATTGCCCGAAGGAATCCGAGGCGGCCTTCCTCGCCGGCCTGCAGCGCGGCCGTGCCGTGCGCCCCAGCACGCCGGCGGCAGAGCCCTTTTTCTGGCAGATGGACGAGCTTGAAAAGCAGTTGCGCGCCGCAACCTCGGATGCCGACCGCGAGCGGCTGCACGCGCGGTTGCGGGAGGCCGAGTACTGGGCCATCCATATTGTGAACGACCCGGGCAGCTACACCCCTTCTGGCCCAAGATAGGCAAACCCTATAGCCAGCGACGGACCGCGCGCTTGTACGGCGGGTACTGCGCGGGGAACCGAGCCTCGAGGTAGCGCTCCTCGCGCGGGATGACCACCAGCGTCATGAGGGCGAGCGCGGGAAGAAGCGCGAGCAGCAGGCCCAGGCTGTTGACCCATGCAGCGAGTCCGATCTGCAAGAGCGTGAAAGCGAGATAAACGGGATTGCGGCTGAAGCGGTAGGGGCCTTTGCGGACAATGGTTGTCGTGGGGCGGTTGCCCGGGAGGGGAGTCCCCGCCTTTCGGAACGTGCGCACGGCGCAAATGAAGACAGCGCCGGCCACGAGCACGACCATGACGCCGAGCGGCACGCCAAGGGAAGGTGGAAGCAACCGCACCGGCCAGAACCAGTGGACGAGCAGGCCAAGGGCGATCGAGCCGAGGTAAGCGAGGGGCGGGCGGATTAGTCCGAGGTTCGCGACTTCGCGCCGGGTCACGGCTTGCGGAATACCACGCAGTAGCTCCCGAGCGGGCCGCGGCCCGGCCAGTCGTCGATCAGGCGGACGAGTTTGAATCCGCTGCCCGTCACTTCGCTGATGACGGCCTTGGCGGGAACCCCGAACGAGCCTCGGCTGAAGAAGAAAGGCGGCGGGAAGTCGATGACGGCGAGCACGCCGCCCGGCCGCAACGAGCGCAACAGGCTGGCGTTGATGCCCGGGGGATCCGTCAGGTGGTGATACACGCGCCGCAGCACGATCGCGTCGCAGCAGTTCAGGGGCAATCCGGTCTCGCTGGCGGACGCTTCGACCACCGTAACATTGTCGAGCCTGGCGACGACGAGCGCCTCGCGAAGCCCGCGCAGGCGTCCGGGGTCGATCTCGGTGGAAAAGACGCGCCCGTTCGGGCCCACCTCGCCCGCAAGCGCGAACGTCAGTCCGCCCTTACCGGCGCCGACATCTGCCACCACGGCGTCCGCCTCGAGGGCGAGCACCTGGCTGAGGCGCGGCATTTCGGGACCGTCGGCGCGAAAGCCGAACCCGCTCCACTGACATCCCGCGCAGAGCGCCGAGAGGACAACCGCCACTGCCGCCGCGCCGCTTCGACGCATCGCTTGCTTGCCTTCGGATATCGAAAGCAATACTGTGCCAATTCAAGTCGACTTCAAGTCAAGCGGATGAGGCCCCTGGACATCGCAGAGGTGGCGCAGCGCTCCGGGGTTGCTACCTCGACGCTGCGGTTCTACGAGCAGAAGGGACTGATCGCCTCCGTTGGAAGGCGCGGCTTGCGCCGCGTCTTCGCTCCCGGCGTGCTGGAACGGCTGGCGCTGATCGCGCTGGGACGCGCTGCCGGTTTCTCGCTGGAGGAGATCGCGCTCATGTTCGCACCGGATGGGCAGGTGCGCATCGACCGGCAGATGCTCACGGCTAAGGCTGAGGACCTGGAAAGGGCAATCAGCAAGCTGAGCACGATGCGCGACGGCCTGCGGCACGCCGCTGCCTGTCCGGCGCCGAGCCACATGGAATGCCCCAACTTCCGCCGCCACCTGCAGTCCGCCGCGGCCCGCAAGCTCACCGAGACAAAGCGCCGTCCCAACCGACGCTAGTACACGAAGGCGAGAAACAAACCCGAGGCGATGCTGTAGCGCACAACGTCGACTTTTTCACCAGGTCCGCGGCGGTCCCTGCTATAGAATCCTTGCGGGGACTGGCGCGGCGACCAACGCCGCGCTGCATCAGAAAAAAAAGACTCTGGCAGACAAGGAGCATCGCATGTCCGCAGGTTCCACGACGCTCAAGCGACAGGCCATGGCGGGAACGCCGCAGGCCGACCGGATTTTCAGCGACCTCATCATGGAAAGCCTGCGATGAAACTGGCCTTGCTGGCCACCGCGCTCAACCTTGCGGCGTTCGCGTGCCTGCGCATCGCCTTCCTGTGGACCTTCGGCAATCTCGCTTCCTCCCCCGGCGAGCTGCTTCAAGCCTTCTACCTGGGCTTCAAGTTCGATCTGCGGCTCGCCGTGCTGGTGAGCTCGCCGCTGATTGTCACCGCCTGGCTGCCGCTGCTCGATCCCGCGCAGCGGCGCGCCGCCAGGCGCTTCTGGCTGGCTTACTTCGCGGCGGCATTTGCGGCGCTGCTGCTCGCCTACGCCGCCGACTTCGGGCACTACGCCTACACCAGCACGCGCCTGCACGGCGGCGCGCTCGAGCATCTGACGCCGGCCGATGTCGCGCTGCGCATGGTCTGGGAGAGCTATCCGGTCGTCTGGGTTCTGATCGGCGTTGCCTGGGCGGCCGGCGTCTTCGGTTGGCTGCTGCATCGCGCCTCGCCGCCGCCTGCCGCGCCGCGGCGCGCGCGCGGCCGCATGGCAGCACTTGCCGGGCTGGCGGCGCTATGGCTCCTGTGCCTCGCGGCGCTATGGGGGAAGTTGTCCTGGTACCCGCTGCGCTGGAGCGATTCGTATTTTTCGCAGAACCCGTTCGTGTCGGCGCTCGCCTTGAACCCGGTGCTGTTCCTTGCAGACACCCTGGACGAGCGCAGGCGGCCCTTCGACGAGGACAAGGTGCACGCCCACTACGGCGAGGTCGCCGCGCTGCTGGGCATGCAGCGTCCCGATCCCGGGAGGCGGTCATTCGCGCGCTACGTCGCGGGTTCGGCCGCTTCGCCTGCCCGGCCGCCCAACCTGGTGCTGATTCATCTCGAGTCGTTCGCCGGCTTCAAGGCGGGGGCCCTCGGCAATCCGAGCGGTGCGACGCCGCATTTCGATGCCCTTGCCAAGGACGGGATGCTGTTCACCAACTTTTTCGTGCCCAATTCCCCGACCGCTCGCTCGGTGTTCACGATGCTGACAGGCGTGCCGGACTACCACCCGGGACGCTCGGCTTCCCGCAATCCGCTCCTCGTCAGGCAACACACGCTGATCAACGCGCTGGAGGGGTACGAGCGGTACTACTTCCTGGGCGGCAGCGCCTCGTGGGCGAACATACGAGGCCTGCTGACCCAGAGCATCCATGATCTGCGCGTGCACGAAGAAGGCGACTACGCCGCCGAGCGCGTGGACGTCTGGGGCGTCACCGATCACGATGTCTTCGAACAGGCGCATACGGCTTTTGCGCGGTCCACGGGCCCGTTCTTCGCCTTCATCCAGACTTCCGGCAACCACCGTCCCTACACCATCCCGGACACCAATCGGCGAGGATTCGAGCTGGCGGATCTCGATGCCGCAGCGTTGCACGCGGCCGGTTTTGACAGCCTTGCGGCGTACAACGGGCTGCGCTTCCTCGATCACGCCGTCGGCCACTTCTTCGACATGGCGCGCAGCGCCCGGTATTACCGCGACACGGTCTTCATTCTCTACGGGGACCATGGCAATCCCGCGGCCAACGATATCCCCTTCGAGCGGCTGGCACTCACGCGCTACCACGTTCCCATGCTGATCGTCGCGCCGGGGCGCATCGCTGCCGGGGAGCGCAGGGACACGGTGGCGAGCTCCGTCGATCTGCTACCCACTGCCCTGCGCCTCATGGGAGTTCCGCACTTGAACCAGACGCTCGGCCGCGACCTGCTTGCGGAGCGGCCCGGCGCTCACCGTGTCGCCCTTGTACCCGACGGCCTGCTGACGGACGAGTACCTGCTGCGTCTGTCACCCGGCGGCCAGGCGCACTTGTACGCCTATCGCTCCAAGGAGCCGACCAAGGATGTCGGCACACGCGTCCCGGAGAGGGTGCAGGAGCTGCGCCGGCTGAGGGAGGGGCTGTACCAGACGTCTCTCTACCTCCTCCATAACAACCCGCCCCAGCCGCATGAGCCGCCCGCTTCCTACGGAGCCCATTAAGGGACAAGCCATGGACGCCATCTATGACACTCCAGCCAGAGTCGTCCACCGGACACGCCGAGGGCGACGGCCTCTGGTTTGGCTCGCGGCCATTGCCGCCGTGTACGGCAGCCTTTGCATGCAGATGCTCGCCGCTGCCACGGCCCCCGGGTTCGCCGCACGCCCGCTGTCCAGTGCTGCGGACGTGGATCCCGTGCCGTTCTATGGAGAGCGGTACGCCTCGAGCGCCGGGACACCGTCCGTGCACGCCGCCACTGCTATCGACGTTCCGGGCGGCATGCGGGCCTTCTGGTACGGCGGCACGCGAGAGGGCGCGCAGGATGTCGCGATCTACACGGCGACATACGACCATCGCGCGGGCGCATGGGCCGGCGAACAGCGCGTCGTCACACGCCAGAGCACCGAGCAGGGCGTGCGACGCTACATCCGCAAGCTGGGCAATCCGGTCGTGGCACGCGACCGGCAGGGGCTCCTGTGGCTCTTCTACGTCAGCGTTTCGGTCGGGGGCTGGTCGGGAAGCGCCGTCAACGCGCAGGTCTCGACCGACGACGGCGAGAGCTGGGGCGCGCCGCGCCGCCTGATCGCCTCGCCGTTCTTCAACATCAGCACCCTCGTCAAAGGCCGTCCTTTCCTCTACGAGGACGGCACGATCGGCGTGCCGGCATACCACGAGTTCGCCGGGAAGTTCGGCGAGATTCTTCGGGTCGACGCCGAGGGACGAGTGATCGGCAAGACCCGGCTTTCTCACGGGCGGTACTCCCTGCAGCCGGTGGTGGTGACCCGCTCTCCCCAGGAGGCCATAGCGTTCATGCGCCATGGCGGACACGGCCCGGGGAACGTCCTGATGCTTCGTACCCGCGATGGCGGCGAGACGTGGAGCGAACCCTCGAGGCTGGCGCTACCCAATCCGAACGCGGCCGTCGATGCCATGGCCATGGCCGACGGCTCTCTTGCGCTGGTGTTCAACAACCGGCACGGCGGACGCGACGATCTCTCCCTCGCCGTTTCGCACGATGCCGGCGACACCTGGCGGATAGTGCACAGCTTCGAGAAGGTGCAGGCGCATGCGGGCCGCCCACCGGAGTTCTCTTACCCCTGGCTCGCCCCCGCGCGTGACGGCTCGCGCTTCCACCTGCTCTACACCTGGCGCAGGCAGCACATCAAGCACATCAAGTTCGACGAAGACTGGCTGGACGAGCGCAAGTGACGCCGCTTGCGCTTGGTTACAGCGGCTGCATGCTCCTGGCGGCCGGGCTGGTCTGTCTATCCGTCCGCCGCTGGAGCCTGAACCTGCGGGCGCGGATCGGGCTGGCGCTCGCGGCCGCGGTGTCGGTAATGCTGCCGATGGGCGACCTCTTCGCCGCCGACTATATTCGCGCCGTCTTTGGCGATCTCAGCGTGCTCAGCCAGGCGATGCTCGCAGCATTCATCCTGGGCTACGTCGCCGACCGGCGGCTCCTTGATCTGCGCCAGCTCCGTGCCGTGATGGCCGCAGCCTTCGCCGGCGGCTTGTTTCTCTACCCGGCCGCCCTGGGCCTCGTTCCTGTGGACCCTTACTCCCTGGGATTCGGGTCGGTCTACTTCGCCGGAGCGCTCGGCGGGTTGACGCTCATTGCGTGGTACCTCGGCTTCCATTGGCTCGCCGGGGGCATGCTCCTCGCCGTGTCGGCGCGCCTCCTCGACGCCCTCGAATCGCGCAATCTATGGGATTACCTGCTCGACCCGTTGCTGGTGCTGTACGCCGCGTTGTGGCTCGGCGCGACGGCCCTTAGAAGGGGCTATTCTTTCAGCCGGTAAAGCGGGTCGTCCATGCCGTGCCGCTGCTCGGTGAACTCGGGCGGGAAGCCGGCGGCCTCCTGCATCGGCGCGCTTTCGATGTCGCCGAAGACCAGCGTGCGGTGCGCGACGCGCCATTCGCCGCCGCGCAGCTCGAAGCGGTCCAGGTAGCGCGCGGAGGCGAGGTTGCGCAGCCCCTTGCTGCCCGGCGGCACGTTGGGCGCGCCCGGGCGGAAGCGCTGCAGCACCAGCACGTAAGTCTCGACGAACGCCCGCTCCCTAGTCTGGAACTCGATCAGCACGTTGGTGTTGAAGTGCATCGAGTGGTCCTGGTGCTGGTGCATGCGGGCGATGTGGGCGAGAAAGGCGTCCGGCGGGCCCTTGAAGAAGCCGTGATCATCGAACGCGTCGTCGTGGTAAAGGGTGCGCGCGAGCGCCCAGTCCTGCCGGTCGACGGCGCGCGCGAAGCGCTTCAGGCAGTCCTCGATCGCCGTGCGCGCCTGCAGCTCCTCGAGGAAGCTCGGGAATACGCCGCTCACGGCTGGAGCGCCTCTTCGCGGTACGAGCTGTCGATGTACTTGCCCGGATCGCCGAGCGTGCGCCTGGCTTCGCTGAACTTCGAGCGCAGGGCAAGCACCGTTGCCGTGCCTTTCGGATCCAGCCGCACGTCCTTGAAGAAGCCCGAGCGCTCGTTCAGCAACACGCCGAGGGACTGCCTGGCGAGCGCCGGCGTCATGGCGCGCATGTTCGCCACCAGCAGCGCCTCCGCGATCTCGCGGTTCGCCGGGTCGTAGAGGAACCCGACGCCGGCGTGATAGGCGCGGATGAAGCCGACCAGCGCCTGCTGGTTCTGTCTCGCCCAGGAGCGCCGCGACGCCGCCACCACGCCCTGGTAGGCGCCGAGGTGCTCGTCCGCGCGCGCCAGCTGCGCATGGCCCTGGTTCATCGCCAGCAGGTCGAAGGGCGTGATGAGGACCGTGGCCGAGTGCGTGCCCTTGAGCAGCTCCTGGAACCGGCCGAGCACGCCGCCGGCGCGATCGAACGTCACTGCCGATTCGGCGATGCCGTTTTTCGCCAGCAGCTCCCGAAGGACGAACGCGTAGCCGGTGGTGAGCGCGTCGACCGACAGTTTCTTCCCCTCGAGGTCGGCGAAGCTCCGGATGTCGCGCCCGCCGACCACCGACAGGAAGCCGCTGTCGCTGCCCATGAAGGCGAACATGTCCGGGTCCGGCGGAATCGCCGCCTCCCCCTGCCCTTCCTGGTAGGCGACGACGTTGTCGAACGCCGTCATCGCGATGTCGAAGCGGCCCTGCGCCAGGCCCTGCATCTGGAAGGTCGAGCTCGGCGTGGGGGTGAGGCTCACCCGCACGCCGTTGCTCTCGAAGAAGCCCTGCCGCTCGGCGGCCCACAGCGGCAGGTTGAAGCCGCCGGGGAAGACGATGACGCTCAGCGGCTTCAACGGCTCATGCCGTGGTCTTGATGTTGAGCTCCTTCAGCTCGCCCACCTCCGCGCCGTCGTCCATGGAGAAGCGGTCGCCGAAGTCGAACAGGTCCTCGTTCTGGAAGCCCGGATAGTGCTGGATCTCCCACCAGTTGTGGTCCAGGTCCTCCATGTAGAACGAGTACACGCCGTGCTGCATCACCACCGGCAGGACCTGCCGGATCTTGTACTTGTCCTTGTGCTTGAGCGCCGCCTCGTGCGCCTTGTCGACTTCTTCCTTGGAGCCGACGTCCATGCCCCAATGGTTCAGGACGTTCTGCGGGTGCACCGCGGAGCCGACCTCGACCGCGACGATGTGGAACTTGAGCCCGCAGCGCACCACCATCGCCGGCTTGGCGTGGCGCACGCACTCGAGGCCCAGGAACTCCTCGTAGAACTTGCGCGACTCCTTGAGGCTGTAGCACTCCATCGTGCCGTGCGACAGGACGTAAGGCTTGACGACGGACTTCTCGGTCTTGGCATCGGCGATGCCATCCTGGATCTTCTCTCGGGTCTGGGACATGTCTCCTCCTATGCGGTTGCGGCCTTGTCGGCCTCGGTCAGGAATGAATCGGCGTAGAACTCGTCGGCCGGCAGGCGGCATTGCGCGCTGAAGTCGCGCCGCGCCGACTCGACCATGATCGGCGCGCCGCAGGCATAGACCTGGTGCCCCGACAGGTCGGGAAAGTCTTCCATCACGGCGCGGTGCACGAAACCCATGCGTCCGTCCCACTGCTCGTCGGAAAGCACGGGAACGAACTTCAGGTGCTTCCAGGCGCGCGCGAGCTCCAGCATATACAAGTCGCGCTTCAGGCGCACGCCCCAGTAGAGCGTCATCGGCCGGGAAATCTTCTTCTCCAGGGCGTGCTCGGCGATCGCCTTGATCGGGGCGAAGCCCGTGCCGCTGGCCACCATCACGATCGGCTTGCCCGAGTCCTCGCGCAGGTAGAAGCTGCCCAGCGGGCCCTCGAAGCGCAGCAGGTCCCGCACCTTGAGCTTGTCGAACACGTGGTCGGTGAAGGCGCCGCCGGGCGTATGGCGCACGTGGATCTCGAGCGCGGTGACGCCGCCCGGGTCGGGCCGCGTGGCGAGCGAATAGCTGCGCCGCTTGCCGTCCTTCAGCAGGAAATCGATGTACTGGCCGGCCAGGAAGCGGAAGTTCTCGTTCATCGGCAGGCGCAGGCCGATCACCGCCACGTCGGGGGCGGGCTTCTCCAGCCGCTCCACCCGGCAGGGAATCACGCGCGGGCGCACGCCCTGGACTTCGCGCACCTCGACCACCAGGTCGGAGAGCGGCTTTGCCTGGCACAGCAGCGCGTAGCCCTTCGCCTTGTCGCTCTCCGGCAGGTAGGTGGCGTGCACCAGACCATAGTCGACCTTGCCCTCGAGGATGGTGCCCCGGCAGGTGCGGCAGACGCCTGCGCGGCAGCTGTAGGGCAGCATGTGCCCGGCGTCCAGGCCGGCCTGGAGGATGTTCTGCCCTTCCGGGACCTCGAAGGCGTGCCCGCTCGGTTTCAAAGTGACGGTGAATCCCATGCTCTCCTTTCTAGCTCTTCGTCTCGGCGGCGCCGATTCCAAGGTAGACGCGGCGGATCTCGTCGCGCCCCAGCAGCTCGGCCGGCGCGCCTTCGGCGACGATGCGACCCTCGTCCAGCACGTAGCCGCGCCGCGCCAGTTCCAGCGCCATGGCGACATTTTGCTCCACCAGCAGCACTGCGACGCCTGCCGCGTTGACCTCGCGGATCGCGCGGAACAGCTCCTGCACGATCAGGGGCGAAAGGCCGAGCGAGGGCTCGTCGAGAAGCAGGAAGCGCGGCCGCGCCATCAGCGCCCGCCCGATCGCCACCATCTGCTGCTGGCCGCCGGAAAGCGCGCCCGCGGGCGCCGCCATCCGCTCGGCGAGCACCGGGAAAAGGGCGCAGACGCGCCGCAGGGAGTCGGCGCGCATCCGGCGGGCCTCGGCGCGGTAGCTGCCGAGCTCCAGGTTCTCCCGCACGGTCAGGTTCACGAACAGGCGCCGCCCTTCCGGAACGATCGCGATGCCCCGGTCGCAGAAGCGATGCGGCGCCTCGCGGGTGATGTCGTGGCCGTCGACCCGCAGGCGGCCCGACGCCACCGCGTGCAGGCCCGCCATCGCGTTGATCAGCGTCGATTTTCCGGCGCCATTGGGGCCCACGACCACCACCAGCTCGCCGGCGTCGATGCGCAGGCGCACGTGCGCGACCGCGGCCGCCGCGCCGTAGTTCACGCCGACGTCGCTCACCTCATACATGCGCCGCCCCCAGGTAGGCCGAGACCACCTCCGGGTGGCGCATGACCTCGGCCGGCGCGCCCTCGGCGATCGCCTTGCCGTAGGTCAGCACCGCCACGCGGTCGGTCAGCTCCATGACCGCGCGCATCACGTGCTCGACGAACACAATGGTCGCGCCCTGGTCGCGGATGGCGCGGACGAGGCGCAGCGCCCCATCCATCTCGGCCGGCGTCAGGCCGGAAAGCACCTCGTCCAGGAACAGCAGCTTCGGGCGCGACGCCAGCGCGCGCGCCAGCTCGAGGAACTTGCGCTGGTGCAGGTTGAGCTCGCCGGGATACTGGTGCGCCTTGTCGGCGAGCTGCGTGAACTCGAGCCAGCGCCACGCCTCCCGCTCGGCCGCCGCGCGGTCCATGATCACCTGTCCGAACATCGGCGGCAGGGCAATGTTCTGCAGCACGGTGAGCTGCGGAAACGGGCGGGGGATCTGGTAGGTGCGCGCGATGCCTGCCCGGGCGATGCGGTGCGCGGGCGTGCCGACGAGCTCCTCGCCCTCGAAGCGGATCGAGCCGCGATCGGCCGCGTAATGGCCGCTCACCACGTTGATCAATGTCGACTTGCCGGAGCCGTTGGGGCCGACCAGCCCGAGGATTTCGCCGCGGCGCACGTCGAGGTCCACGCCGGCGAGCGCCTGCACGCCCTTGAACGCCTTCGCCACGCCGCGCACCGCCAGGATCGGCTCCGCGGACGCCTTCGCGGCCCGCCGCGGTACTTCGTCCGCCCGCGCGGACGGTGCCGCCGCGACCGCCGTTTTCCGCAAGCGCTTGAAAATCTGGCCGAGGATGCCTGCCGGCATCGCCACGATGACCACGATCAGGATCAGTCCGCTCAACGCGCGGCCGATCACGGCCGCCTCGCCGCCGGTAAAGGCATACAACAGCAGGGTGATCACCACGGCGCCGACCGCGGGCCCGAGCCAGTGGCGCGTGCCGCCCAGCGCGCTCATCAGCACCACGTTGACCGCCAGCGCGATCGAGAACGTTTCCGCCACAGTGACATACGAGACGAAAATGGCGTGGATGCCGCCGGCGAGCCCAGCAAGCGCGCACGAGATGGCGAAGGCCGCGAGCTTGAAGCGGTAGGTCGGCACGCCCATCACCTCGGCGACGTCCTCGTCGTCGTGGATCGCGAACAGCCCGGTGCCGAAGCGCGAGTGATACATCGCGTAGGCCGTCCACAGCGTCAGCGCCGCGGCCGCGAGCATCATCAGATAGATCGCGCCCGACGGCGTCGGCGCGATCCTCGGCATGTCGACCATCACCTGGATGCCCGGCCCGCCGTCCACGGTGTTGAGCGCGATCGTGGACAGGACAAAAGTGATGGCCAGCGTGAGAAGGGCAAAGAGCTCGCCTCGCAGCGCGCGCACGCGGAACACCACTGCGCCGAGGGCCACGCCGAACACCGTGGCGGCGAGCGCCGCGAGCGGCAGGGTCCACAGGAAAGGCCAGCCCAGCTTGCCCGCGAGCGCCGCGGTGGTGTAGACGCCGACGCCGAAGAACGCGCCGTGGCCGAAGGAGAAGTAGCCCGAGTAGCCGCTGAGCAGATTCCACGAGGTCGCGAGCACGATGGCGTGCAGCAGCAGGTACCCGAACGACTCGTAGAACGCCGGCAGCCCGAGGTAGGGAAGCGCGCAGAGCAGCGCCGCGCAGGCCGCGAGCATGGCCTTCATCAGAATCTCGCCGGCCGGACCAGCAGGATGGCGATCAGCAGCGAGAACGACACCAGCGGCGCCCAGGTCGGCGCCGTGACCGCCATGGTGAGGGCCTCGCTCACGCCGATCACGATGCCCGCCACCAGCGGCCCGATCGGGCTGCCCAGGCCGCCCATCATCACCGCCGCGAACACCACCCCCATCCAGGCGTAGATCTGCACCGGCGCCAGGGTGTGGTTCAGGGCGAGGCAAAGGCCCGCCACGGCCGCCACCGCGGCAGCCAGCCCGGAGACGAGGTAGCCGAGCAGCTTCTCGTTGACGCCGAAGGCCGCGGCGATCGGCGCATCCTCGGTGGTGGCGCGGATCGCCTTGCCCATGTCGGTGAAGCGCAGCACGCCCCACATGCCGAGCGCGAGCGTCAGGGCGAAGCCGAGCGTGATCAGATCGGGCAGCGACACGAACAGCGGCCCGAGCTTCCAGCGCATGGCCGCGTACGTGCTCTCCATGCGGTGGAAATCCGCGGTCCAGAACCACTGGATGCCCGCCTCGATGATGCTGGTGAGCCCGAACGTGACCAGCAGCGTGTTCAGCAACGTCACCGAGAAGCGCAGGAAAAACCAGTGCAGCGCCATTCCCAGCGCAAAGAACGCCGGCGCGGTGACCGCGAGGGTGACGAAAGGATCCACCTGCGCCACCGCCGCGAGCTGGTAGGTGACGTAGCCGCCGAGGAAGGCGAGCGCGAAATGCGCCAGGTTGACCTGGCGCAGCATGCCCCACGACAGGCTCAAGCCGAGCCCGAGCAGCCCGTAAAGCGAGCCGATGAAGATCCCCGACAGGACCGACTGGCCCAGCAGGGTCGCGCTCGGCACCTACCCTCCGGCGCGGCTCAGACGACCTTGGCGCCGGGCGCCGCCCATTGGGCCGGCGAGACCACGACCCACCTGCCCTGCTGCAGCTGCTTCACCTTGTACTGGTCGGAGCCCTCGACGTAGTTCTGCGGGCCGGTCCACTTGAGCGACCCGAAGATCACCTTCACCTCGTTCTTCTTCAGCCACGCGGCGATCGCCTTGTCGTCGGTGCCCCGGGTCGCCGTCACCGCCGCCTCGAGCACCTGCCAGGCCGCATAGGCGATCGCCGACTGCAGGTCGACCGCGTTGTACGGGATGCCGGCCGCCTTGCTGCGCTCGGCGTAGGTCTTGACGAACTGGGCGATCGAGGGATCGTCGGTGAAGGGCGGATGCGCCTCGAAGTTGGTCAGCGCGAACGCGCCCTGCGCCTGCGGCAGCTTCAGCATCGGCCCGGGCGCCGGGAACAGATGCACCTGCGCCGGCGGGCGGTAGTCGATCTTATTCATCGCCTCGAGCATCAGCACCGGGTCGATGCCGTTGGTGCCGCCCCAGAGGAAATCGGGGTTCGCGTCCTTGACGCGGCTCGCGATCGGGCCGAAGTCGCGCGTGCCGAACTCGTACTCGAGGTGCAGCACCTCGTCGAGGCCGCGCTTCTTGAGGACCTGGCGCGCGCCGCCCGAGATGAAATGCACCGACGGAAACTTGCTCGTCACGATGGCGACCCTTTTCGGCGGCTTCGGCAGCTTCGCCGCCGCGTCGAAGATCAGGTTGGGCCAGACGTTCTCCGGGTCGAAGGCGACGCCCGCGGTCTGGAACTGCATGTCGTACTTCGCGAGCCTCGGGATGCCGAACGAATTGTGCAGCAGCACCTTGCCGTAGCGTTGCGCCACGCCCATGGCGGCGAGGATCGCCCCGGTGGCATAGGGGCTCTGGATCAGGTCGACCTTGTCCGAGGTGATGAGCTGTTCGTAGAGCGTGCGGGTCAGCTCGGGCTTCGACTGGTCGTCGCGCAGCACCCATTCGACCGGCCGGCCGAGCAGGCCGCCGCGCCGGTTCAGGTTCTCGACGTAGATCTCGCCGGTGACCCTGTGGATGAGGGCGAGCGATGCGAGCGGGCCGGTGAGCGGCAGCGTGCTGCCGATGCGCAGCGGCCTGCCCTGCGCGCGCAGCGCGCCCGGCAGCGCCAGGGTGGAAAGAAGCGCGCCTCCGGCCGCCAGGGCCCGACGTCGGTCTATTCTCATCTTGCTCCTCCTCAGGACGAAACGGTATATTGTCCATACGCCAACGCATTGTCAATTCGCCAATTGAAGAAAAAGCGCGCCAGCCGCGGCATCCAGTCGATAGACACCGGCATACGGCTGCTCGAGGCCATGGAGAAAGCCGACGGGCCGCTCGCGCTGAAGGAGCTCAGCGCGCGCGCCGGCCTGGACCCGAGCGGCGCGCACCGCTACCTCGCGAGCTTCGTGCGCTGCGGCCTGGTGCGCCAGGATGCCGATACGCGCTACGACTTCGGCCCGCTCGCGTTGCAGATGGGCCTCGCCGCGGTGCGGCGCCTCGACTCCGTGCAGCTCACCGAGCAGGCGCTGCCGGCGCTCGTCGCCGAAACGGGCTACACCGCTCTATTGACCGTGTGGAGCAACCGCGGCCCGACCGTGGTGCACTGGCAACGCAGCCGCAATCCGTTCGTCACCAGCCTGGGCCTGGGCTCGGTGCTGCCGGTGTCGCGCTCGGCCACCGGGGCGGTGCTGGTCGCCTTCCTGCCCGCGGCCGTGACCGCCGACGCGCTCGCCGCCGAGGCCAAGCGCGAGAGCATCGATCGCCCGGCCTTCGAGCGCGCGCTCGAGCGCGCGCGCCGCAACCGCCTGGCGTCGGTCGACAACAGCGTCATTCCGGGCCTCGCCGCGGTGTCCTCGCCGGTGCTGCAGTGGAACGGCGAGGCGGCCGCCGCCGTGACGCTCATCGGCCCGGACCACGAGCTGGCGAGGCTCACCCACCCCGCGGCGCTCGCGCTGCGCAAATTCTGCGACCGCCTGTCGAAGGACTTCGGCGCGGGCGATCATCTGAGGACCGCCGCATGAAGCTGGTGACATTCGAAGTGGACGGCCGCAGCCGCGCGGGCCGCCTGGAAGGCGAGGAGATCGTGGAGATCGGCGCCAGCCTGAAGGAGATCCTCGCCGGGGCGCCGCAGCAGCCCGGCGCGAGGCATGCGCTCGGCGGGGTGAAGCTGCGCGCGCCGATCCCCGACCCCGGGCTGGTGCTGTCGGTCGGCATGAACTACCACGAGCACCTGAAGGAGATGAAGACGCCGGTTCCCGGGAAGCCGGCGGCCTTCACCAAGAGCGTGGCGAGCATCATCGCCAGCGGCGAGCCGATCAGGGTCCCGCCCAGCCATCCGGACATGCTCGACTGGGAAGGCGAGTTCAGCGTGGTGATCGGCAGGCCGTGCCATCGCGTGAGCGCCGCGCAGGCGCTCGACTACGTCTTCGGCTATACGCTGGTCAACGATGTCTCGGCGCGCGACTGGGTGGCGCCGATCTTCCAGGCGCAAGGGGTCATGGGCCCGATCCATGCCTGGGAGCACAACCTGCTCGGCAAGATGTTCCCGACCTTCTGCCCCATGGGGCCGTGCATCGCCACGAAGGACGAGATTCCCGACCCAGCGCGCGTGCGCATCCAGACGCGGCTGAACGGCAGGCTCATGCAGGACGCGAGCACCGACGACCTGGTGTTCAGCGTAGTGCAGCTCATCGAGTACTACTCGCAGTTCTATCTCTTCCGGCCCGGCGACGTCATCACCACCGGCTCGCCGAGCGGCGTCGGCTTCGGCCGCAGCCCCAAGGTGTTCATGAAGCCCGGCGACGTGGTGGAAGTGGAAGTGAAAGAGATCGGCATCCTGCGCAACCCCATCGAGGCCACGTAAGGAATTGAGGCATGGAATTCGGCTACTTCACCCTTAGCGACAACCATTACCCGAACAACCCGCGCTCGGCGAACCAGTTCGTGCTCGAGATCCGCGAGCAGGCGATCCTGGCCGACAGGATCGGCATGCACTCGGCGTGGATCGGCGAGCATCATTTCGACTCGCTGGGCGTCAACTCGCGCCCGGACCTGGTGCTGGCGAACGTGGCGGCGCAGACGAAGAACATCCGCCTCGCGCCCGCGGTAACGGTGCTGCCGCTCCACCACCCGGTGCACGTGGCGGAGATGTGGGCGACCCTCGACGTGCTCTCCGGCGGCCGCGTCGACTTCGCCACCGGCCGCGGCTACGACCGCAAGGAGTACGCCCCGTTCGGTGCCGACTTCATGGCCTCCGCCGAGATCTTCGAGGAGGGCATCGACGTGCTGCTCAAGGCCTGGAACTCGCCGGGCAAGTGGTCGCACCGCGGCCGCTTCTACGACATCCCGGAGATGGCGATCACGCCGAGCCCGCTGCAGAAGCCCCTGCCCTTCTACGTCGCCTCCTTTTCCAAGACCAGCGTCGAGATCGCCGCCAAGCGCGGCCTGAACATCATCTACGCGCCGTTCGCGGCGGGCATGGTGTTCGGCGGCCTCGAGAAGGCGGTCGAGAGCTACCGCGAGGCCTGCGTGCGCAATGGCAAGAAGCCCGGCCGCGCGATGTGCAGCTACTTCATCTACATCGCCGACGACGCGCAGCAGGAGGATTACGGGCGGCAGACGCAGATGGACTATTTCAACCACTGCGTGCTGCAGGCCTTCCCGCAGAAGCCCGAGGACGCGCCGCCGACCATGCAGTACTTCATGAAGATCGTCGACATCCTGAAGAACATGAAGAAAGAGGACCTGTCCGAGCGCTCGATCCTGCTCGGCAGCCCGCAGAAGATCATCGATACGCTGAAGAAGGTGGAGCAGAGCGGCGTCGAGGAGGTGATCCTCTACTTCAACGTCGGCAACAAGCCGCACAGCCTCGTCAAGGAGCAGATGCAGCGCTTCATGAAGGAGATCGCCCCGCACTTCCAGGGCAAGCATATCGAACGCATGAAAGTCGCGGCCTGATGTGGGAGGAAGTCGTCGCGCCTCAGGCGACGCAGCACGATGCGCGGGATTTTCGCAGCGCGCTCGGCACTTTCCCCACCGGGGTGTGCCTCATCACCACCGTCGCGCCGGAGGGCCGCCGGGTCGGCCTGACCGCCAACTCCTTCAGCTCGGTATCGCTCGACCCGCCGATGGTGCTGTGGAGCCTGTCGCGCACGGCGAGCAGCGCGCCGGTGTTCCGCGATGCCGAGCACTTCGTCATCAACGTCCTCGGCGCCGGCGACCAGGCGCTGTCGTCGCATTTCGCCCGGAGCGGGCCCGACAAGTTCGCCGCCTTCGACGGGCGCTTCACCCCCGGCCTGGGCGGCGCGCCCGTGCTGCAGGGCGCGGCGGCGACCTTCGAGTGCCATAGCCGGCACCGCTACTACGGCGGCGATCACATCATCGTCATCGGCAGGGTCGAGCGTTACGCCTACCGCGACGTCAAGCCGCTCGTGTTCCACCGCGGCGCCTATGCAGCGCCGTGAAAATCACCTTCGGCCAGGGGGGCACGCCGGGAACTGTTGCCACGAGCCGCCGCGGCTGGCGGCGATCCGGCTAGTAGGCGTTGCGGCCTGTCACGACCGCCCTCGCCGTGCGGGCCAGAATTGAAAGGTCCAGAAAGAGGGACCAGTCCGACAGGTATGCCAGATCGTGCTCGATGCGTGCCTTCATCTTCTCCACGGTATCCGTCTCGCCGCGGAACCCGTTGACCTGCGCCCACCCTGTGAGTCCCGGGCGCACCTTGTGCCGGATCATGTAGCCGCTGATCGCATTGCGATAGAGATCGTTGAGTGCGACCGGGTGAGGTCGTGGTCCAACCAGGCTCATGCGCCCCTGCAAGACGTTTACGAGCTGGGGTAGTTCGTCCAGCGAGTATCTCCGCAAGAACGCGCCCACCTTGGTAACACGCGCATCGCCTGGCTTTGCTTGCCTGAACTCCGAGCCATCTTCCAGCACGCGCATCGTGCGAAACTTGTAAACGACAATCTCTCTACCGTCGAGTCCGTGACGCCGCTGCCTAAAGATGATCGGACCAGGCGCATCAAGCCTGATCGCCGCTGCGATCACCAGCATGACGGGCAGGCAGAGGAGCAACAGAACTGTGCCCAGTACGAGGTCTTCCGTCCGTTTGATGACCGCATTCATACCGAGGAACGGCGTCTCGCACAGCTGCACGACGGGCGTACCGGCAACCATGTCCAGACGCGGCCTCATGGGCGCGCAAAGAGCTGAAAGAAATATGTCGGGCAGCAAGTAAACCGACACCGTGGTGTCGTTTAGTTGTCTGAACATGTCCACCGTACGAGGTTGCGACATGACGGGAAGCGCAACATAGACCACGTCGGCGCGTCCCGTTTGGCAGAACCCGGGGACCTCGGCCACGGAACCCAAGAGCTCCTCGCGCGCGACACCGACCCGATCTATCGAGCGGTCATCGAAAAAACCGCAGAACGCCACGCCGGGAACGCTGGTCAGGCTGGTGCGGAAGCGCTTGCCCGGTGCATTGGCTCCGACGATAACGACTCTCCTTTCGAACGCCCGTGCGCTTGCCGCGCCGGCAGTTACATCCCGGGCGAGCAGCCCCCCAAGATATCCGACCATCGGCGTCAGGCACACCCAAGCCACAAGCACCGTAGGGTCGGTCCACCCCATTTTTTCGGTGACGATGCCGAGGCCTAGAAGGAGCACTGCTATCGTTGCGCCGCGAGCGAGCAGGCTCGCAAAGCGACCTGTTGGTCGCTTGGGCGCCGGGACCGCGGTTGAGGCCGTGCTCGCGTGACGCTCGCCCAACTGGTTGTCCGTGAAGGCACGTGCCAGTGATCGCCAACGAGACTTTTGGTTTTTCTCCGTCGTTTCCACGCTTCGCTCGACCCTCTTGTGCACGCGGTCTTGAACGTTGCCATAGCGACAATTGCTGACGCATCGTCAGGATGAAGGACGTACTAAGAGCGACAAGATGCCACGCCGCCGCAGCGCATCAGCGCATCCCACCTGAACATTGCTGAATGATGTTCGCGCGAACGCGACCAGTGGCGGACAGGCGCCCGGCCGCCTGTCCGGGACCGGACGGTGCTGTAATGCGCGCAGAGTCATCGATGTCGCGAGCCCCGCGGCGGCGAACGGGAGAATCTGGAACCGGCGCCGAATGCCGCGGCGCCTATGCGTCGCCGTAAGGCTGACCCCTCGGCAAGCTCAGGATCGCTTCGAGTCCCCCGCCGTCCAGGTTGCGCAGCGTCAGCGTGCCGCCGTGCAGGCGGGCGATCTGCCTTGCGATGCTCAATCCCAATCCGGTGCCGCCCGTGTCCCGGCTGCGCGAGCCCTCGAGGCGATGGAACGGCTCGAACACTCGTTCCAGCTCCGGCTCAGGTATGCCCGGCCCGCGGTCGCGGATGCGGATCGTCAAACGGCTCGGGGCGTCATCGACAAGCATGATGGCGGAGCTGCCGTATTTCACGGCGTTGTCGAGGAGGTTCCCCAGGCAGCGCTTCAAAGCCTGCGGCCGGCCGACGTAGGGTCCGGAGGCGGCCCCTTCGATGCTGACCTGCGCACCGGTGTCCTGCGCGTCGGCCTGAAGGCTGCCGAGCAAGGCGTTCACATCGACCGGCTGCGGCTTTTCGGCGGTCTTGCCCCCTCGCATGAATTCGAGCGTGCCCAGGATCATCGTCTCCATCTCCTCCAGGTCCTGGGCGATTTTGCTCTTGACCTCGCCGTCTTCGAGCAGCTCGGCGCGCAGCCGCAGGCGGTTCACCGGGGTCTTGAGGTCGTGCGACATCGCTGCCAGGGTCGCCGCGCGTTCCCGGATATGGCCGGCAAGGCGCTCCTGCATCGTGTTGAATGCGCGCGCCGCGCGCACCACCTCCACCGGGCCCTTCTCCGGCATGGGCGGCCGGTCGATATTCCGCCCAAGCTCGTCGGCGGCGTCGGCGAGCGCCTTGAGGGGCCGCGTCGCCCAGCGCACGGCGACCCAGGAGACGGCGATAACCGCCACGAGAAGCACCGCGAGGCTCAGCAGCAGCCGGTAGGGCCAGCCCGCCGTCTGCACCGGCTGGCGTGAATCGAAAGCGACCAGTGCCCCATCGTTGAGGCGCACCTGCGCGACGAAGGAAACCCCCGGCCCGGATCCGAAGTGCAGCGCCGCTCCCGGGGCCATCCAGGGGCGATGCGCCATGGGTCCCGGCGGGCCCTTCCTTACCTCCACATTTGCTTCTCTTACCACGACGGCAACCGGGCGCCCGTCGCCGAGGTACCGGCGCAGCATCATGCCGAAGAGGGTCGACCGTGCACCGCTTTCCACCTGCGCGTCGAATGGGCGCTGGTCCAGGCTGATGGTGAGCGGCGGCGCGCTGAAAACCTGCACGATGCGCCGGCGCTCGGCGGGGGCGAGCGGCTCGAGCAGCCTCACGATGTCGGCGATGCGCTGAGCGGTTTGCATGCCGCTTGCCTGCGCCAGTGCCTCGCTGCGATCGTGCATGTGAATCGCGAAGCTGACCAGCAGCGCGACGACGAGCACGCTCAACTGCACCAGTACGAGGCGGCTGAACAGCGAGCGCGGCGCGACGTTCATCAGGCCGCCGCTTCGACCTGCGCCGCGAGCACGTAGCCCTCGCCCCGCACGGTCTTGATGATCTGCGGCTCGCGTGCGCCGTCGCGCAGCCGCTGCCTCAGACGGCTCACCTGGACGTCGATCGCGCGGTCGAACGGGCCGGCTTCGCGCGAGATCATGAGCTCGATCAGCTGGTCGCGGGAAAGCACCCGGTGCGGGTGCGCGAGAAAGGCCCTGAGCAGCTTGAACTCCGTTCCGCTCAACGGCACCACCACACCGTCCGGCGCAGTAAGGTTGCGAGTGGCGACGTCGAGGGTCCAGCCGGCGAAGCGGTAGGCCTTCGCCCCGTCCGGCTCAAGGTTCCCGGGCAGCGAGCGCGCACGCCTGAGCACGCTCTTGATGCGGGCTAGCAGCTCCCGCGGATTGAACGGCTTCCCGAGGTAATCGTCGGCACCCATCTCCAATCCGACGATGCGGTCCGTCTCCTCGTCCCGCGCCGTGAGCATGATGACCGGCAAATTGGAGCGGGTCCGCAGATCGCGGCACAGCTCGAGGCCGTCCTCGCCTGGAAGCATCAGGTCGAGGACGATGAGGTCCGGCCGCGCTACATCGACCGCGCGCCTCAAGGCCCTGCCATCGGCCGCGACGGTTACCCGATAGCCCTGCTTTTGCAGATACGCCCGCAAAAGGCTGCGGGTCTCTGCGTCGTCGTCGACGATCAGGATGTGGTCTTGCCCGGCCATGGCTGACATATAGCGTCACGCGGCCGGTTTTCAGCCGCAAGACTGTTACCCAGTGTAACAACGGCAGCCTGAACAAGCCTGCGATACAAAACGCGCCTCTCTCTACATGGCGCGCTTACATCTCTTTGGTTCAATGGATTCCGCCGAGAGGTGAAGCTCTCACAACCCTGAAAGGAATCTCATTATGAAACGTTCACACAAGACAGCAGCCGGGATCGTCGCCGCTTTGAGCCTGGGCGTCGCCGCGGCGGCATTCGCCCAGCCGGGTCCTATGGGCGATGGCAACGGCCCACACGGCAAGATGCGCGGGATGCAGCATGGCGCAATGGGCCATGGCGCAGCGGGAATGGGCGCCGGCCAGTCGCTCATGACTCCGGAGGAGCGGACGGCTCTCCAGGAAAAGATGCACAACGCCAAGACAGCCGAAGAGCGCCAGAAGCTGGCGCAGGCAACGCACGAAGAGATGCAGAAGCGCGCCAAGGAGAAGGGCACCACCCTTCCCGAGCATACGCACGCGCATTGACGCATCGGGTCAGCACGCCGGGCAGCTTCCTCTTCCCGGCGTCGCTCGCCAATGATCTGGAGATACTGACAATGAAACGTTCGCGCAAGATAGTCGTCGCGGGCCTGGCAGCGCTGGGGTCGGGGCTGGCGATAGCCGTTGCGTTCGCCCATCCCAACGGCATGCATCACGGCGGTCCGATGGGCATGATGCAATCGGGCGACGCCGCCTTCCAGGCGGACATGCAACTGGTGCACGAGATGCTGGCGGGTCACGACAAGATCAAGCGCTCGGTCGAGAACCTGCCCGACGGCATCCGCACCGTGACCGAATCCGATGATCCTCAGGTCGCCCAGGCCCTCAAGGCGCACGTGGCGAGCATGGAGCAGCGGCTCAAGGACGGCCGGATCTTCAATCTGTTCAGCTCGACGCTGCCGGTGCTGTTCGACAACAAGGACAAGATCAAGACCACGGTGGAAATGACGCAGAACGGCGCCATCGTCACCCAGACCTCGGCCGACGCCAAGGTGGTCGCCGCGCTTCAGGCGCACGCCGGCGAGGTCGACGAGCTGGCGCGCGACGGCATGGCCGCCATGATGCGCGGCATGCGCTCGCGCATGATGGGAGCAGCGCGATGAAGCACGCCCTGCTGCTTGCCTTGTCTCTTTCTCTTTCAGGTCCCGCCGCGGCCCAGGCGCCCCATACGCACCAGCACAGCTTCAGCGGCGCGGAGCAGTGGGCGCACGTTTTTGATGATCCGAAGCGCGATGAATGGCAGAAGCCCCATGAGGTGATCGAGGCGCTGGCCCTCAAGCCCGATGCCGTCGTCGCCGACCTCGGCTCGGGCACGGGCTATTTCGCCGTACAGCTCGCCAACATGGTGCCCCAGGGCCGCGTCTACGGCGTGGACGTCGAGCCCGACATGGTGAAATACCTCGCCGCGCGCGCGAAACGCGAGAAACGGGACAACCTCGTGGCAGTTGCGAGCACGCCAGACGATCCCCGCCTTCCGGAGAAGGCCGATCTCGTCCTGCTGGTGGACGTCTATCACCACATCGACGATCGGGAGCGCTACTTCCGCAACCTGCGCGGCTCCCTCAGGCCTGGCGGCCGCATCGCCGTCATCGACTTCCGCATGGACTCCCCCGACGGCCCGCCGCGGGCCGCGCGCATCGCGCCGCAGCGCGTGGTCGACGAGCTGGCTCGCGCCGGCTACCAGGTCGCCCGGCAGCACGATTTCCTCCCCAACCAGTACTTCCTCGTGTTCCAGCCACGCGACTAAGCGCCATCAACGTCGCGGCGGCATCGGGCTCTGGTCGCGCGGGGTGTAGACGAGCTGGAGATCGAGCTCGATGAGCCGGGCTTCGAGCGCGGAGAGATCCGGCCGGTTCTCCGGCACGCCGGTGAAGATCTTGCCGTCCGGAAAGATGGTCACCGTCTGCGTGACCGGCAGCAGCTTGCGCACGGTGGTGAGCGAAACCTGGGTGCGGTCCACGTCCGAGACGGCGAAGCGCGTCTGCTCTCCGTCCGCGTTGCCGATGAATCTGAAGATGAGGCCCAGCAGCCCCGACGTGGCGCGCCCGGTAATGCCGTACAGGTCGTCGTAGACGATGATCCCGCCGAAGTCGAGGATGCGATAGCCGTTGAGCCGCTCGTGCGCCACCTCGACGTGCGGATCGGAAGTCTTGTCTTCGTAGAAGTAGCGCGAGGGCGAGCCGGCGGCCGGCGGCCAGCCGGCCTTGACGTTCATCGCGCGCCTGGGCACCGGGCCGCCGCGCGCGTCGGCGATCACGTTCTCCGCCCGGTGATCGATCAGGAAATCCTCGCCATGGCGGTGAGCCACCGACACGAACTTCGGCGCGGTGGCCGGCGTATGTCCCGCCACCTGCAGGAAGGCCTGGAAGTATTCCTCGTGGCCCACGCGCAGCGGCCGCCGGCTACCGTCGGCTTGCACTGCCGCGACGATCTCGAGAAACACCCCCGCCTGCAGCCTGACCGCGTTCGAAGGCGCGTCTAGCGAGTACCCCTGGCGCTTCTGCTCCTGCATCGCCTTGACGATCTCGTCCTTGGTGACTGCCCGCGCATCGTCCCAGGGCGATGCCGCCATGCAACCGGGGGCCGCGGCAGCAAGCGCCACGGCTGCCGACAGAACAAGCCGGCGCACGCCGACGCTCATTTGAGGAGCCCCAGCGGCACGAAGCTCGCCACCCAGACCAGGCGTGACAGTTTCGCGGCTCGAGCCACGGCGGCGGGTGACAGCGGCCGGCGCAGCAGGCGAATGAGGATCCCGGCCGGAAGCGCCAGCAGGGCGAGCGCGGCCACGAAATAGCTCGCCGAGGCGAGTCCGACGGCCGGCGGCACGAGCGCAAGCACGATGAAAACGGCGAGGATCGCGCGCACCAGTCGCGCGGTGCGGTCGGCGCCCAGCCGGGTGGCGGTGGTATGCAGTCCGGCGCTGCGGTCCTGATCTTCGTCCTCGAGATTGAACAGCGCCTCCTGGGCGACGATGTAGGGAAAGCTGATCGCGGCCGCGATCCATACCGCGGCGCCGGGCGGGCCCCCGGTCAGCGCGCCATAGATGAGCGCGGCCACCACCAGCAGGGCGACCGCGCCATTGCCGAGGAGCAGGGTGTTCTTCAACCGGTACGAATACGCCCAGCTCAGGACCACGGCGCCGAGCGTGATCATGGCGAAGCCCCAGCCGAGGATCGCGCTCAGGGCGAGCGCCGCCGCCGCGAGCAAGCCGGCGAATGCCGCAGCGAAACCGCCCGATACCCGTCCGGACGGGATCGGCCGGTGGGGTTTGCCGAGCGCATCCACGGCAAGGTCGTAGCAGTCGTTCACGACGAAGCCGAAAGCCGTGACCAGGAGCACCACGCAGGCCGCGAGGAGCGTGGGCGCGGAGACAAGCTGCGAAGGCGGCGCTGCAAGGTAGGCGCCGAGAAGCACGAACGAAGCCGCGGCGACCGGCTTCGACGGGCGCACCAGCTCGATCAGAGCCGACCACTGCCGCGTGCCGGCATGGGTCATGAGCGCCAGCGCGTCCGGTTATAGAGGTACATCGCCAGGACCGGAAGCGCGAACGAGGCGATCATCGCCGCCGCGCCCGGCGCCTCGAGCACGGGCACGTACAGCATCGGCATGACCGCCATGCCGAGCAGGACCTGCGCCAGGCACACAGTGATCAGGCTCCTTCGGCTGCGCACGAGCCGGGTCCCGCCGAGCAGCAATAGCGCCGAGGCAGCAAGACACAGCACCACCGGCACGGCGCCCCACGGGCTGCCTGCCATCCCGGGAACCGAGCGCAGGACGGCGATCACGCACGCGAGCAGCGCGATCTGCAGCGCCAGCGCGTAGGCGAGAAGGCGCGTCGAGATGGTCACCGCATCGCCGGCGCCCGGACGCGCGCCGAGCCAGATCGCGGTGGTCCGGGCGCCCTGGGCGAAGTCATTGGCGAGGTCGCGCAACGCGCCGTGGAAGCCGTTGGCCAACAGCACGTAGATGAACACGTACGCCGTCAGCCAGAAGAGCCCCGGCGCGGCGAGCGACCCGCGCCAGAGCGCGCCCACCAGCAGCAGCGCGCACCAGCCCAGCGCCTGCAATCCGTCGGTGAGGAGCGGCCAGGCGCAGCGCTTGCCGTAGAGGTCGTAGCCCGCCAGCGCTGCAAAGGCGAGCGCCAGCATGGCGAGCGCGGCCGGCGTCGCGCCGGCATAAAGCGCGAGCGAAAAAGCGAGCGGCGGCTGCAGCAGCGCAAGCCACAGCGCGCTGCGGCGGCTCAGCGTGCCCTGCACCAGCGGCGAGTCGGCGCGCAACGGCTCGCTGCGGTCCACCCAGAGGTCCGCGACGTCGTTCAGCACGTACGCGAAAACGTGGAAGGCGAGCGCGATGAACAGCAGCGGCGCGGCGTCCCGCAGCGGCAGCTCGCCCTGCGCGCCTGCCGCGCCCACGAGCGGCAGCAGCAGCGTGAAATTCAGCGCCCAGACGCGTATGACCAGGTAGAGGCTCACGAGCCAGCGCATGCCAGCCATTCGTCCAGCCGGAACCGGGTCTGGCGCGCCATGCGGATCGCCTGAGCGGCATAGGCGGCGATGAACTCGCGGGTGCTGCCCGCTTCGGCCATCACCTTGAGAGGAAACACGCTGAGCCCCTCCCGCATGCCGGGGCGGAACAGGCACTGGTGGACGGCATTGTTGAAGAAGCCGAGCGTCCTCATGAACTCGTCGATCAGCGCGACGTCGGTCGTCGCCACCACCTCGCGGCGCAGCGCCTCGTCCAGCTGCTCCCGCTCCATGAAGAGGTCGACCAGATCGAAGTGCAGCGTGCGCATGGTGGCGAGCACCACGGTCAGGGCCCTGCGCAGGCCGTCGTCGGCGGCGAGCGCCGCCAGGTGCGGCCGCAGCGTGTCGAGCAGCGCGTCCGGATGGTAGAAGCCTATCGGCGCGAGCATCGACAGCAGCTGCGCGCTGCGCTCCGGCTCCCGCCCTGTGGCGGCGGCGGCGGCCAGCGCCTCGAATAACGGCATGCCCTTCCCCTGCTTGCCGTACGCAAGACCGAGCGGCACCAGCAGGAGCTGCGCGACCTTCGGCGGCCGCGCCTCCCCCACCTGGAAGCGCTCCTCCAGGCAGCGGCGCGTCATGTCCTCGAGCATGCCCGTCCAGGCAGGCGGCGTGCGGCGCAGCAGCACCGCGAAGGACATGAGCAGCCAGATGCGCCCCCGGCTGTCGAGGGCGTCGAACATGCTCCGCAGGCGCGGCTCGTGGCGCGGGAAGTCCCGGTACGCGTGGACCGCCACGGCAAGCGCAGCGGCGCCGCAATACACGTCGACCCCGGAGCGGAAAGCGCCCGAGACGAGGGCCTCGTCGGCGAGCAGGTCGGTCCCGGGATCGAGCAGCGCAGCGATCCGCGCAAGCACCGAGCGCTCCTGCGCCGGAATGCGGAAGAACGCCGCCGCCTCCTCGGGCGTGGTCTGCAGCATCCACTCGAGGATCGGCCGGGCGAACACCGCCGCCACCCCGCTCGCCACGACCTTGTCGACGTGGCGGCCGAGGTTCATCCGATCCAGGTGCAGGCCGTTGACCGCGAGATCGTGGAACACCTCCGCGGTCTGCGCCGCGACCTCCTCGCTGTCGCAGTGGTTGATGTACATCGTGATGCACCAGTCGAGGACGAAGCGCATGATGCGCCAGAGCTCCAGCGGCCGGCGCCAGCTCATGCGTTCCACCAGGAACTTCACCAGCTCGTGGGTGAACTTCGGCGCATGCCGCCACACGGAGTAGAGAGTGGCGGCGGCGTGCCGCGGCTGCACCTCGGCGCTGCCTATCCATATGACGTACAGGGAGTCGCGCACCGCCCGCCGCAGCGCGTCGGAGCTGCTCAGCGCGCCGCGCAGGATCAGCTCGCGGGCGGGAGGTCCGATGCGGAACGCGGCGCGCAACGCCGTGCGCTGCCGCTGGGCCGAGCCGCTGTCGAGGAGCGCCTTGAGAATCTGCGCGGCGCGCTCGCGCTTCACTTCGTCCAGCCTCACCAGGCTGTCGCTCGCGAGCTCGCGCAGCGCCGCCTCGGGCGCGCCCGCGAGCTGCAGGTACAGCTCGAGCGAGCCCTTGTCGGACAGGCTCTTCATCACGAGCAGCGTGACCGCGGCATCCCAGGCCAGCGGGAAGCGGCCGGACTTGTGCACCAGCTCCGCGAGGAGGGCTTGCGCCGGCTCCCTGCGTTGCGCGAGCGAAGTCGCGAGCGCGTAGGCACCCACGAGCGGATAGGCGAACTTGAGCAGATCCTGGGTAAAGAGGCCCTCGCCTTTGACCTCGAGAAGCACGCCCTGGTCGAGCAGGCGCGCATAGCTTGCGTCGGGCTGGGCCGCGTTGATGGCCGGACCGAGCACCGGATGATCGAACAGGCTCGCCACCGGCAGGGCGGCGTCTTCACGCTCGTACATCGCCTGGACCAGTGCCTGGACGAACCGTTCGTCCTCGGGGCGCTGCAGGCGCTGCTCGTAATAGCGCCGGAAGACCAGCGTATCGGGGCGTGGCAATACCCGCTGCCCGGCGCCGGGCCGATACGCGTCGGCCAGCAGGCGCAGAATCAGCGGCGAGCGCAGGCGGACGGCGAGCGTCGGCGGCAGCTCCGGCAGCGCGAACGGCAGCTCGAAGCGCGCGCGGTAGCGCTCGAACGCGGCGGCGGCCTCCTCCTCGGTAAAGGCGCCGAGCACGAGCGGCTCGCCGCCGCGGTGATAGCGCTCGCCGCTCATGGCGGGCCGGCCGACGCGGTCCAGCCGTTTCCAGGCCGGCGTGCTGCAGGTCAGGACCAGGCGCACATTCTTTCCAGGCAGCCGGGAGACCAGCTTGTCGACGCACAGCAGCAGCTGCCTTTGCCCGTCACCGTTGCCGCCGCGGAAGTCGTTCAGGGCATCGATGACGATGAGCACGCGCAGGCCGCCGCGGCCGGCCAGCTCGTCGAGGTAGTCGAGCGCGGGCCACAGGGCGGTCGGGTCGCCGAGGTTCAGGTCCTTCCGCAACTCGCTCTCCATGTCGGCCGTGGTCAGCCGCTCGCCCGCGAACATGAAAACGGCATGCCGCCTGGCGGCCTGCGCCGCGGACCAATGGCACAGCAGGCTGGTCTTGCCCATGCCCATGTCGCCGAGGACCACCAGGGCCCGGGCGTCGCCCGCGAGAAACTCGTCGAGCTCGCGCTCCTCCGCGGCCCGGCTCACGTACAGCGCCGGCTCATAGACGGCGACCGCGCCCGGCCTGGGCGCGAGCGACTCGAGGAACCTCGAGCGCTGGCGCTCCGCCATGGCCGCCACATCCTCCCAGCTCGCCTGGCGGCGCAGCAGCGCCGCCTCCATGGACCGCACGCCGACGTCCTGCGGCAGGCTGCTGCGGGTGCGCTCCGGAAGGTCGTCCAGCCTCACGCCCCTGCCCTTCTCGATCCTGCGCAGCAGCTCGGCCAGGCTCGACTCGTAGAGCGCGGGATCCGTGAAATCGAGGTAGTGCCTTGCCTCGAGGTCCAGCGGACGGTCGGCATCCTTCTGCACCAGCAGGGGCACCACGTACTTCTCCTTGCGCAAGGCGCGCTGCAGCTCGGCCCGACAGATGCGCGAGCCGTACGCCTCCTTCGTCAGCAGCGCGACCAGGCCGTCGCAGCGGTCGATGGCGCGCTCGATCTCGCGCGACCAGTCATCGCCTCCTTCGATCTCCGCCCGGTCCCTCCACGGCTCGTGCCGGCGATCGCGCAAGTCCGCTTCCAGCCGCTCGGCCAGCGCCGCGCCGTCGCGCCGTGCGTACGAAATGAACAGGCTAGCCAAACGCCGGCTCCCTCGTCGGCTGCGCCAGCTCGCTCACGTCCTCGGCGATCCGCCCCCGGGCGTCGGTCAGCAGGGTCGGCGTGAAATGCCGCTCGTATCGGGCATCGACGCGGAACGCGGGCCGATAGACCGCGTCCAGCGCTTCGGTTCCCGCCACGTGCGTGCGGCGCGCGCGCGCCGCCCACAGCCTTCGCGCCGAAGGCGCGGTGAACAGCGCGGGCGCGCACAGCAAGACCGCCCCGCTCAGTGCGATGAGCATCTGCGTCCGGTTCAGATGCTTGCGGTAGCGGCGGAAGAAGCGCGCGGAATGCGCCAGCACGCGCCGGCGGTAGCCGCGCAGGCACTGCAGCCCGCGGACGAACTCCGCGGCCTCGCCGAGCGCACCGAAAGGCTGCAGGCTGATCGTCGTGCCGTCCATGTCGCGAAGCGAAGTGTTGGGCAGCAACGTCCCGCCCGCCAGCGACTCCCGGAAGAAGGGCGTGCCGAGCATCGGAATGGGGATGGAGATGTAGCTCGGCAGAGTGATCTCGGCGGTGGAAGCGATGATCTCCAGCTCGGCGCGCAGGTCGGCCAGCCGGCGCTTGCCGATGTCGAACATCATGCCGTAGGTAAGCGCGATGCCGGAATCCAGGCAGCGGCGAATCAGCTCGACGGGCTGCAGCCGGGTGTTCTGGCCCTTGTTGAAGCGGCGCAGCCACTGCGTGTCGAACGATTCCACGCCGGTAAAGAGCGCTTCGCAGCCCGCGTCCTTCGCGAGCGCGAGATTCTCCTCCTTCAGGAAGAAGTCGCCCGTGACGAGCGCCGCCCACCCCCGCAACAGCTTCTGCTCCCTGAGCTCCTTCAGCAGCCCGAGCCTGGCGATGAAGTAGTCCCGGTCGTTGCCGTAGAAATTGTTGTCGAGGAATACGACCATTTGCCTCGGTCCTTGCGCCACGATCTGGCGCCGGATGTCGTCGAGCGCGTACTTGCCGTAGGGCTGCCGTTGCGCGGTGAGCGTGCAGAAGGAGCAGCGGAAATTGCAGTTGCGGCTGCTTTCGGCGTACCCGACGCGCCCGATCCAGGGCGCGAGATCGAAGCGCGGCCGCAGGTGGGCGGCCGCGAAGCCTTCGCCGAACGCATCGCGCACCACTTCGCGAAGCTGCTCCACGTCGCCGGAGCAGCAATAATCGAAGAACCGCGCGCATAGGGCAGGCAGCACGCGAACCAGCGGCCCGCCGGCCACGACGATGACCCGGGGATTCCTGGTCCGTGCGTAGGCCGTCACGTGCAGCATGCGATCGAACGCCGTATTCATGCCGGTGAGCACCAGCATGTCGGGCCAGCCGAGCAGCCCCTCGTCCTCCAGCGGCCCGCTGTAGAGCTCGCTGTACACCTTGACATCCCAGCGCTCCGCCGGGAACGCGCCGGCCAGCCAGACCGGCGCCATGGCCTGCGGAATCTTGTGGGTGCGCGCGATCGACAAGCGTGTTTCGTCGAAGTAGCAATTGACGATCAGAGCACGCTTGCGCTCACCGGCGCCCACATCATCCTCCCGGCGCGATTATCCGCCAATCCGCACGCCAGGCTGTCTCATTCGAGCTTTATCCGTTAGTCCGTGGTCCGTGGTGAAATAGCGCGCATGGCAATCGAGTTTCATTCGCTGTCCTACGCGCTCGGCGCGGAGGTCCAGGGCCTGGACATCCGCCGGCCGGTCTCGGGCGCCGACTGGGAGGCCGTGCACCAGGGGTTCCTGAAATACGGCGTGCTGCTGTTTCGGGGCCAGCGCCTCACGCGGGAGCAGCACATCGCCTTCAGCCGCCTGTTCGGCGAGCTGGACCGGCACGAATCGCTGCCGCTGGACCGCGACCCGCAGCATCCCGAGCTGCTGATGGTGACCAACGACGCCAAGCCCGACGGTACGCCGTCGAACTCCCGCTACACCGGCCAGATGTGGCACTCGGACATGTCCTTTACGCTCGCTCCGGCGCTCGGCTCCCTGCTGCGCGCGGTCGACGTGCCGCCCGTGGGCGGCGATACGATGTTCGCCAACATGTCCCTGGCTTACGAGGCGCTTTCTCCCGCCATGCAGCGCATGCTGGAGGGCCTGCATGGCATTCATCACTCCGAGCGGAAGAATTCGGGGATGTCGGCGCAATGGGAGGCGGAAAACCGCAAGCGCAATCCGCCGGTCGCGCAGCCGCTCGTCCGCGTGCACCCGGAGACCGGCAGGAAGGCGCTCTACATCGGCGAGAAGGTCAAATGCCTCGAGGGCCTGACGCCGGAGGAAAGCCAGCCGATCCTGGATTACCTGGTGCGCCACGCGACCCGGCCCCAGTTCGTCTATCGGCACCGGTGGCAGACCGACGACCTGCTGATCTGGGACAACCGCTGCACCTGCCACCTCGCGCTGGGTGATTACGACCCGACCCGGCGGCGCCACCTGGAGCGCACCACCGTTCTGGGCACGGCTTCCGGCTATCATGTAGCCCCATGAAGGATAGCACCGAGCTCATCCGTGTCCGGCAGTCGGCCAAGCGGCACAAGCTCACCTTGGCCATCTGCGCGCTGCTGGTCATCGTGGGGTTCGTCGGCTGGCTGACGACTCTCTAGAGGGCGGAGTTCGCGGCGGCCGAGCGGTCCCACAGCGCCCGCCGCCAGCGGTAGCCGATCCAGACCGTCGCCGCCAGGCCAAGGCCGGCGTAGATCAGCGTGCACGCCGCGTAGCCGAGCCGCTCGATGATCGGCCCGGCCGCAAGCAGCCCCAGCGGCAGCCCCCAGATGGCGAGCATGCGGATGCCCATGACGGAGCCGCGCATCTCTTCGCTCGATGAGCGCAGCATGACGGCGGCGAGCGGCGTGAGGCAGAAGCTCTGCACGAATCCCGAAGCGAACAGCAGCACGAGGCCGGGCCCCATGGACCCGGTCTGGCCGAAAAGCAGGATGGTCACGAACCACGCCGCCGCGGTCCAGAGCATGACGCGCGCGGCCGGCAGCGGCACCCGGTTGGCGCCCACGGCCAGCGAGCCGGCGAGCGCGCCCGACCAGAAGGCCATGGCAAGGTAGCCCAGCCCCGCCTGCCCGACCCCGTAGACGTCCTTCGCCACGAAGGGCAGCAGGCCGAGGAAGAAAGGGAAAGCGAGCAGGTTGACGAGGAACGCGATGCCGAACGCGCCGAGCAGATCGGGCTTGTCCCGCACATAGCGGACGGCCTTCATCAGGCTGGCCAGCGTATCGGCGTGGGCCTGGCTTTTCGCGGGCGCCGCCACGCCGAGCGACAAAACGAACGCGGCCACGTACATCGCGGTGACCACGGCGTAGGCCGGACCCATGCCGATGAGCGCCACGCCGCCGGTGCCCGCCAGCGCGCCCACGATCCTTGCCGTGTCCGAGGTCGTCCGCGAGATGGCGAGCGCGCCGATCAGCGCGTCGGGCCGCATGGTCTGCGCCACCAGGACATGGCGCATGGCCATGTCGGAGGGCCGCAGCAGGCCGGCAAGGGCGGAGACCACGAACACGTGCCATGGAACGAGCGCGCCGCTCAATGTCAGCACCGCGAGCACGCCCGCGAGAAGCGCATAGAGCGCCCGCGTGGCGCACAGCAGGGGGCGAACGCCGATCCGGTCGCCCACGATGCCCAGCCACGGCGAGAAAAGCGTTCCGACCCACGCCAGCGCCGCGATGAGCACGAGGTACTGGACCGAGCCGGTCGCGACGAGCACGTACCATCCGAGGATCAGCGCCTCCATCTCGAAGGCCCAGGACGTAGCGAGGTCCGCCGGCCACTGGAACCGGAAGCTGCGCACGCTGAACGGGGCAAGAGCCGGGGCGCGGCCCCCTGGGGACGGCGATGTCATCGGTCGATCCCTAACGTCGATTGCGCGCGCAGCGGAACCCCACGTCCTCGCCGCGATTTTTCGGGTGGGCGTAGAACCGCCGGCTCGCGGTGATGCGATCCGCGGGGTCGCGCCAGCCTCCGCCGCGGATCGTCCTGCTGACGTTTTCGTCGTACCAGTCGGCCACCCATTCGGCGCTGTTGCCCGCCAGGTCATGGATACCGAACGGGCTCGCGCCGGCCGGATGGCTGGCCACGGGCTTGAGCCCGCCTTGGTACGCGCCCGGCGCGCTGTTCCCGAAGTTCGCCTGGACGGGAGTGGGCGGCGAGTCGCCCCACGGATACTTGCGCGCGTCCGTGCCGCGCGCCGCCTTCTCCCATTCGGCCTCCGACGGCAGGCGCTTTCCTGCCCATACGCAGTAGGCGCTTGCGTCGTGCCAGTCCACGCCGATCACGGGAAGGCTCGCGTCTTTGGCGAGATCGAGCGCCTCCCAGCCGTCGGGAAGCCGGACCGAGCCGGTCGCCTCGACGAACTTTCCGTACTGCGAAACCGTGACCTCGTGCCGGTCGAGGCGGAAGGCGTCCAGGTAGACCTCGCGTTGCGGCGAGTTCTCGTTATCGCCCATCGTGAAGGTCCCGGCGGGAACGAGCACCATGTCCGCCCCCTCCCCGCCTTGGCGGGTCGCAAGCCAGGCGCCGGTCGCGATCAAGCCTGCCAGCAGCGGCACGGCCGCCTTTATCACCCAGGACCGCCGGCGCTGCCGGCCTATCCGGTGCACCGTGTGCGCCACGGTAGCCGGGACATTGCCCTCCGGCTGAAGGAAGGTGACCGACTTGAGGAAAGGCGAGATCGAGTCGAGCGGCGTTGGACGCAGCAGCACGGGCAGGAGCTTGCGCGCGGGATGCTTCCACGTCTTCTCGGCGATCTCCGCCTCCGTCAGCGTGTAGCTGCCGGCATCCAGCGCTTCGGGGCTGATGAGGAACACCAGCAGATCGGTCTGCTCGATGGCGCGCCGTATCCGGGCGTGGTATTCCTCTCCCGGAGGCAGGTCGTCGCGGTCGAAGAATACGTCGTCGCCCTGCGCGCGCAGCGCGAGCTCGATGGCCCGCGCCGTGGCGCGGTCCTCGGATGCGTAGCTGAGGAATACCTTCATCGGAAGGCGACATTATGGCCGTCACTGTGCTTAGCTCGCTCGCCCTGAAAGGGGTGCTCGAGAGGTTGCGCCCGGCGTTCGAGCGGGCTCTCGGTCCGCTGGAGCTGCATTTCGACGCGACGCAGGCGATCGTGCCACGGGTGGGCCGGGGCGAGCCCGCCGACCTCCTGATCCTCACCCGGGAAGCGATGGACGAGCTGCGCTCGAGCGGCGCCGTCACGCAGGCGTGGCTCCTGGGCAGCTCCGGGGTCGGCGTGGCGGTGCGCGCAGGCGCGCCCCGGCCCGATATCAGCTCCGTCGACGCGCTGCAGCGCGCGCTTCTATCGGCGCGGTCGGTCGCCCATTCGAAAGTCGGCGCAAGCGGCATCTACTTCTCCGAGCTTCTGGACCGGCTCGGTATCAGGTTGAAAAAGCGCATCGTGGTGGAAAAGGGGCCGGTCGGCATTGCCGTGGCGACCGGCGAAGCGGAGCTGGGCGTGCAGCAGTTGTGCGAGCTCGCGCCCGTCCCGGGGATCGAGATCGTCGGGCCGCTCCCCGAGCCGGTCCAGAAGCTGACGTACTTTTCGGCGGGCATCCCAGCCGGCGCAGCCGATGCCGCGGGCGCCCGCGCCCTCGTCGAGCTGCTGCGCGCGGACGCAGCGCGCGCCGAAATGATCCAGGGGGGTCTGCAGCCCTAGAGCCGGGCGGCAGCGAAAGTGTCGCAGTCCTGCGGGTTGCCGGACTCCAGGCCGCGCCGGAACCACCGCACGCGCTGCTCGGATGAGCCGTGGGTGAACGACTCGGGCACCACGCGGTCCTGGGTCTGCTTCTGCAGGCGGTCATCGCCGATCGCGCTCGCCGCGGCGAGCGCTTCAGCCACGTCGCCCGCCTGCAGCTGGTTGAGCGTGCCCGCGTGGTGTCCCCAGACGCCCGCGTAGCAATCGGCCTGCAGCTCCATGCGCACCGAGATGGCGTTGAATTCCTCCCGCGATACGCGGCCTTGTGCCGCCTCCAGCTTGCGAAAGCTACCGGTCAGCCTCTGCACGTGGTGCGCGACCTCGTGCGCGATGACGTACGCCTGGGCGAAGTCACCCGGCGCCCCGAAGCGCGTCTGCAGGTCGCGGAAGAACGAAAGGTCGATATACAGCTTCTGGTCGCCGGGGCAGTAGAACGGCCCCATCGCCGATTGCCCCATGCCGCACGCCGAACGCACCTGCCCGTCGTAGAGCACGAGCGTAGGCGGCCGATACTGGGCGTTGGATTGCTCGAAAATCTGTCCCCATACGTGCTCCGTGCTGCCGAGCACCCTGGAGGCGAACTGGCCCATCTCGTCCGCCGGTGCGCCCTTCGGCACCTCGCGCGTATCCTGGGGCGAGCTCACCTGCTCCGCCACGTTGATGACGGTCCCGGGATCGAAACCCAGGAAATAAGCGATGACGGCGATGACGATGGCGCCGACGCCCAGTCCACCGCCGATCCTGCCGACGCCCATCCCGCGCCGGTCCTCGACGTTGCGGCTCGCGCGCTGGTTGCGCAGATCCATGCTCGCGAGTGACGCAATATGCGTGCCGCCGGGCGCTGCCGCCTAAACGGTGCCCACCACGTTGCGCAGCACGCCGATTTTCTCCATTTCGCACTCGATGACGTCGCCGGGCTTGAGGTAGCCCTTCGCGGGCACCAGGGTCTCGCTGCCGTCGCCGCCCACCCATTTGCCGCCGAGCTCGGGGTCGGTGGACCAGGCGGTGCCGCCGGGGGTGCCGGTGATGATGATGGTCCCCGGCTGCAGCGTCATGTTGGCGGAGAAGAAGTGGATGAGGTGCGCGCAGGAGAAGATCATGCTGCCGGTGGAGGCCGACTGGCGCAGCTCGCCGTTGATGCGCGTGCGCAGCCGCAGCGCCTGCGGATCGGAAATCTCGTCGGCGGTGACGATCCACGGCCCGGTGGGCCCGGAGGTCTCGAAGCACTTGCTGCGGCCGAGCTCGTACCAGGTGAAGCCCTGCTCGTTCCTGCGCACCTGGCGATCGCGCGCGGTGACGTCGTTGACGATGGTATAGCCGAACACGTGCTCCAGGGCCCGCTCCACCGGGATGTGGCGCCCGGGCTTGCCGATCACCACCGCGAGCTCGGTTTCGGCGTCGAGCTTCTTCGTCAGGCGCTCGTCGTAGATGATCTTGTCGCCGTGGCCGATCACGCAGTCGGCGGTCTTGACGAAGAACTCCGGCTCCTTGCCCGAGATCGGCGTGTTCGCCTTCTCCTTGTTGTGGTCCCGGTAGTTGCTGCCGCTGCACAGCATGGTGGCCGGGCGGATGGGCGGCGCAAGCTTCACCGACGAGAGCGCCCGGCGCGCCGTGGCGGGCGCCTTGGCGAGGTATGCCTCCGCGGCGCGCCGGCCCTCGGCGCCCGACTCGATGAACGCCTTCATGTCCTTCATCTCCGGCGGCGCATCGACCACATCGTCGCCGACGATGAAGCCCAACCGCTCGCTGCCGCCGGCGACGTACGTGGCTACCTTCATTGAGTCTTGCCCATCTTGCGCACCACCTGGGCCAGGCGCTCGCCGTCCGCCTTGACGAAGGCGGCGAACTCCGGGGCGTCCTGGTACTGGATCGGCGTGTTCACGTTGGCCATCGCCTTCTGGAAGTCCGGGTCGTTCACGGCGCTGCGCACCGCTTCGCGCAGCTTGGCGGCGACCTCGGGCGCGAGCCCCGCTGGCGCGAATACCCCGGCCCAGATGTAGAACTCGGCATCCAGCCCGCGCTCCTTGAGGGTCGGGATGTCCGCGATCTGCGGCAGGCGCTTGGCGCCCCAGGAAGCGAGCGCGCGCACCTTGCCGCCCTTTATGTGGGGGTGCGCGACGGCCGGCGATTGCGCCGTGACGTGCACTTCGCCCGACAGCAGCGCGAGCATCGAGGGTCCGCCGCCCTTGTACGGCACGTGCAGCATGTTGATGCCCGCCGCCTGGGTGAACATCGCCTGGCAGGTGTGCGTGGTGCCGTAGATGCCGGAGGTGCTGTAGCTGATCTTGCCCGGGCGCTTTTTCGCGTCGGCGATCAGGTCCTCGATGGTCTTCCAGGGGCTGTCGGCGCGCACCAGCAGCACCGTCGGGTCGGCGGCGATGCGCGCGATGGGCGTGAAATCCGACATCCGGTAGGTCGGCTGGCGCCCGTTTACCTCCTCGGCGGTGGGGATCACCGTGATCGAGGAGAGCGCGTTCATGATGCTGTAGCCGTCGGCCGCCTGCCGCGCGGCGTGCGCATGGCCGACGGCGCCGCCCGCGCCCGCCTTGTTCTCGATCACGATGGGCTGGCCGAGCGCCTTCGACATGGCTGCGGCGAGCGGGCGGCCGGTGATGTCGGCGATGCCCCCCGGCGGGAAGGGCACGATCATGGTGATCGGCCGGCTGGGATAGGTTTGCGCCTGCGCCAGCGCGCAGATCGCCGCAAGTGCCAAAGCAGTGATCAGTCTCATCGGTACACTCCTCCTCGTTCGTTTGATTATGCGGCGTGCTTGCCCGGCTGCCACCCCTGTTTCGCGAGGTAGCGCTCGCCGACCTCGGTCGGCTCCTCCTCCAGCGGCGTCGCCATGGTGTCGTTCCAGCGGTTCATGAAGCCGAACAGCGAGATGACGCCCACGATCTCCACCATCTGCCCGTCGCTCCAGTGCCGGCGCATGGCGGCGAACATCTCGTCGGTGACATCGTTGGGCACCGAGCCGGCGGCGAGCGCGAAGTCGAGCGCCAGGCGCTCGGCTTCGCTGTAAAGCGGGCTGGAGCGGTAGTCCCAAAGCGCGTCGAGCTTCTTCTCGTCCACGCCGAGCTTCGCCGCGCCGCCCACGGTATGCGCCATGCAGTACCGGCAGCCGGCCGCGCGGCTGGCGAAATGCGCCAGCAGCCGCTTGAAGCCGCGGTCCACCGCGCTTTCGGGATCCCATACCGCGGCGGCAAGCTGCGCCAGCGCCTGCACCATCTTGGGCCGGCGCTGCATGATGAGCACGCTGTTGGGGATGAAGCCGAGCGACTTCTCGTACTGCGCGAAAGCCGCGCTCAGGCTGGGATCGGCGTCCGCGGGCAATGGCGCAAGTCGGGGCACGTCGCGTCTCCTTCGGAGGGAGCCCCAAGATACCGCGCCGCCCTCAGGGGAGGGTTTCGCATTTCAGTCGGCTGAGAAGAAATACATTGCTGCACAGCCGCAAACACGCTGAGATAGAGGCCGCATGAAAGTTCCGGCGTTTCTCAAGCGCGCGGCGCGGTTCTGGCGCAGGAGCAAGGCACCCGGGCGCTTCATCAAGCGCCACTACGCCAACGCGGCGGGCACCCGTGCGTACAAGGTCTATCTGCCGGCGCGCTACGGCGGGCAGTCGCTGCCGCTGGTGGTGATGCTGCACGGGTGCAAGCAGACGCCCGACGACTTCGCCGACGGCACGCGCATGAACCAGGCCGCCGACGAGCTGGGGTTCATCGTGGCGTACCCGTCGCAGGCGCGCATCGCGAACTTTTCGCGCTGCTGGAACTGGTTCTCGCTGCACAACCAGCAGCGCGAGCGGGGCGAGCCGTCGCTGATCGCGGGCATTACGCGCGAGGTGATCGAGCGCTACGGCGTGGACGCGCGCCGCGTGTACGTGGCGGGGCTGTCGGCCGGCGGCGCGATGGCGGCGGTCATGGGGGCGACCTATCCCGAGCTGTACGCGGCGGTGGGCGTGCACTCGGGCCTGCCCTATGCGTCGGCGCGCGACGCGGTGTCGGCCATCGCCGCGATGCGCGGGCAACGGGACAAGGTCGCGCCGCTGCCGCAGGTGCCGACGATCGTGTTCCACGGCGACCGCGACACGACGGTGCATCCGCACAACGGCAAGTACGGCGTCGAGGAGGCCAGGCTGCAGTCGGAGAACGGCGAGGCCGGCGGACGGCCCTATACGCGGACCACTTTCCGGGGCAAGCCCAGGCTCGAGCACTGGCTGGTGCACGGCGCGGGCCATGCGTGGTCGGGCGGCAATCCGCGCGGCAGCTACGCCGACGCGAGCGGCCCCGACGCCACGCGGGAGATGCTGCGCTTTTTCGCCATCGCCTAGCGGATCGGC
>DASUUN010000145.1:0-4323 GCA_036374055.1 Burkholderiales bacterium
CAGCGCGCGCTGCCGGCCGCCTGCCGCCGCGCTGAACTCGAACTGCACTTCCTCGCCGGCCAGCACGCGCTCGAGGTGCGGCCGCATGCGCGCGTACGCTTCCTCGCCGAACACCTCGGCGATGCTGCGCCCGAGCATGCCACTCTGCGGGATGCCGAGCCAGTCGTCGTAGGTGCGGTTGCTGAAGCGAAAGCGCTGCTCGCGGTCGAGGTAGGAGATCAGCGCCGGGACGTTGTTCGCCACGAGGCGCAGCCGCTCCTCGCTCTCGCGCAGCGCTTCCTCGGCCGCGGCGGTGCGCTCCACCGAGCGGCGCGTCATGAGCACCGCCGCGGCGAGCAGCGCCGCCGAGCCCGCTACCAGCGCGTCGAGCATCACGCCCTGCGGCCAGCGCGTCTCGCCGGCGAGCCAGGCGCGGATCTCGGGCGCCATCTCCATGCCCGCGGCGCTGGCGACCAGCAGCGCCCCGGCCACTACGAGCAGCGGACCGAGAGGGAAAGAGGAGCGGCGGGAGTTCACGCGTCGCGGGGCCAAACAGCTATCTTGATACCGCGCGACGGCTGCCGCAACGTGAATTTGACCTGCGAGCGGACCAAGTTGTGTAGCGGCTGCTAGTACAGCGCTGTAGCCAGTTTCCTACGGTACTCCGACACGAGGTCCGGCTGCTCGTCCGCGAGCGTGAACAGGTGCACGAGCTGCCTGCGCGCCTCGCCGTCGCGCCAACCTTTATCTTTGCGCACGATGGCGAGCAGCTGGTCCATCGCTTCCCGGTAGCGCCGCGCCGCGGCATGCACCTGCGCCAGCGAGAAGCGCGCTTCCAGGTCGTCGGGGCTGGCCGCAAGCCTCGCCTCCAGCTCGACCCCTTCGGCGGGGCTGGTGCGGGAGAACCGGGCGGCGGCGAGCAGCGCCTCGCGCCGCGCGTCGAGCTCGGCATTCGGCGCCACTTCCTGCAGCAGGCGCTCGGCCTGCTCGGGCTCGCCGGCGTCGATCAGCGCCGCGGCGGCCTCCAGGCGCTCCAGGTCGGCCAGCCGGTCGATGAACGCGCGCACCTGCGACTCCGGCAGCGCGCCCAGAAAGTGCGCCGCCGGCTTGCCGCGGCGGAACGCGATCACGTTGGGGATCGAGCGCACGCCGTAGCGGGCGGCGAGCTCCTGGTTCTCGTCCGAGTTCACCTTGGCGAGCTTGAAGCGCCCGGCGTAATCGCGCTCCAGCTTCTCCAGCACCGGCCCCAGGGCCCGGCAGGGCGCGCACCAGGGCGCCCAGAAGTCGACCAGCACCGGGATGCCGGCAGAGGCTTCCAGCACTTCGCGCTCGAACGTGTCCTGGGTGACTTCCATGGGCGAACCTATAATAGGAGGTATGACCTATGTCGTGACCGAAGATTGCATCAAGTGCAAATACATGGACTGCGTCGAGGTTTGCCCGGTCGACTGCTTCTACGAGGGGGACAACATGCTGGTGATCCACCCCGACGAGTGCATCGACTGCGGCGTGTGCGAGCCCGAGTGCCCGCCCGCGGCGATCGTCCCGGACTCCGACGGCAAGGCGGAGAAGTGGCTCAAGCTGAACGCCGACTTCGCCGTCAAGTGGCCCAACATCACCCGCAAGGGCACGCCGCCGCCCGACGCCGACGCGTGGAAAGGCACCGAAGGCAAGTACGAGAAGTACTTCTCCCCGGAACCCGGCAAGGGCGAGTGAGTCCAAAAGGGCTATGAAGCCCCTTCTGGTCCTGTGTTTTTCCCTCCTGCTGGCCGGGTGCGCCGGCTTCGAGGGCCGCGGCCTGGGCACCCAGTCCACCGCGGCCGACGTGCAGCGGGTGATGGGCGCGCCCGCCGAGCGCCGCCAAGTGGGCGGCGAGACCTGGCTCTACTACCCGCGCCAGCCCTTCGGCCGCAAGACCTTCGTCGCGCGGCTGGGCGCCGACGGCCGCCTCATCGCCATCGAGCAGCGCCTGACCGACGAGAACGTCGCGCGCATCGTGCTGAACACCACCCGCGCCGAGCAGGTGCGCGACCTCCTCGGGCCGCCGTACAACGCCACGCAGTTCGCGCGCATGGACCGCAACGTCTGGACCTGGCACATGCGCCGCTACGGCGACCCGGGTATCCCGGCGCAGCTGAACGTGCAGATGTCCCCCGACGGCGTGGTGCGCGAGATCTACCTGCTCGACGAGTCCGACAGCCACCTCTTCGACGGCCTGGCCCTGGGCCTGGGGTTCGGCCGCTAGAAAAATGGGGACGGACCCCATTTTTCTCATCGCGTAGCTACGTCCCTTTTCAGCGGCGCACCGCCGGCGCTTCTACCGGCAGACCCCTCGCTCTCACGGCGAGGAACAGCTCCAGATCCAGCAGGAGGTCCGAGCCCTGCGCCGGCAGCTCGGCGTGCAGGCCATACATGCAGGCGCGAAGCCGCCGGTGCAGCGAGCCCAGCGTCTGCCATTCGAGCCGGTAGGCCGGGTAGCCGTTGGGCTGGCCCTGGCTCAGGGTCTCGGCGCCGAGCTTCTTTCCCGGATTCGCCTCGTGGCAGTGCGCGCACGAGAGATTCATCTGCCCGCGCCGGCGGTAATACTCGCGTTTGCCGGCCCCCGCTTCCGCGGGTGAAATTTTCTGGGAAAAAGGCATGCCCCGGGATTGGTGCGCCACGAAGGCGGTGAGGGAGAGCAGCTCGTCGGATTCGTAGGCGAACCGCGGGCCGTTGTGCTGCACCTTCGCTTCCAGATTGACGACTTTGCCGTCGACGACTTGCGGATAGCGCGTGGCCACGCCCTTCATCGCTGCCGGCGGATGGCAGGACGCGCAGTGCTGGGCAAAGAGCGCCGCCCCGCGGTCCACCCACAGCATGCCCGGGTTTTCCGCGTCGCTCGCCTGCAGCTGACGGATCTCCTCGCCGGCGTAGTCCTGGCCGGAGCGCGGCTGCCCGAAGGCATTCGCAGCGGCGAGCAGCAGAACCGCGAAAAGCCTCATGCGACGACCAGGCGGGCTCTCGCGGTGCCTTCGTTCTCGTCGTCGTCCAGCCACCAGAAATCCAGGTCGCCGGTTTCGCCGGCGCGCAGGAAGAAGCGCAGGAACGGGTTGGCGGCGATGCCGGTGCTGAGCGTGGCGCGGAACACCTCGGCGCCGTTGTAGCGGCAGGCGAGCGAGTGGATGGCGTTGCGCGCGACGCGCTTGCCGTCGGCGTCGCGCCGGAAGCCGGTCTCCATCGGGTGCTGGATGAGGATGCGCACCTCGACCAGCTCGCCGCGCTTCGCCTGCTTCGGCACCTGGATGCGCGCGAGGGCCATGTCAGCCGCCGTCGGTGCAGGCGGCCTCGCGCACCTCCACCGCCACCTGGTCGGACCAGAACGTGCCGTCGGACAGCTCGGCGACGGCGGTCATGCGCTGGGTGCCGTTCAGGCGGATGCGCGAGCCGACCTCGGCGCGGCCCGAATGCGGCCCGAGGTAGAACGTCGCCATCTCGCGCACCGGGTTCTTCTCGGAGATGAGGTGCACCGCGCGCACGTGCTCGGCGGCGCTCATCGGGCTGTCGACCCTCACCGTCATCGCCACCGAATGCCCGTTCACCGCGAGCGCCGGCAGCTCGAGCGTCACCTTTCCCGGCATCACGTCCTTGCCCTTGGTGATCGCCACGATGAGCGGGTCGGTGGTGCTGACGTGCGCGTTCGCCTGGGTTTGTCCCCTGAGGGGAACGATCAGAAGTGAAACGGCCAGGAAGCGGCGGCGCTTCATCTGAGCGTGGCGAGGAATGCCGCCGCATCCTCGATCTCGGACGTGGACAGCAGCGGCTTGCCGCGGTATTGCGGCGCCACCGCGTGCAGGCCTTCGATGCGGCCATACGGGGGCATCGCGGTGTCGGGATTGAAGCGCGAGGCATCCACGATGCGCCAGAAGATCTCTTCCTCGGAAAGGCGCAAGCCGACGCCGGCGAGCGACGGTCCGAGGTTGCCGGCCGGCCGCTCGGCGCCGGGCACGGCGTGGCACAGCAGGCAGTTGCCGTCGCCGCGCGCGAGGACGATCTCGCGGCCTCTGGCAGGATCGGCTTGCCCCAGCGCCGGCCCCGACATCAGCAACATCAACAAACCCTGAGAAACCCGGCTCATCCTCTCCCGACGAAGGGCATCTTGGTCGCCATGATCGTCATGAACTGGACATTGGCGTCCAGCGGAAGGTTCGCCATGTACAGCACCGCGCTGCCGACGTGCGCCACGTCCATGCGCGGCTCGACCATGGTGGTGCCGTTGGGCTGCGGCACGCCCTTGGTCATGCGCTCGGTCATCTCGGTGGCGGCGTTGCCGATGTCGATCTGGCTGCAGGCGATGTCGTCCTTGCG
>DASUUN010000146.1:0-2446 GCA_036374055.1 Burkholderiales bacterium
CGCGGTGAGCTTCGAGATGCCCTCCGTGTAGGCCTTCTTGAACTGCATCGGTATGCCGAAGGCGAGCGCCGACAGGATGGTGAGCTTGTGCGCCGCGTCCACGCCCTCGATGTCGAAGGTGGGATCGGCCTCGGCGTAGCCGCGCGCCTGAGCGTCCTTGAGCGCGTCGGCGAACGGCAGCCCCTTGTCGCGCATCTCGGACAGGATGAAGTTGGAGGTGCCGTTGATGATGCCGGCGATCCACTCGATGCGGTTGGCCGTCAGCCCTTCGCGCAGCGCCTTGATGATCGGGATGCCGCCGGCCACGGCGGCCTCGAACGCCACCATCACGCCCTTCTTCTGCGCCGCGGCGAAGATCTCGTTGCCGTGGGTGGCGAGCAGCGCCTTGTTGGCGGTGACTACGTGCTTGCCGTGGCGGATCGCCTCCAGCACCAGTTCCTTGGCGACCGTGCAGCCGCCGATCAGCTCGACGATGATTTCTATGTCGGGGGAACGGAGAACGGCGCGCGCATCGTCCACCACCTTGGCCTTGCCTTTGACGATGGACTTCGCCCTCTTCACGTCCCGGTCGGCCACCTGCGTGATGCGGATCGCGCGCCCGGCGCGCCGGCGGATCTCGTCGGCATTGCGGTTGAGCACCTCCCAGGTGCCGCCGCCGACGGTGCCGATGCCGAGCAGCCCTACGTTAATCGGCTTCATGCTTCCTTATTCTCATCTCCAGGTGCCGCTTCACGTCGGGCCACTCCGCCGCCAGCACGCTGTAGATCACCGTGTCGCGCACCGTGCCGTCGCGGCGCGGCCAGTGGTGGCGGATGACGCCGTCCTTCTTCGCCCCCAGCGCCTCGATGGCGCGCTGCGAGCGGAAGTTGAAGTTGTCGGTGCGCAGGCCGACGACCTTGCATTGCAGGGTTTCAAAAGCGTGGCCGAACAACAGGAGCTTGCAGGCGGTATTGATATGCGTGCGCTGCACGCGCTTCGCGTACCAGGTCCAGCCGATCTCGACCCGGTCGGCCGACGGGACGATATCGTGGTAGCGGGTGCTGCCGACGATGGCGCCGGTCTTCAGCTCGCGCACCGCCCAGGGCAGCATGTGGCCCGCTTCCTGTCCGGCGAGCGCGCCGGAAATATAGGCATGCGTCTGCTCGGGCTCGGGGACCGAGGTGAACCACAGCTCCCAGAGCTTGCCGTCGCTCGCCGCGGCCACCAGGCCGTCGTGGTGCTCGCGATTGAGCGGCTCGAGCGCAACCCCGTGGCCCTCGAGACGTACTGGCCTGGGCGCAATCACGCCGCGCCTCGGAGCAGGCCGTCCTTTCTGAACATGTCGCGGATGCCGCGCACCGCCTGGCGCAGGCGGTGCTCGTTCTCGATCAGCGCGATGCGCACGTGGTCGTCGCCGTAGTCGCCGAAGCCGATGCCCGGCGACACCGCGATCTTCGCCCCATCCAGCAGGCGCTTGGTGAACTCGATCGAGCCCAGGCCCGCGTAGGCCTCGGGGATCTTCGCCCAGATGTACATCGAGGCCTTCGGCACCTCGACCATCCAGCCGATGTCGTGCAAGCCCTTCACCATCACGTCGCGGCGCCGCTGGTAGGTCTTGCGGATCTCCTCGACGCATTCCTGCGGCCCTTCCAGGGCGACGATGGAAGCCACCTGGATCGGCGTGAAGCTGCCGTAGTCGTGGTAGCTCTTGATGCGCGCGAGCGCCTGCACCAGCTCGCGGTTGCCGACCATGAAGCCGATGCGCCAGCCGGCCATGTTGTAGCTCTTGGACATGGTGAAGAACTCGACCGCGATGTCGCGCGCGCCGGGCACCTGCATGATCGAAGGAGCTTTGTAAGAGTCAAAAACGATATCCGCGTAGGCGAGATCGTGGACGACCAGGATGTCGTGCTGCTTGGCGAGCGCGATGATCTTCTCGAAGAACGCGAGATCGACGCACTGCGCGGTCGGGTTCGACGGAAAGCCGATCACCAGCATCTTCGGCTTGGGGGTGAGCTCGCGGATGGCGCGCTGCAGCTCGTCGAAGAAATCCACCCCCGGCGTCATGCGCACCGAGCGGATGTCGGCGCCGGCGATGATCGCGCCGTAGATGTGGATCGGGTAGGAGGGGTTGGGCACCAGCACCGTGTCGCCGCGCTCCAGGCAGGCGAGCATCCGGTGCGCCAGGCCCTCCTTCGAGCCGATGGTGACGATGGCCTCGGCGTCCGGGTCGATGTCGACGCCGTAGCGCCGCTGGTACCACGTGGCGATGGCGCGGCGCAGGCGCGGGATGCCCTTGGAGACGGAATAGCCGTGCGTGTCCTGCCGCTGCGAGGCTTCGACCAGCTTGTCGACGATGTGCTGCGGCGTCGGCCCGTCGGGGTTGCCCATCGACAGGTCGATGATGTCCTCGCCGCGCCGCCGCGCGTTCATTTTCAACTCGTTGGTGATGTTGAAAACGTACGGC
>DASUUN010000147.1:0-2922 GCA_036374055.1 Burkholderiales bacterium
TCCAGGATGACGACCAGGCTGAGCAGAACCAGCCCCGCCACGATGCGAACCGCGCGATCCGCTGTTCCGACGTTCGATTTCATGACTTGCTCCTTTTGCCGAGTCAGATCCGGGTGCTCTCTCCGGAATGCATCGACTGCATCATCGAGCCCAACGGAGAGAGACCCGAGTAGGTGACGTAACCACCCGCCACCGGGAAGCGCCGCCAGGACGAATACCCAGATCGCCAGGATCCGGCCCAGGGTATTTACCGCTCCCTGCGTCCTGGTGGACGAAAAACGGATGAAATACCCCAGCACTACCGTGAGCGTGGCGGGAATCAAGCTGAAGAAGAAGTACATGGCATCACCTCCTAGAGCCGGCCCGCGCGCTAGGCAGCGGCCGCCATCAGCGCACCTTCTTCCTTCAGCTTGGCGATGATCTTGTCCGCCACCTGACGCGCCACCGCTTTGCGTTCGTCTTCGGGGACGTCATCCATCAGGAAGATGTCGGTGTATTTGCGGTAGAAGGGGAACGCGTCGATCTGGACCACTTTTTGTTCTCCAACCAGCCCCTTCAGAACGCGCCCGTGGCACTTGAGAAAGCAGCCGTCGATCATGACGCTCTTCGCGGCCCCCTTGACCCACCCGGCCATCGCCGAATGGGGCACGAAGAAAGCCTCGGCGTGGCAGGCCCGCGCAAAAGCGGGAACCTCCTGCGCCACCAGGTTGGCCGCGAGCCTTGCGATTTCCCCGCGGATGCAGGGGCCCTCGCAGGAGAGAACGGGGATGCTCCTCCTGGCGCTTTGTTCCTTCGCATACGCTTCGCCCGCGGGGCAGTAGCCCTTGACCCCTTGAACGCCGAGGGAGAAGTCCGGTGTATAGGCATTCATGTAGACCTCCTGTCCTGTGTAGGCCAGCAGGCTGGCGGCGAGCCGCCGCGGATCGTCGCGGCTCGTGCAGCCGCCTGCTTCCACCCCTTTAGACGAGGCGGCGCCCGAAAAGGATACGGGCGGTCAGGCGGAGAACTTACGGTCGCAGACGAGCCCGGTGCTCTCGTCGCGATCGAAACTACACCCCTCTTGCAGGTCGTCGCGCAGCTTCTCGCGGGCGCGGTGCAGGCGGATCTTGACGGTATCGAGACTGACCCCGAGGATCGCCGCGATCTCCGCGTTCTTGAATCCTTCCATCTCGCTCAATACCATCACCGTCCTGTAGCGCTCCGGAAGGCGGTCGATGAATTCGCGGATACACGTGCTCATCTCGTTGCGAATGGCGACCGCTTCCACCGATGGCGTCCGCGCGTCGAGGGGAACGTCGCTCTCATCGGGATCGGGGCCGTCTTCCGGCACCTGCTCGCGGACCGGCGACCGGAGCTGGTCCATCGCCGCGTTCGTTGCGATTCGATAGATCCAGGTGGAAAGGCTGGAATCGTGGCGGAATTGGGACAGCCCGCTGCTAACCCTGAGCATGACCGTCTGCGCGAGATCCTCCGCGTCGCGCTCGCCGACCAGGCGCGTCAGGTAGCGGAGCACCCGGGGCCGAAAGCTGTCGTGAATGGGCTGGAATTCGGCTGGCGTCATCCGGCGATTTAAGACACATCCAGCGCCTGACACGTTGATCCATGTCAACCCCGAAGCTCGGCGAGGTCAGTCGTAGTGCTTGCGCTGCGAGCGCCTGCGGCCCACCTGCTGCACCACGCCGCCGCGGATGGTGTAGGGCGGGGTGAGCTCGAAGCCGCCGTACTTCGGATTGAGGGGCTTCAGGAAGCGGCGCTCGCCGTCGAACACGAGCTGGCGGAAGAAGACGTCGCCCGCGAACTCCACCACCACGTAAGAGCCGTCGCGCGGCACGTAGCCCGGGTCGACGATAACCACGCAGCCGTCGGCGAACTCGGGCTCCATGCTGTCGCCCAGCACGCGCAGGGCGTACGGCTCGAGCGCGCTGCAGCTCTCCTGGGCCATCAGGGCTTCTTCTTGTAGAAATCGATCACCTGGTGACCCGGCTCGTCGGCATAGCGCGGCTGCCCGCCGACCGGCCGGCCCGCGGCTTGCGCGAGCTCGCGTTCGCGCGCGCTGATGAGCGCGAGGCACTGGCGCAGGTCCTCGATGGTCGCGTCCGACAGCGGATGGCGCATGCCGTGGGGAGTGGCGGTGTCCTTGATCACGCCGGCGAGCGTCAGCTTCATCGCCTGCAGGATGCGCTCTTCCTTCGACAACTCCGTTTCGCTCATAGGTCGGACCACATTCGGATCAGGTTCATATAGGCGGCGTTCACCTGCGCGGTCTCCTCGGCGCCGGGCGCGCTGGCGAGCAGCTTCTCGCGCGCGAGGTTCAAGCCGTAGAGCAGCTCGCGCCGCGCCGCGTCGCGCACCAGGCTCTGCACCCAGGTCACCGCCACCAGACGCTCGCCCCGCGTCACCGGGTTGACATGGTGGAGGCTGCCCGCCGGGTAAAGCACTGCGTCGCCCGCCGCCAGCTTCACCGCCTGCTCGCCCGCCGCCGTGCGGATCACCAGCTCGCCACCATCGTACTCCTCGGGCGCGCTCAGGAACACCGTCACCGCGATGTCGGACCGGTACATCACGCCGCCGCCGCCCATGATCGGGTCGTCGAGGTGCTCGCCGTATTCCATGCCCGCCTGGTAGCGGATGTACAGGGGCGTCGCGGCGTGCAGCGGCAGCGCGCCGCCGCGGTACGCCGGGTGGCGCGAGAGGTTTCCCATCACCATCTCGTCGAGCCGCTCGAGCGCGCCCGCGCCGCGCTCGGCTTCGAGGTTGCGCTTCACGCGCCGCGCGGCCGCGCCGGCCGAGGCCTTGCCGTCCACGAAGCGCACGCCCTCGAGCCAGCGGCGCGCGAGCGCGAGCTCGTCAGGCTTGAGAACGCCGGGAACGGTGAGCAGCATGCGGCCTCAGGCGAAGCAGACCCAGGTGGTGGCGATGTAC
>DASUUN010000148.1:0-8095 GCA_036374055.1 Burkholderiales bacterium
TGAACCTCATGATCCACTCCTTGTACAGCAACAAGGAGATCTTCCTGCGCGAGCTGATCTCCAACGCCGCCGACGCCGCGGACAAGCTGCGCTTCGAGGCGCTGTCGAACAACGCGCTGTACGAGTCCGACGGCGAGCTGAGGATCCGCATCGCCGTCGACAAGGCGGCGCGCACCCTGACCGTGTCCGACAACGGCGTGGGCATGTCGCGCGAGGAGGTGGTGCAGAACATCGGCACCATCGCGAAGTCGGGCACGCGCGAGTTCTTCCAGTCGCTCACCGGCGAGCAGGCGAAGGACGCAAGGCTGATCGGCCAGTTCGGCGTGGGCTTCTATTCCGCCTTCATCGTTGCCGACCGCGTGACGCTCGTCACCCGCCGCGCGGGCCTCGCGGCGATCGAGGCGGTGCGCTGGGAATGCAGCATGAAGGAGGGCGCGGGCGAGTACACCATCGAGCCCGCCGAGAAGGCGGCGCGCGGCACGGACGTGATCCTGCACCTGCGCGAGGGCGAGGACGAGCTGCTCGAGGACTGGCGCCTGAAGAGCATCGTGAGGAAGTACTCGGACCACATCGGCGTTCCCGTGGTCATGAACGATGAAACGGTGAACCAGGCGAGCGCGCTCTGGACGCGGCCGAAGACCGAGATCAGGGACGAGCAGTACGTCGAGTTCTACAAGCACGTCGGCCACGACTTCGAGGCGCCGCTCGCCTGGACGCACAACCGCGTGGAGGGCCGGCAGGAGTACACCCAGCTGCTCTACATCCCGGCGCACGCGCCCTTCGATTTGTGGGACCGCCAGCACCGGCACGGCCTCAAGCTTTATGTCAGGCGCGTCTTCATCATGGACGACGCCGAGCACCTGCTGCCGGCGTACCTGCGCTTCGTGCGCGGCGTGGTGGATTCGGCCGACCTGCCGCTCAACGTGTCGCGCGAGATCCTGCAGCAGAGCCGCGACGTCGACGCCATCCGCGCCGGCTGCACCAAGCGCGTGCTCGGGCTGCTGGAAGACCTCGCCACGAAGGACGGGGAGAAATACGCCGCCTTCTGGAAGGAGTTCGGCCGGGTGGTGAAGGAGGGCGTGGGCGAGGACCAGGCCAACCGGGAGCAGATCGCCCGCCTGCTCCGCTTTTCAACCACGGTCGAGGACTCTGAGAGCGTTTCCCTGGCGGACTACGTCGCTCGCATGAAGGAAGGGCAGGACAGGATCTACTACGTCACCGCGGAAACCTTCCTGGCGGCGAAGCACAGCCCGCACCTCGAGATCTTCCGCAAGAAGGGCATCGAGGTGCTGCTGCTGCACGACCGCGTCGACGAATGGATGGTGGCGGGCCTTACGGAGTTCGAAGGCAAGCCGCTCGCGTCGGTGGCGCGCGGCGAAGTCGATCTGTCAAAGATCAAGAGCGAGGAAAAAGAGCCCGATCACGAGGTGGGCAAATACGCTGAGCTGCTGCGCGCGCTGAAGAGCGCGCTGGGCGAGAAGGTGAAGGACGTGCGCGTGTCGACGCGCCTCACCGAGTCACCCTCGTGCCTGGTGGCCGACGAGCACGAGATGGGCGGCAACCTGGCGCGCATCCTGAAGGCGGCGGGGCAGAAGGTGCCGCTGGCGAAGCCGATACTCGAGATCAACGTGGCGCACCCGATCGTGTCGCGCCTGGCACCCGGCGACGTCCAGCTCGGGGCCTGGGCGGGGCTGCTGTTCGAGCAGGCGCTGCTCGCCGAGGGCGGCCAGCTCGAGGACCCGGCCGGGTTCGTGAAGCGCACCAACGAGCTGATGCTCGCGCTTCAGCCCCGGTAGCGCTGCCAGGCGCTTTCCTGCTCCTCGAGGAAGCGCGCGATGCGGCCGCGCTCTTCGCTCGGCAGCAGGAACTCCAGCCAGCCGAGCGCCGGATGGCGGAACTCGAACACCGTGCCGCCCGAGAACGGGTGCAGCTCGGTGACATAGCGCGGCGCGTGCAGCGGCTGGATCTCGTTCTGCGCCGGCGGCTCCTGCGGCACCGCGGGCGACATCTCCTCGCGGATCTCGGCCAGCACGCGGATCAGCTCGTCCACGTGCTGCGCGCTCCACTCCGTTCTTCCCGGCAGGGCGAAGCGCGCGCGCGACTTCTCTTCGTCCAGCCACTCGACGATGACGTTGAACATGGCATTACTCCTTCATGAACTAACCGCGAGGCTTGGTCCAGCTCTCCGACCAGGCGAGGCAGCAGCTGGAGGCGGGCTTGCCGAAGCGGTCCATGAGGAACACCTGGCCGGGCGCCGCCTCGCCGTTGACCGAGAGCTGCGCGCTCTTCGCCGGGACGAAGGTGCTGTAGACGCCGATGGGGCGGTTCATCGCCCCCGGCGGCATGGTGAGGATGAACGGCGCCATCAGGTCCCACCAGGCGAGCACGATCTCGTCCCTGCCCGAGGTCACGCGCTCCTCGACGGTGCTGAGCGAGTTGCCGGTGCGGGTGAAGTCGGCGTCGATCACCGGCAGCGACTCGTCGGCGAACGGCGCGTGCAGCAGGGTCTCGATGGTGCGCTGGAGATAGCGCGCCAGGCCCGCGTTATCCGAGTAAAGATGGATTCTCTTGAGCAGGCTGCTTTCCACGAACATCGCGTGGCCCTGTCCGGCCGGCGACCACAGCACCCGCCAGTGGCTGACGCGCTCGAGGATCGTCTTGCCGCCGTCGTTCGACAGCCGGATGAACGAGTTTTCCCCCGTCATGAGGACGTCGTGGGGGTCGACCATGCGCGGCTCGCTCATGCCGGCTGCCCCGGAACCTGCTGGCTTTGCGGGTCGATATGGGCCCAGGGCGCGGCGCTCTTCGTCCAGATGTTGGTCTTGATCGCCATGCCGTCCTTGCGCTCGAACAGCCCGGCGCGCACCACCACCAGGTCCTTGTGGTCGGTGGCGCGCTGGCTGTACACCGGCGAGCCGCAGTCGCCGCAGAAGTAGCGGTAGAGCGTGCGGCCGCTGTCGGCCTTGAAGTCGTAGCGCTTGGGCGTGCCCTGGGTGATCTTGAATGCCGCGCTGGGCACGACCGCATTGACGCTGCCGCCGGCCCCCGAGGCCTTCTGGCAGGCGGTGCAGTGGCAGGCGCGCAGGTCGGCGACCGGCGCGCTGACGGTGAAACGGATGGCGCCGCAAAGGCAGCTTCCGGACAGCATGACGAGCCCTCCTCGATGGGGAAGGCCGCTACTTTAGCGCGTGAGCCCCGTGCGCAGCAGGTTGCGCGAGCGCTCGGAGGGCTGCACCAGCTCCTCCCACAGGCCCTTGGGGTCGCGCAGGGCGAGGCCCGGGTCGGCGTCCCTCACCTGCCAGGCGCCGATCTCGATCTCGCGGCGCAGCTCGCCCGGGCGCCAGATCACCAGGCCGGCGACAAAGCGCGCATCGTCCGGGTTCGCCTCGATGATCCTGTCCACGGTGGCGGCCTCGTGCGCGGCGAACAGGCCGGGCGCGATCTCGACCGAGTTGCCGCCCGGGCTGTCCCGCCGCGCCACCAGGGCGAAGATCACGCCCGCGTCGAACGGCCCGCCGAGAAACACCGGGTCGGGCACCTTCTGCGACGGCCCGTGCTCCGGAAATATCTTCCCCAGCGTCAGATTGGTGGGACGGTTGACGATGAAGCCGAGGTGCTGGTCCCGGCCGAAGGGCTTCACCAGCAGCACCGTGCGGCCGTAGACCGGGTCGCGCAGCTCCGGCGTCGCCACCAGCGCGAGCGGGCGCTCGAGCTCGTTGGCGGACGCGGGCGCGATCAGCCACCCGAGCAGCAGGACAAGAAGGGCGGCGAATCCGGCGTTACGCATGGCTCTGGAGCTCCTTTAGGGAGCGCATCCGCAAGGAACGGGCCACCGTAACGGATGCGCGGACCCTTGTCACCGCGAACGTAGCGCCGGTTACTGCGCTGGCGCGATGAAGTGATGGTCGTTCGCCCACGGACCCGTGGCGAGGCCAGAGCCGGTCGTCCGGTCGACGGCTTGGCTCGTCGAGATCTCGACGTCCGAGCGGGTGCTGCCCGCGGCCGCCGCGAACTGCGGGCGTGCATCGGCGGCAGACGGCGCGACGTCGATATTGGGAAGCTGGCGGTCGAACTGCGACTTTTCGTAAGGCGCGCCGACTTCCAGGGCGAGCGCGGGGGCTGCGAGCACTGCGAGAGCGATTGCGACGATGTGGCGTTTCATGACGTTGACCTTTCTGAGTGAGTGGCCGGTATTGACCAGGTGCCCAGTGTGCGAGCGCCAGGTCACCTTTGCGTTACGCCCGCATTTCGTCTGAAACCGAAGCGCCCCGGGGCGCGAAACCGGGCCGTAAAGGCGGGGCGCGAGGCTGCGCCCATGAGAACTGCTCTGCTGGCAATCGCCCTGATGATCGCCGCACCGGGCGCCCTGGCCGAGCCGGAGCTGGCCGGCTTTTTCGGTCGCGCCACCGGCGGCAAGGACGTCGACATCGCAAGGCTCGCCTACCGGCGTCCGCTCGAGCCGGATGCGCGGTGGTGGTGGCCAACCCACCTGCAGCTCGGCGCGAGCGTCTGGCGCGTGCCGGATATTTCCGGCACGACGCGGCGTTACGACGTAAACGCCACCGCCGTGTGGCGCAAGGACGCGGGGCGCGGCTACCTCGAGGCGGGGTTCGGCCCGTACCTGCTGTCGCGGACGGTCAACAACCGCACTACGAGCCTGCCGTCGGAGCTGCAGTTCGGCTCCCACGTCGGCGCCGGACTGCGTTTCGGAAGGACGACGCTCGGCGTCGCCTTCCAGCATCTGTCGAATGCCGGCATCGAGCAGCCGAACGGCGGCATCGACTTCGTCCAGCTCACCGTGGGGTACGCGCTATAGTCGGCGCGTGGAGAAGGAGCATTTCCTTCGCGAGGACCGGCGACTGCTCGGGCGGCTGCTGGGCGACGTGATCGCCGAGCAGGTCGGCGAGGCGACGCGCGAGCGCATCGAGGTCATCCGCCAGACCGCGGTCCGCTTCCGGCGCACGGGCGAGCACGCCGCGGTAAAGGCGGAGCTCGAAGCGCTGCTCGACGCGCTGCCGATCGACGAGGCGCGCCACGTGGTGCGCGCCTTCAGCTACTTCTCGCATCTGCTCAACATCGCCGAGGACACGCAGCAGAACCGCCGGCGCCATGCGCATGCCGAGGCCGGCTCGCCGCCCCGGCCGGGAACTTTCGCGTACGCCGTTGAAAAACTTTCGCAACCGGAAGAGGCCTTCGCCTGGTTCGCCCGGGCGCGCATCAGCCCGGTGCTCACGGCGCATCCGACCGAGGTGCAGCGCCAGAGCATCCTCGATTGCGAGCGCGAGATCGCGCGGCTCATCGCGCTGCCGCAGTCGGCGGCGCGCGACCGGGCGCTGCACGCCGAGGTGCTCAGGCTGTGGCTCACGGCGATGCTGCGGCTGTCGCGGCTCACGGTGGCCGACGAGATCACCAATTCGCTCGCCTACTTCCGCCTGACTTTCCTCCACGAGCTGCCGCGCCTCTACGCCGACCTGGAGGAGGCGCTGCGCAAGCGCTTTTTGCTCGAGCGCGAGCCGTGGCTGCCGCCGTTCCTCACCGTCGGCACCTGGGTGGGCGGCGACCGCGACGGCAATCCGAACGTGGGCGCGGATACGCTGGAGACCGCGGTGTCGCTGCAGGCGCGCATGATCCTCGGGCACTACCTGGAGGAGGTGCACCTCCTCGGCCGCGAGCTCGGGCTGTCGCAGCGCCTCATGTCGACGCCGCGCGAGGTGCTGGAGCTCGCCGCGCGCTCGGGCGACGAGTCGGCGCACCGCAAGGACGAGCCGTACCGGCGCGCGGTCTCCGGCATCTACAGCCGGCTCGCTGCCACGGCCGACTTCGCCGCGGTCCCGGCGCCGGCGGCAAAGCGCCCGCCTTACGGCTCGGCGGCAGAATTTGCCGCAGACCTGGAGCTCATCGCGCGCGGGCTGCAGTCGCAGCGTGCCGCGCTGCTCGCGGCCGGCCGGCTGCGCGCGCTGCGCCGGAAGGTGAGCCTGTTCGGCTTCCACCTCGCGCCCATCGACCTGCGGCAGAACTCCGACGAGCATGCCGAGGTGGTGGGCGAGCTGCTCGCCAAGGCCGGCGTCGCCGCCGGGTACGAGCGTCTCGACGAAGCTTCCCGCCTGGACGTCCTCAACAAGGAGCTCCTCGGCCCCCGCCCCCTGCGCGTCCCGGGCTGCGCGTATTCGCCGCTGGTGGAAAGCGAGCTGAAGGTGATGCAGAAGGCGGCCGAGGCGCGCGGCCGCCTGGGCGAGCCGGTGGTCTCGAAGTACGTGATCTCGCATTGCGAGTCGGTGTCGGACCTGCTGGAAGCCGGCGTGCTGCTGCGCGAGGCCGCGATCCCGGGCATGGACATCATTCCGCTGTTCGAGACCATCGCCGACCTGCAGCGCTGCGGCGCGATCCTGGAGCAGGCGCTCGCGCAGCCGCTGTACCGCGGCTGGGTGCGGGCGCGCGGCGACGAGCAGGAGGTGATGCTCGGCTACTCGGACAGCAACAAGGACGGCGGCTACCTGACCTCGAGCTGGGCGCTGTACCAGGCCACCCAGGCGCTGATGCGCGTGTGCCGTGCGCACGGCGTGCGGCTGCGCCTGTTCCACGGCCGCGGCGGCACGGTCGGGCGCGGCGGCGGCCCGAGCTACGAGGCGGTGCTGTCGCAGCCGCCGGGCGCGGTCGACGGCGCCCTGCGCCTCACGGAGCAGGGCGAGGTGATCGCCAGCAAGTACGCCGATCCCGAGAACGGCCGGCGCAACCTCGAGATCCTGGCCGCGGCCGCGCTCGAGGCGAGCTTCGCCAGGGCGGAACCCGACGGCCACGCGCGCCATTTCCGGATCATGGAAGAGCTCTCGGGCCTCGCGCTGGGCGAATACCGCGGCCTGGTCAAGACGCCGGGCTTCATGGACTACTTCCGCTCGGCCACGCCGTTCGCCGAGATCGCGAGCCTCAACATCGGCAGCCGCCCGGCATCGCGCCGGGGATCGAAGAAGCTCGAGGACCTGCGCGCGATTCCCTGGGTGTTCAGCTGGAGCCAGTGCCGCGTGATGCTGCCGGGCTGGTACGGCTTCGGCGGCGCGGTTGCCCGCTGGCTGGAGGAAAAGCGGGGCACCGTCGAGGAGCTGCAGGCGATGCACCGCGACTGGCCGTTCTTCCGCGCGATGCTGTCCAACCTGGACATGGTGCTCGCGAAGACCGACCTGGGCATCGGCGAGCGCTATGCCGAGCTCGCGCCGAACGGCAGCAGCTTCTTTGCGAGGATCTCCGAGGAGTGGCACAAGGCGCGGGCACAGCTGTTCGCCATTACGGGCGCCGACGGGTTCCTCGCCGACAACCCGGTCCTCGCGCGCTCCATCCGCAACCGCTTCGCCTACCTCGATGCGCTGAACCACCTGCAGGTCTCGTTGCTGCGCCGCCACCGGGGGGGCGAGCGGGACGAGGGCACGGTGCGCGCGATCCATCTCACCATCAACGGCATAGCGGCGGCCCTGCGCAATAGCGGCTAGCCGGCGCTGGACTTTGGCCGGGGATGCCGCCAACATTGCCACCCTAACCGAGGAGGACCGATGAACTTTCGCAACCGCATTGCCGCCGCGGGCCTGGCCGGGCTCGCGGCGCTTGCCACGCCGCTGGCCGAAGCGCAGACCCTGAAGATCAAGCAGGGCATGCTCAACGTGCCGGCGCTCTCGCCGCTGTGGATCCTGCCCGAGGAGGCGAAGAAGCAGGGCATCGAGATCGAGTCGGTGATGTTCCAGCGCTTCGCCGACGCGCGCACCGCGCTCGCCTCGGGCGACATCCAGCTCACCGCCTTCGGGCCGCAGGACATCTCGCTCGCGCTCGGCGCGGGCAACAAGAGCCTGGTGGGCGTGGCCGGCGTGGGCTCGGGCAACGACTGCCTGATCGTGCGCAAGGGCGAGGACATCAAGGCCTGGAAGACGCTGTCGCAGAAGCGCATCGGCGTCGGCGCGGGCTCCATCTCCTGGCTCAAGTTCGCCGCCTCGGTGCAGGAGAACGGCCTCAAGTACAACCAGCTCAAGATCGTCAACATCGTGGGCGGCGGCGCGAACTACCTGAAGGCGCTGCAGGGCAAGGAAATCGACATGGCGGTGGTGTGGCAGCC
>DASUUN010000149.1:0-13066 GCA_036374055.1 Burkholderiales bacterium
CTGAAGGCGCTCGCCGCCGCCGGCGTGCTGCGCGAGCAGGCGGTGGGCAAGGAGAAGCTCTTCGTCCATCCGAAGCTGATGAGCCTTCTCACCCGCGACCCCAACGCCTTCGAACCCTACCGACATCCGACGAGGAGCATGCCGTGAAGATCACTCGCGTGGAAGCGTACGCGCTGCGCGCGCCGGCGCCGGCGCGGCCGCACTGGACCAGCCATTTCATCGTGCCGACGGCGAACGAGCTGCTGGTGCGCCTGTATACCGACGAAGGCATCGACGGCTTCGGCCTGGCGACGAGCTACACGCAGATCGACTACGTGCTGAAGGCGGTGAAGGGCGGGATCTTCGACCTGGTGGTGGGCGAGGATCCGACCGCGCCGGAGCGGCTCTACCGGAAGCTCTTCGAGCTCACCACGAGCAAGGCGGCCAGCAGCAAGGGCTGGTCGCGGGAAGCGGTGATCCGGGTGTCGGCGGCGGTGGACATCGCTGCCTGGGACATCGTCGGCAAGCGCGCGGGGCTGCCGCTGTATCGCCTGTTCGGCGGCTTTCGCGACGAAGTGCCGGCGTACGTGACCTGCGGCTACTACCGCGACAACAAGGACAACGCCGAGCTGCGCGACGAGGTGCAGCGGCTCGTCGACCAGGGGCATACGGGATTCAAGGCCAAGGCGGGCGGCATTCCGCTCGCCGAGGACATCGAGCGCCTGGGCGTGATGCGCGAGGTGATCGGCGCCGGGTGCGACTTCATGGTGGATCCGAACCGCGCCTGGGACCTCGACACGGCGATCGAGGCGGCGCGCCTGCTCGAGCCGCTCAACCCGCGCTGGCTCGAGGAGCCGGTGCGCTGGGAGGACGACCGGCGCATGCTGAAGCTGCTCGCGCAGACCACGCGCATCCCGCTTTCCGCGGGCGAGAGCGAGCTCACGAGCTACGCCTGCCGCGCGCTGCTGGAAGAGCAGGCGATCCGCATCCTGCAGTTCGACTGCACGCTGATGGGCGGCTTCACCGAGGGCCGCAAGCTCGCGGCGCTGTGCGAGCTGAACCACGTGCAGGTCGCGCCTCACCACGACTGCTTCCTGCACGCGCACATCGTGGCCTCCAGCCCCGCGGGCTGCATCGTGGAAGCTTTTACCGATCCGGAGCGCGATCCGCTGCAGGCGGAGCTCTTCGAGAATCCGCCCGCGATCCGCAAGGGCACGCTGAAGCTCAACCAGGAACCGGGACTGGGCCTGACGCTCTCGCCGCGCGCGCTCGCCAAATTCGGCGAGCGCATCGTCTAGATTGAGCGGACAATGGTCCATGGCCGACCACATGCAGGAAGCATTGACGAAGCTGCTGGACGTGTACGACGCGCGCCGGCGCGGGGACCTGGAGCGCGAGCAGCGCACGAAGGAAGAGGAAGCGCGCTTCCTCACTGATTTCGCCGAGCTGCGGCGCAGCGTGATCCGGCCGGTGTTCGAGACGGCGGGGGCGATGCTGGAGGAGCGCGGGCACCGCTACAGCATCTCGGAGCAGGAGTTCGTCGGCGGAAACGAAGGCCGCATCGCCGAGGCGGGAATCACGCTGCGCGTGGTGCCCTCGGGCACCAAGGCGCCGCTGCACGAGGACCAGCGCTCGCTGACGATCAGCACCCGGCACTACAACAAGACGGTGTGGATCCATTCGGGCGAGCCGCAGGCGCAGGGCGGGCTCGCCGGAGGGAAGGACGCGTTCACGATCGACAAGGTGACCAGGCAGCTCGTCGAGGAGGAGCTGATCGCCTTCGTCGCGCGCGTCGTGGCGAGCTAGGCGCCTGACGATGCGCCTGCACCACACGCTGGTCATGGCGGGGATCGTCGCGAGCATGCTGTTGCTGCCGGTCGGGGCGCTGCTCGCCTTGCTGGCCTACGCCGTCCTGGGCGTGACGTTCTCGGGTTTCCTGACCTTCGGCGGCGCGCTGGGCCTCTTCACGGGGCTGCTGGCGTGGTGGGCGCTCGCGTTCGCCGCGTCGCTCGTCTATTCGCTCTTCGCCATGCCGGACTGATGCGTTCGCTCTGTGCGCCCACGCACAGACGCGGTTCCCCGGTTTGGCGACACTGGCAGGCTCAAGGAGAAGGACTGTGAGACACCGCACCGCCGTCAAGACCGGCCGCACCGCCGCGATGCAGGCCGACGGCCTGGCCCCGCGGGCATTCTCCAATTACGTCGCGATGGTGGATCGGCTGTCGGCGGGGTACTTCCGCCCGATGCGCCGGCGCCAGCCGTCGCCCAAGCGGCTCTCGTGAAAGGCTTGGCGCTGCTGTTGGCCGGAATGCTTGCGCTCGGCGGCGCCCTCGCGCAGGTCAAGCCCGCCTCGGTCGATGCCTCGATCACCACGCGGGTGGAGAGCGTGCTCGCGCGCGACCCGTTCCTGAGAACCATGCACATCCGGGTCGAGACGCAGAGCGGCGTGGTGAACCTCACCGGCTTCGTGCGCTCCCTCGACGACATCCTGAAGGCGGGCGATCTCGCGCGCGGGGTGTCCGGCGTGTCGGCGGTCCGCAACGGCCTGCGCGTGCAGAACCGGCCCTCTCGGGCCTGACGCGAATCTGAAATAATCGGGGCTCTGTCCCCGACTTTCGCCTCTTGAGCCTCACCGGGCGCGCCGCAGCCCTCGGCGTGATCGCGCTTACGCTCGCGCTCGCCTACGGCATCTGGTACGCCTACAGCGTGTTCCTGGTGGCGCTGCTCGCGGATTTCGGCTGGAGCCGCTCCGTGCTCGCCGGGGCCTTCTCGGTGTTCACGCTGGTCCACGGCGGGGTGAACCCGGTGATCGGCGCGCTGTGCGCGCGCTTCCGGCCGCTGCGCGTGATGGCCGGCGGCGGGCTGGCGATGGGCCTCGCGCTCGCCGCCGACAGCTTGATCGATTCGCCGCTGCAGCTCTACCTCGCTTTCGGCGTGCTCACGGCCGTATCGGTGGCGGCGGCCGGCTGGGTGCCGGCGCTGGTGCACGTGCAGCGCGAGTTCCCGGAGCGCCTGGGGCTGTCCATCGGCATCATCAGCTCCGGCGTGGGCGTGGGGATGCTGCTCGTGGTGCCGCTCACGCAGCTTCTCATCGACGCCTTCGGCTGGCGCACGGCATTCCGGGTGCTGGGGGTGATGAGCGTGGTGTGGATCGTGCCTTCGTCGCTTTGGTTGATGAGGAGGCGGGGGAAAAGTCGGGGTCAGAGCCCGGCAAGGCAAAACCAACCAAAGTCGGGCTCTGACCCCGAGCGCCGGTCCGCGCTGCATTCCATGAATTTGCGCGAGGCGATGCGCACGCAGCCGTTCTGGCTGCTGATGGCGGCGTACTTCTTCGGCAACGTGTGCTCGCAGACGCTGCACGTGCACCAGGTGGCCTACCTCGTCGATCACGGGCTCGCGGCGATCGTCGCGGCGTCGGTGGTGGGCGTGGTGGGCCTCGCGAGCATCGTCGGCAAGACCGGCGGCGGCTGGCTCTCGGACCGGGTGGAGCGCGAGATCGTGTACGTCGCGGGAATCGCGATCCTCGTGGCGAGCACTTTCGTGCTGCTCGGGCTGGGCGCCGCGCCCACGCGCTGGGGCGCCTACGGCTACGCGGTGCTGCTCGGCGTGGGCTACTCGGTCACCGCGGCCATCACCCCCGCCATGATGGCCGACCGCTTCAGCGGCCCGCACTTCGGCTCCATCGTCGGGGTGGGGCTGATGGGCACCGCCGTGGGCAGCGCGACCGGGCCGTGGTTCGCCGGGACGATGTACGACGCGAGCGGGACCTACACGGTGGCCTTCGTCATCGCGGCGGGCTGCGGGGTGGTGGCAGGTGCGGCCGCGTGGCGGGCCCGCACCCTGAGAAAGGCGGGCTAAGCGGTGCGGCTGTTCACTTTCATCGCGGTGTAGATGCTGTAGAGCGCCGCGAGGCCGACCAGGATGTAGACGATGCGCGAGAGCAGGGCGTCCTGGCCGCCGAAGATCGCGGCCACCAGGTCGAACTGGAACAGGCCGACCAGGCCCCAGTTGATGCCGCCGACGATGAGCAGGACCATCGCGATCCAGTCGACGACGTTGAAGGTGCGCGCGCGCGCGCCGGTCGCCACGTCCGGGCGGTCATAGGTTTTGGTCACGGCCATTGCAGTCTCCTGTGGAGTGTTGGGAGGTGGAGCAAGGCCCGACGCAAGCATCGCGCCATTAGGCGGCCGGACTACAGGTCGATGGTGTGCAGATCGAAGGGCTCGCTGCCGGCGGCCAGCGAGATCTCTTCGGTGTTGAGGAGCTGCGTCTCGCGCTCCAGGGCGTCGAGGAGCGTGGTGCGCGGCACCTCGGTCTTCCTCGACTTGGTGCCGTGCTTGCCCTTGAGGGTGGACAGCGCGGTCTTCATGCGCTCGGCGACGGCGCCGCGCTTGGCGAAGTTCTCCCACAAGAGCTGCCGCGGCGTGGCGTTGCGGCTGCCGTGGTGGCCGACCTTGTAGAAGTCCACCTGGGCGAGGAGCTTGCGCGTCCTGGCGGCGTCGGGCGCGTCCTGCAGCGCCCAGCTCCAGTTCTCGATCTGCGCGTCGCCGGGGAAAAGGAGCTTCTTCTTCCCGACCTCGAACAGCAGGATGAGGCTGGTGTTGTTCATCTGGTCGTCGAGCACGCGCACGATCTCGAGGAGCTGCTGGGCCGAGAGGTCGGCGATGCGGTCGCGGAACCAGCGCGCTTCCACCGGCACGGTCTTGCCGGCCGCCGCCGCGCCGCCGCGGCGCACCTCGGCGACGCCCATGCCGCGCAGGCCGCGCGCGCTGCCCAGGAGCTGCCAGAACTCGTCCGGGTCGCTCGAGCGCATCTTGCGGATCTTCTCGGTCTGCGCGAGCGTGGGCGGGCCGAGCACGCGCACCTTCACGCCCGGAAGCAGGCGCTGCAGCCCGGTGTTCGAGCCGTGATGCGCCCAGACCGCTTTCGCGCCGCGGCGCCGGCCCATGGCCATCAGGTTATCGACCGCGGAGCGGTTGCGCAGGTTGTCCTCGCCCAGGAAGGCGAGCTGCTTCGCCACCGAGGCGCTCATGCTTTTCGGCGGATCGAGCGCCAGGGCGAGCGCGTGGCCCGCGAGGCTGTGCATGGCTTCCAGGCTGGCGAGGTAGCTCCTGGGCGAGCGGCTCGAGTCGCGCGTGGCGGTGCGCGCGTCGCGCGCCGCGTCCGGGTCCTCGGTCCAGGGCTGCAGCACCACCTTGGGCTTGCAGGCGGCGATGACCTTGCCCGCGCCGCCGCTCCTGCCGTCGGTGGCGAAGCCGCTGATGTGGTCGGCGTGGCGGTGCGTGGCGATCACCGCGGTGAGCTGGCCGCCGCACACGCCCTTGATGTGCTCGGCGATGCGCGGCAGGTGCTCGGAAGGCTTCACCGTCTTCGAGCCGCGCCTGGGCAGCGCGGTAGTGCCGAAGTCGATGAGCACGTGGCGCTTCCTGTCCTGCGGGTACACGAACGACAGCAGGAAGCAGTCGCCGAAGCCCATCTGGTAGGCGCGGATCTCCACGGAAATGGGCGCGCTCGCCATGCGTCACCAGCCCTCGGCCGGAAAGCGGCGCGCGCCGATGGCGCGCTGCCGGTGGATCGCCGCCAGGCCCTCGGGCGTGAAGCGCGTCGCCTCGCCTGCCGCGCGCAGGTGGCCGATGTCCCACAGGTACTGCAGGCGCGCGCTCTGGCGGCTGCCGAAGACGTCGTTGTGCACGTGGTACTTGAGCTTGCCGTACTCGTCGAAGATCAGCACGCCGCCGCCGTACACCGGCGTGGCGGGGCCTTGGTTTCCCTCCTCCTCCTCGTCGGAAATAGCTTTTCGAGAAAGCAACTGCACGTATTCGCGCGGCAGCTTGATCTTCTTCTGCGCGAGCTCGGCGGGGGTGAGGCGCGCCACCTGGTAGTACTCGGCCACGGTCTCGCGCAGCGTGAAGCCGTCGACGCCCACGCGCAGGCACGGGCGCACCGAGAACACCTCGGTGTACGCCCCCTCGCGCAGGTTGAGCGCCTTGCGGTTCTCCCACAGGAAGCGGAACACCTCGTCCTTGTCGGTGCGCATCGGCTCGAAGCGCACGCGCTCGTAGCTCATTTTCGCCGGCTCGTGGCGCCAGGCGCCCGGGGCGTCGGTCCGCGTGGAGGCCGGCGCGATGCCGTACGCCTTGAACGAGGCGAGCATGTGCCGGCGCAGCTCGAAGCGGCTGTCGTCGGGCCGCGCCTCGAGGTCGGCGGTGACCGCGGCGGAGAGCGCGTCGCCGAAGGTGAGGTGCACCGGCGGCATGTAGTCGAGCGCGCGGATCCACAGCGTGGCGAGCGTGCCGGCGATGTCCGCGCCTTCCTCCGCCACGCGGCGCAGGGCGTGCCGGCGCTGCTCCGGCGGCTTGGCCGCGCGCAGGCGCCCCGTCCACGCCTCGATGAAGCCGTTCATCACCGCCGCCACCAGGATCTCGCCGCGCCGGTGCGGCTCGAGGAACTCCGGGTCCTTGAGCCACGCCGGCCCCGGGCGGATCTCGGCGCTGCGCCGCAGCGCGTCGCCGCGCACCGCGTGCATCTCGTCGCCCATCTCCTCGGCGAGGCCGAACAGCGCGCTCTTGCGCAGCGCGTCGGCAGCCACGAAGCGCTCGGCGATGAAGTCCGCGCCGCCGCCCGCGCCGCGGCGCAGGAGCTCGGCCACCAGCTCCACCTGCGAGAACACCGAGAGCAGCGCGATTACGTCGGCGTAGCCCTCGTGGAACGCGGCCTGGTCCGGGCCGGAGGGCAGCAGGTAGCGCTCGCGCAGCGCGTCGAGCAGCGCGTGCGTGGTCTCGTGCACCACGATGTCGTGCGACAGGCAGGTGTACACCGTCCTGCCGCCGCGCCCCGGGAAGTAGCCGAACACCAGCCCCTCGTCCTGGCGGCTGTAGAAGGCGTTGGCGTCCATCAGGCCGTTGGGCGCCACCTTGAGCTGGTGCACCTTGAAAGACCAGCCCACGCGCCGGCCGAGCGCGAACTCGAAGCGCGCCAGCGTCTTCATCACCAGGGCGTAGACGTTCTGCGCGTGGAAGCGCCGGTCGCCGACGATTGCCGGGCTGCCCTCGGCCCAGGCGGCGGGCTCTTCGTCGGCCGAGGCGGGAAGCGCGTGCGCGCCGCCGTAGCGCCCGGTGCTCGCGTCGTAGTCCACCACCTGCACGCGGTAGCCGATCGGGCCGGGCAGCAGGTCCTCGGCCGGGACCTCGATGCTCGCCATCAGCACGCGCCCGTCGGCGCGCCGCACGCTCGGGTCCTGCGCGACCACCGTGATGCGGCGCGTCGCGGGAAGCGGCATCGTGCTTAGGCGGCGCGCTGCAAACTGCGCAGGTGGCGGGCGATGAAGGCCTTCACCATGGCGTGCGCGCGGTCGGTCTGGGGCCCCGGGGTGTCGATCCACAGGTGCTCGCAGCCCTCGAACACCTCGAGCTGGCACTCGCCGCCGGCGGCGCGGTAGGACGCGGCGAACTTCTCCTGGAAGGCGGGCAGCACGTTGTCGTCGAGCGCGCCCTGCATGATGAGCAGCGGCGGCAGGCTCGCCTTCTCGCGCCGGTCGAGGATCTCCTGCGGGTTCGCCTCGTGGATGGTCTCCCAGGGCACGAACCACTTCTTGGTGTTCTGCACCATGGGCTCGCGCTTCATCTTCTCGGCCTGCAGGAAGCGCGCGTACGGATCGCTGATCGGCGAGCGCGTGGCGACGTAGGCGACCGCGGCGTCGATGCTCGAGCCGCCGGTGAGCGGGATCGAGCTGTAGCGTGGGTCGCGCGGGCGCATGCCGACCAGCAGGGCGATGTGGCCGCCGGTGGAGCTTCCCAGGATGCCGAGGGTCGACGGGTCGCCGCCCCAAGGGGTCGCCCGCGATTTCACCCAGCGCACGCCGTAGTTCGCGTCCTGCACCGACGCCGGATAGGGCGCCTCGGGCGCGAGCGTCATGTCGATCGCCACCACCAGCACGCCGCTGGAAGCCACCGCGCGGTCCATGGTCTCGTTGGCCAGGCGGCCCTTGTTGTTCCAGGCGCCGCCGTGCAGGTCGAGCAGCGCGGGGAAGGGGCCCGCGCCCTTGGGCCGGTAGATGCGCGCCATCAGCGTGCGGCGGCGCGCGGTGCGGCGGAATTCCTGCTCGGTGACGTCCAGGTCGAATGTGGCGGCGGGGTCGTAGGCGGGCTTCATTGGCGCGATTCTAAGCAATTGTTCCTACCCGGGTGGCGTCCGGGACTGCAATCCTGACGCGGCATCTCTACTAACAAGGGAGGTTGGACCCATGAAAACCCTGAAAGCGCTTTTCCTCGCCGCCTCGCTCCTCGGCCTGGCCGGCTGCGCCAGCACCGGCGGCTTCTTCGACGAGGCCTCCACCACGGCCAAGGTGAAAAGGGCGATCTACAGCGAGCCCTCGCTCAAGGTGATGGACATCAGCGTGTCGACCGACGACGGCGTGGTGGAGCTCACCGGCGTGGTCAAGACCCGCGCCGAGCGCCTCAAGGCCGCCCAGGTGGCCTCGAAGGTCGAAGGCGTGAAGCGCGTCAAGAACGAGCTCAAGGTCGGGAAGTAACGCAACTACAGCGGCTTCAAATCCTCCAGCACGGTGGGCAGCAGCTCGCTGACGTTGGGGTGAATGCGCACATGGCGCTGAAACGCGGTGTACGGGAGCTTCCCGTACACCGCGTCGATCAGCGAGTGGACCGCCTCGTCGGCCCCGGTGCCGAGCAGGCTCGCGCCGAGGATGCGCCGGCTCGATTCCTCGACGTGGATCTTCAGGAAGCCCTGCGTCTCGCCTTTCTCCACGGCGCGCGCCACGCGCGTCATCGGGCGCTTGCCCACCAGCGCCTTCAGGCCGGCCTTGCGGATCTCCGCCTCTCCCATCCCCACCCGCCCGAGCGGCGGGTCGGTGTAGAGCGCGTATACCGGGATGCGGTCGGTGTACTTGCGCCCGGCGTCCGACAGCAGGTTGTCGGCGACGATCTCGTAGTCGTTGTAGGCGGTGTGGGTGAAGGCGCCCTTGCCGTTGCAGTCGCCCAGCGCCCAGACGTCCGGGTTTGAGGTGCGCAGGGCCTCGTCCACCTCGATGTAGCCGCGCTTGTCGGTCTCGATGCCGGCCGCCTCCAGGCCGAGCTCGTCGGTGTTGGGCACGCGCCCGACCGCGAGCAGCAGGTGCGTGCCGTGCTCGCGCGGCGCGCCGTCCTTGCAGTCCAGCCCGACCGACATTCCCTGCGCTTCCTTCTGCACGCTCAGGCATTCGGCGCTGAGCCGCACCTCGATCCCTTCGTCGCGGAGGAACCTTTCGATCTCGCGCGACACGTCCTCGTCCTCGCGCCCCACCAGCCGCGGGCCCATCTCCACCACCGTGACGCGCGAGCCGAAGCGCCGGAACATCTGCCCGAACTCCAGGCCGATGTAGCTGCCGCCCACGACGATCAGGTGCTCCGGCACGACATCGAGGTCCATCATCGTCACGTTGGTGAGGTAAGGCACCGTGTCGATCCCGGGCATCTTGGGCACCATGGGCCGGCCGCCGACGTCGATGAAGATCTTCCCGGCAGTCAGCGTTTCGCCGTTGACCGCCACGGTTTTCTTCCCGGTGAACCGCGCATGTCCGCGGTACACCTTGCCGCCCTTCAAGCCCTCCATCCACTTCTCCACGCCCTGGCTCGACTTGCGCACGATTCCGTCCTTGCGCGCCTTTACGCGCTGCATGTCCACGCGCGGCTCGGCGCCCAGCACCACGCCGTAGTCGCCCGCGCGGCGCGCCAGGTGCGCGGCATACGCGCTCGCCACCATCGCTTTCGTCGGCGTGCAGCCGTCGTTCACGCAGGTGCCGCCGAACTTGTGGCGCTCGACCACGGCGACTTTCATCCCGGCGCCCGCCAGGCGCGCCGCCAGCGCCGGCCCGGCCTGGCCGGTACCGATGATCAGGGCATCGAAGGACGTCGACATCCGCGAACTTTAAACCCGATTTCGAATGGTGAAAAAACCCTACCGCGAGGGGTGGAATGGGTGTTGCGAAGGAAGGGGCACGTCCCGCGCAAGCGGGCCTCGTGTACATAACAGGAGATCCACGTGAGGAAAGTTCTACCGGCAGTCATGTCCGGCCTGTTGGCCGTGTCGTTCAGCCAGATCGCCGCCGCGCAGCCCGACCAGGCGGGCGCGACCGTGATCCAGCAGCGCGGCACGCAGAACAGCAGCCAGATCGGTGAAGGCAACCAGAGCACCCAGGTGTACGGCAACGAAAACCAGGCCACGACGCAAAGCGGCGAGCAGAACCAGTCGAACACGCAGTCGGGCTCGGGGAACACCGCCGGCAACACCGTGCAAAGCGGCGAGCAGAACCAGAGCGCGGTCGGCAGCGGCAACCAGCAGAGCCAGCAGTACGGGAGCGGCAACAAATCGGAGCAAGGCAACCAGGGCTGGCACAAAGGCTGGGAGAAGAACAAGCACCGCGACCAATCGAGCGGCAAGTACGACGGCGGCTCGCGCTAAACGCGGGGCTTTGTAAATCAACAGGAGACAGTGCATGAAACTCGTACCCACCGCCCTCGCGGGCGCCATTGCAGTTGCGTTCACGCAGGTCGCGCTTGCGCAGGTGAACGTGCAAACGCCGAAGGTGCCGCAGACCGGCGACGTCACCGTGGAGCAGCGCGGCGTGCAGAACAGCCAGCAGATCGGCGAAGGAAACCAGAGCACGCAGGTCTACGGCAGCGACAACCAGACCACGACGCAAAGCGGCGAGCAGAACCAGTCGAACACGCAGTCGGGCTCGGGGAACACCGCCGGCAACACCGTGCAGAGCGGCGAGCAGAACCAGAGCGCGGTCGGCAGCGGCAACCAGCAGAGCCAGCAGTCGGGCACCGGCAACCAGTCGAGCCAGACCGGCCGCGGCGACGCGAGCAACGAGCAGAACCGGCAATACGGCGACTACAGGCGCAACCGCAGCGGCGACGACGACCGGTACTCCAGGCGCGACCGCGACGACGATCGCCGCGCCTCGAGCGGTGGCAGCTCGCGCTACAGCGACGATGACGACGACGACCGCAAGCGCGGCAACAAGGGCTGGCACAAGGGCTGGGAGAACAACAAGCACCGCAACCAATCGAGCGGCAAATACGACGGCTCTCGGTCGAGCCGCAACTAAGACGTCCTGACTTAAGGCGTCATCACCGCCGGCAGGGTCTGCTTGCACTGGGGGTAGTTGCGGCATCCCCAGAACTTGCGGCCCTGCCGCGTGCTTTTGCGCGACACCATCTTGACGGAGCAGCAAGGGCAGGTGGGCGTGAGGTAGTCGCCCTGCGTGGCGAACTTCAGCAGGGCGAGCGACTTCTCCGGCGGCAGCGCGGCGAGGCGCGCGAGAAATGCCGTGCCGTCGATCAGCCGTATGGAATTCTTGCCGGCGTAGTCGGCGGCTTCGGGCGTGAAGCGCCCGGAGCTCACCAGCATCCCCTCGCCGATGCGCGACGCGGTCATCGCCACGCGCACGCGGCGCACCGGCTCGATGCCTACGCGGTAGGCGTCCCAGGCCTTGCACTGGACCAGGATCGAAGGCTTGTCGGCGCCCGCCGCGCAAAGGTGGATGTCCACCACCCCGTCGGCCCCGGTGCGGGCGATGCGCGCGGCGTAGCCTTCCATCTCGAAGCAGGCCGCGCACAGCTCCTCGAAGCGGCGCCACTCGAGCTGCTTCAGGAGCTGCGCGCTCCAGGCCGCGGTCACGGGCTTCGCGCGGGGCGCGGGCGAGCCGGTGCGCTTGATCACGGCGAAGGCGGTGGCGACCATCCTGAGAACCGGGTTGCGCTTCGTTTCTGGCATGGCCGATGGTACCGCGCGGCCCGCCCTTGCGACGAACTAAGTGCGCCGTGCGCGCAGCCTCTGCCAGATCCAGCCGCCCGGCGCCTCCACCCCGGTGAGGACATAGTCGCGCACGTTGACGTTGCGCAGCATCGGCCACTGCGCCTCGCGCGCCTCGGGCGTGCCGGCGAACAGGACCCGGTCGCCGGCCTGCAGGATGAAGTCCTCGGGCGGCAGGACGAACGACTCCGAGCCGCGGGCGAGGTAGAGCGCCTCGCAGGCGAGGCGCCGCTCGCGCTCGCGCGGGTCGCGGTACAGGTCGGCGAGGGCGATGCGCGCGCCTTCGAAGAACAGGGCGCGGTGCAGGGCATAGGCGCCGCCCGTGCTCAGGAGCACGCTCCAGATCTCCGGCGCCGCCTCGCCCATGCGGGCCCGCAGGCGCGCGATCACGCCATCGGCCCAGGCGTCGGACTCGGTGCGCACGACCTGCAGGAAGCGCCCGAGCAGCGGCGTCTGGACCAGGGCGAGGCACTCGTTGGCCACGATCTCGCTCGACACCATGGTGATGTCGGCGCTGAACGCATCGAACAGCGCGTGGTTGGCGCGCAGGTTCTGGCGCAGGATGGTGAACAGCTGCGGATTGAGCTCGCGCGCGGTGACCGCGATCGACAGGTTCGAGATGTCGTCGTCGGTGCCGGCGACGATGCCCACCGAGCGCTCTATGCCTGCCTCCTTCAGCGTGGGCGCTTCCGTGCCCGAGCTCTCGACGATGGTCACGTCCATGTCGTGCTCGCGGAAGGCCGCCACCACCTCGCGCCCGAAGCGGCCGTAGCCGCACACCACCCAATGCCCGCGCGGCGGCGCGGTCTCGGGCTCGAGCGTGGTGCCGGGCAGCCCGGTGAGCCAGGAAAGCAGGCGGTAGCTGCCGGGCGAGGCGATGGCGAGCGCGAGGTAGCCGCCGAACTTGGCGAACGGGTTGAGGATGTGGTCGGTGCCGAAGGACGCCATGTTGGCGGCGGTCTCGCGGCTCATGGCGCGCGCGAGCACCGGGACGGCCGGATGGAGCAGCCGCACCGCCATCGCCACCGCGAGGTTCGCCTGGTCGTCGTTGGTGAGCGCGAGCACGCCGCGGCACTCGGGCCGGGCGAGCCCCGCGGCCACCAGGTTCTCGGGCAGCTTCGCGTCGCCGGCGAGCGCCGGCGGGTCCTGCACCAGGTCCAGCAGCTCGGCCTCCTCCACGCGCAGCGGGTCGATGTCGACCAGCGCGAAGCGCCGGCCGGTGGCGTCCAGCGCGCGCCCGACCAGCATGCCGGTCTCGCCGAAGCCGCAGATG
>DASUUN010000150.1:0-6562 GCA_036374055.1 Burkholderiales bacterium
TACTGCTGCGCCACCTTGAGGTTCGCCGCCTCCATGCCCCCCTTGTCGCCGATCGCGTCGGCCACGGCGCGCACCCCGGCCGCCGTCGCCTCGGCAATCACGCGGATCGCGGTGGCGTCGCCTTGCGCCTTGTTGATCGCCGCCTGCTTTTCGCCCTCGGAGCGCAGCACCGCGGCCTGCTTCTCGCCGTCGGCAAGGTTGATTTCCTCCTGCCGCTGGCCCTCGGACTTGGCGATGAGCGCGCGCTTCTCGCGCTCGGCGGTGATCTGCGCCTGCATGGCACGCAGGATCGTCTCGGGCGGCGTCAGGCTCTTGATCTCGTAGCGCAGCACCTTGATGCCCCAGTTGCGCCCGGCTTCGTCCAGCACCGAGACGATCTGCCGGTTGATGTCGTCGCGCGACTCGAAGGTCTTGTCGAGCTCCATCTTGCCGATCTCGCTTCTGAGCGTGGTCTGGGCGAGCTGCGTGATCGCCACCACGTAGTTCGAAGAGCCGTAGGAGGCGAGCCGCGGGTCGGTGACCTGGTAGTACAGGATCCCGTCCACGCCGAGCTGCGTGTTGTCCTTGGTGATGCACACCTGCTCGGGCACGTCGAGCGGCACCTCCTTCAGGGAATGCACGTAGGCGACGCGGTCCAGAAACGGGATGATGAGGTTGAGGCCCGGCTCCAAGGTGCCATGGAAGCGCCCGAGGCGCTCAACCACCCAGGCGCTCTGCTGCGGCACGATGCGCACCCCCTCGATCACGAAGGCGACGAACACGCCGATCACCAGGACCCAGGGCCAGAAAGGCGAAAGCGGCGGCACCACCGCAGCGACGATAGTCAGGCCGATTACGACCGCAAGCTTCCAGAACATGTTGTTCCCCCTCCCCTAGGGCCGGTGTTTCGCAACTTTCAGCGTATTTCCGTCCGCCGCCAACACGTACACCGTGGCGCCCGGCTCGAGCGCCTCGGCGCCTTCCACCCGGGCATCCCAGCTCGCCCCGCGGTAGCGCACGCGTGCGAGGCGCGCGCCGACGTCGACCCAGCTCTCGAAGCTGGCCGGCATGCCGGCGTCGATCGGCGGCATCTGCTCGGCCTTGTTCCTGTCCCGATACACGTGCACGCCGTAGCAGCCGACCGCGGCAACCACGGAGGCGACGATCGACTGCACCGCGAAGTCGTAGCCCAGCCAGGCGGCGCCGGCGGCGCCGAAGGCCGCCACGCCGAGCATCAGGAGATAGAAAGTGCCCGTCAGCAGCTCGACGATCACGAGCACCAGTCCGATGACCGCCCACAGCAGCGCCGGGTCCATTGAAGCTAATTTCGCACGCCCGGAGACTGCCCGCAACCAGCCGCTAGAATCGGCGCATGGAGGGCTCCGTCGAAGGCTATGCAGCCGCGCTGCGCTACCGGCAGGAACGCTTGCGCGAGGGCTGGCGCGCCGCGGGCCGCAAGATCGGCTTTACCAACCGCAGCATCTGGCCGCGCTACGGCGTACACCAGCCCATTTGGGGAACCGTGTTCGACCGCACGCTGCACGTGGCGACGCAGGACGCCTGCTCGGTAGGCCTCGAAGGCCTTGCCCAGCCGCGCATCGAGCCGGAGATCTGCTTCAAGCTCAAGGCGGTTCCGCGCAGCGCGGACACGGAAGCACTGCTCGCCTGCCTGGACTGGATGGCGCATTCGATCGAGATCGTGCAATGCGACCAGCCGGGCTGGAAAACCTCCCTGGCCCACTCGACGGCGGCGAACGGGCTGCACGGCCTGCTGATCGTCGGAACGCCGGTCGCCGTTCCCGAGGCGCAGGCGCTGGCTGGCGCGCATCTCGTCCTGAGGCGGGGCGCTACCGTGGTCGACCGCGGCTCGGGCAGGAATGTACTGGGCAGCCCTCTTGTGGCCCTTGGCCACCTGGTCGAGCTGCTTCGAAGCCAGGCCGACGCACCGCCCCTCGCCGCGGGCGAGATCGTCACCACCGGGACGCTGACCGATGCCCATCCGGTGGCTCCCGGGGAGACCTGGCATACCGAGATCGCGGGCATTTCGATGCCTGGCCTCACGGTGCGGTTCACATGAGGCCGCTCGACGGCATCACGGTGGTGGCGCTCGAGCAGGTCATTGCCGGTCCTTTCGCCACGCGCCAGCTCGCCGAGATGGGCGCTCGCGTGATCAAGGTCGAGCGACCCGGCGGCGGCGACGCGGCGCGCGCCTACGACCGCACGGTGAAAGGCCTGTCGTCGCATTTCGTCTGGACCAACCGCTCGAAAGAGAGCCTCGCGCTCGACGTCAAGCACCCGCGCGCCGGGGAGATCCTGGAGAAGCTTCTTGGCAAAGCCGATGTCTTTCTGCAGAACCTGGCGCCGGGCGCCGTGGACCGGCTGGGGCTCGGCGCCGCGGAATTGAGAAGCCGGTTTCCGAGACTCATCTGGTGCGGCATTTCGGGCTACGGGCCCGCCGGCCCCTACGCGGAGAAGAAGGCGTACGACCTGCTGGTGCAGTGCGAGGCCGGGCTGCTGTCGGTCACCGGCACCCCGGCGGAGCCCGCCAAGGCCGGAATTCCGGTGGCCGACATAGCGGCCGGGATGTACGCCTATTCGTCGATCCTCGCCGCCCTGCTGCGGCGCGAGCGCACCGGCGAAGGGGCCACCCTGGACATCACCATGTTCGAGGCCCTGGGCGAATGGATGGGTTTCCCAGCCTACTTTACCGCCTACGGCGGCTCGGCGCCGCCGCGCTCCGGGGCGCACCACGCCACCATCGTGCCCTACGGGCCGTTTCGGGCGGGCGACGGCGGCACGGTGTTTCTCAGCGTGCAGAACGAGCGCGAATTCGCGCGCTTCTGCGACCAGGTGCTGCGAAACCCCGGCCTGGCGGGCGATCCACGCTTCTCGTCCAGCCCCGCACGGCAGCAGAACCGCGGGGTCATGCACGCGGAAATCGAGAAGACCTTCTCCGGGATGTCGACCGCGGAGGTCATCGAAAGGCTCGAGGAGGCGGACATCGCGAACGCCCGCCTCAACAGCATGCAGCAGTTCTGGGAGCATCCCCAGCTCGTGGCGCGGGGGCGCTGGGGAAAAGTAGGCTCGCCTGCCGGCGAGCTCGATGCGCTTAAGCCGCCAGCCAACATCAGCGGCATGGAGCCGCGCATGGGCCCGGTCCCGGCCGTCGGGGAACACAGCGCGGCGATCCTTGCCGAGCTGGGCTACAGCGGGGCTCAGATCGTCCGGCTGCGGGAAGAAAAAGCGCTCTAGGACTTCTTGGCGATCTCGATGCCCGCAGCCTTCGCGAGGTCGCGGTGCACCCGGGCGACGCGCTCCACCTCCCCCTTGGCCGGGAAGCGCTCGTAGAAGCCCTCGTCGCGGAACTGGCGCGCCATGTCGGACCACGGGGCAAGGCGCTGCTCCCAGCGCGCCACCCGGCCGGTTTCGGGCTCGGCGTCGTCGCGCGCGAGGTCGGCGCATACGCGCACCATGGCCTTGATGGTCACCGGTTTGGTGACCATGTAGTTGTCCTTGCCCCAGACCGCCTCGCCGAACACGCTGCGCGCTGCCTTGAAGAAATCGCGGATCACCGCGTAGTAGCGCGGCACTTCCTTGGAGCTGCCGCCAGCGAGCTGGATCGAGCGCCAGCGCCCGCGCACCCAGCGGTGCAGCTCGTTGAACAGCTCCGCCTGCAGCACCCACTTGTCGCGCTGGCTGCGGCCGCCGAGGCGGTTGATGCGGTAGCGCAGCGGGCTGTCGCCCTCGCTATAGAGCTTCTCCACGAGGCGCGCGGCGAACTTGCGGTCGGGCGCGGCAAAGGACACATGCTCGTACAGGTCGACAAGATGGCTCTTGTTGATCCGGGTGGGCGTCGAATTGATGATGACGAACATCTCGGTCGCGAAGTCCTCGCTGCGGCCGTCGAAAATGATGCAGGGCACGTTGATCGTGGCGGCGTCGTCGGGCCGGTCGTGCAGGTAGAACTGAAGCGCCGCGAGGCGGTGCTGGCCGTCGATGATCAGGAACTTCTGGCTCGGCTCGTTGATGCTGCCCTGGCCGCCATCGCCGCTGGGGCGAAACGTGAGCCGCTCGGACGTGAACAGCAGCACCGTGCCGGGGATCGGCGGCTGCGTGACCGCGGTCTCGTAGAAGTTCTTGAGCTGGCGCACCTTGCCGCGCGACACGGAGCGCTGAAACGCATGGTCGTTGCGCTCGATCTTGGCGATGAACTGGGCGATGTCGTCGTCCTGGGCCACGCGCCCAGGGGCGATCTGCTCGCCTTCGCCGTAAAAGCGGCTGATGAAGCGTACCTTCCCCAACAGGTCCTTGGCCCTGTAGCTGACGAAGTAAAAGACGCCATCCTTCTGCCGGATCTGCGTCGCTTGCATGGACGCTCCTCTTTGGCCCCCGACCCCCCCGGCCGGGCAGACGCCGCCGAATATAAAGGAAAATCGGGAAGCGGGCCCGCTTTACTCGCAGGCGGGCAGCATGAGGGCCTGCAGCACCTCGGCGGTGCGCCGGTTCTGCACGAAGGCGACCACCCCGGAATTTGTTGGCATTGCCCCGGGCAGCAGCGGCAGCAGGCGTTCCACCTGCAGCGTCCCGGCAGTCAGGCCAAGGGGCCCCTGCCACTCCAGCACGACGTAGTCGTGGCGCAGCGTGCGGCCGCGGTTCTCGCCCGCCGTGACACGGTTCTCGAGCCGGTTCTCATAGGCCGCTAGATATAGCGCGGCGTCGACCCGATGCCCCGCGTCGTGCACTTCGGCGCGCGCCCCGACCCGCATGCCTGCGGCATCGAGCGCGGCGATCCGCAGCTTGAGGCTGGCGGCTGCGGGTCGGGCATTGATCCGGGAGACCGCCTCGTCGAAGGCGGGACCGCTCCAGGCGCGGAAATCGCGACCTTGCAGCATCACCTGCGGCGTATAGACCAGCGCCATGCGCTGCAGCTGGGTGAGCTTGCGCTGCCGCAGGGAGAATTCGCGCTTCGCGTAGGGGTCCTTCCAGCCGATGTAGTCCCAATAATCCACGTGCAACGCGATCGGCACCACCCGACCCGGCGCGTAGCCGCGGGCCCCGAGGCTGGAAAGCCAGCGGTCGGCTGGCGGGCAACTGCTGCAGCCCTGCGAGGTATAGAGCTCGACCAGTGCCGCTGTATGGGGGCCTGATTCGGCCGCGCAGTCGACCGCTTGGACCGAGCCGAAAAAACACATCGAAAGGATGAGGGCGAGCGAGCGCATGCCGCTTAGTCGAAACCCCGCTGCCGGGCTTACTGGCCCAAGACCGATAATCCGGGCTTGTCTCACCCCTTCTTCTTCCTCGCTTCGCTCGTCTGGAACTTCGGCCTGGGCATGACCTGGCTGGTGGTGCCGCTGTACGCCGCCTCCCAGGGCCTGTCCAATGCGCAGATCGGCGCGCTGTTTTCCCTGCCGGTGCTCGCCCAGGCGGCGCTCAACCTCGTCGGCGGCGCATACACCGACCGTATCGGCGGCCGGCGCATCATGCTTGGGTCGTGCTGGGTGATCGTGGTTTCGGCCCTTTGGTTCACCGTGGCCGAAGGGTTCTGGATGCTGATGGCAGGGCAGGTCGGCCTGGTCGTATCGCGCGCGGCCTTCTGGCCGGCGACCTGGGCGATGGCGAGCGAGCTGCCGGGCAGCCGCGGCATCCAGCTCGGGCGGCTGAACGCCGTCACCAACGTCGGCCAGATCGTCGGCGGCGGGGCGTGCGGATTCCTGCTCGCGGCCACCGGCTTCGACGCGACTTTCGGCGTAATGGCGGCGATCGGCGTGCTGGCTTTCCTGGCCGGGCTGGGCACGCGGGCCTCGCCACGCAAGGCGGTGCCGCCGGGCCGCAAGGTCCTGGGGGCCTACGGGCCGCTGCTGCGCGAGCGCATCATCCACTACTCGATTCTTTGCGCCTATTTGTCGGCGCTGCCCTTCTCGCTGTCGATGTCCTTCTATCCCCTGCTGCTCGCGCAGTACGGCTACGGCGAGGAAACCTCGGGGGTCCTCGTTGCATTGCGCGCCGTGGGCGCAATTGCCGCGGGCCTGATCGCCGCGCGCTTCGTGAGGACCGGGCCCGAAACGCTGTGGCCGGTGGTCTGCGGGGTCGCGGTGGCCGCCGCCGTAGGCCTGACGCCGGTGATCAATCACGCGGCGCCGATCGGCCTGTGGATGCTCGTGGTCGGGCTGGGCTCGGGTGCGATGACGCTTTACTTTCAGATCACCATCGCGGAGGCGAGCAAGCCCGAGGAGCGCGGCTCGGCGCTCGCCCTCGGCGGCATGGGCTGGAGCTTCTCGCACCTGAGCACGCCCCTCATCATGGGCTTCCTTGCCGATCGCTACGGCATTGTCGAGGCGTTCTACGCGGTCGGCGTGCTCGCGCTCGCCTTCGCCACCGCCATCGGCTTCATGCGCCGCTGGGCTTTCAGGCGGCCTTGAACATCCCGGGCTCAAGCGAATGCCGTTCCAGGAGGCGGTAGAACTCGGTGCGGTTGCGCCCCGCCAGGCGCGCCGCCTTGGTGACGTTGCCCCCGGTGATCTTCAGGATGCGCACCAGGTAGTCGCGCTCGAAGGCGCGCCGCGCCTCGTCCAGCGGCGTCAGC
>DASUUN010000151.1:0-7375 GCA_036374055.1 Burkholderiales bacterium
TCGTCACGCACGAGCACGATGAGGACCTGCAGATCGCCCTGCGCGACGCCTTCGACGCCGCGCGCCGCCAGCTCGAGGATTACGCGCGCACGCAGCGCGGCGACGTGAAGCAGCACGCGCCGTAGCAGAGCGGGCGCGTCAGGGGTGCTTGTCTCCCCGCCGCTCCCAGACGCCGCGGCCGGTGCACTTCAGCACCTCGTCGCCGCTCTGCACGTAGGTGCCGAGCGGGAACTCCTCGTTGTTGAAGTGGCACACCGCCTCCTCCAGCTCGAGGTCGCGCGCGCCGGCCTTCTCGTCCAGCTGGGATTCGTCGACGATGGGAGAGGTGTTCAGCTCGGGGTCGGGCGCACCGACCTGGGGAATGGGTTTGTTCATGCCCTCATGGTGCCGCGCGCCTGTCCCGCGGGGTTGAGCCAGATCAAAGGGCGCCGCCGCGGCGGCGGCAGAATGCGCCATGGACGTGCGCATCCCGGCGGGCACGACACGGCTCGAGGGCGTGCTGGCGCTGCCGCAAGCGCCGCGCGGCGTGGTGGCTTTCTCCCACGGCAGCGGCTCCGGGCGCCATTCGCCGCGTAACCGCTTCGTCGCGGCCGAGCTGCGCAAGGCAGGCCTTGCCACGCTGCTGCTCGACCTGCTCACCGAGGAGGAGGATCTCGAGCGCGACAACCGTTTCGACATCGAGCTGCTCTCCGGGCGGCTGGCGCATGCGGTGCGCTTCCTCGCCGGCGAGAAGGCGACGCGCGGCCTGCCGGTCGGCCTGTTCGGCGCGAGCACCGGCGCGGCATCGGCGCTGCGTGTCGCGGCGGCCATGCCGCAGAGCGTGCGCGCGGTAGTGTCGCGCGGCGGGCGGCCCGACCTCACCGGGGGCAAGACGCTGGCGCGCGTCGAGGCGCCCACCCTGCTCATCGTGGGCGGCGAGGACGCCGGCGTCATCGAGCTGAACGAGGCGGCGCGCGACGCGCTCACCCATTGCACGCGCGAGCTGGTGCTGGTGCCCGGCGCGACGCACCTGTTCGAGGAGCCGGGCACGCTGGAAGAGGTGGCGCGCCTCGCGGCCGGCTGGTTCGCCCGCCACCTCAGCCCTTGATGCAGACGAGCGGCTCGGTGCGCGCCACCTTGCGCGCGAGCCCGGCGGCGTCGGCGGCATCGACCACTTCGGCGACGTCCTTGTAGGCCTCGGGCGCCTCCTCGGCGATGCCGCGCATCGACGGGCTCTTCACCACGATGCCGCGCGCCGCCAGGTCGTCCACCACTTTCCTTCCCTTCCAGGTGCGCAGCGCCTGGTGGCGGCTCATCGCGCGCCCGGCGCCGTGGCAGGCGGAGCTGAAGGCGTGCGCCTCGGACGCGGCGGTGCCGGCGAGCACGTAGGAGCCGGTGCCCATCGAGCCGCCGATCAGCACCGGCTGGCCGGCCGCGCGCAGCGCCGGCGGCAGCTCCGGATGCCCGGGGCCGAAGGCGCGCGTGGCGCCTTTGCGATGCACGTACAGCGCCTTGCCTGCATGGGCTTCGACTTTGCAGGTGTTGTGCGACACGTCGTAGAGCAGCGGCAGGCGAGCCTGCGGCAGCAGCTCGCGGAACACCCCGCGCACGAGGTGCGTCAGGATCTGCCGGTTGGCGAGCGCGCAGTTGATCCCGGCGCGCATCGCGCCGAGGTACTCCTGCCCGAGCTCCGAATTGATCGGCGCGCAGGCGAGCTCGCGGTCGGGCAGCGCGATGCCGTAGCCCGGGGCGGCGATCGCCATGCGCTTCAGGAACTCGGTGCCGATCTGGTGGCCCAGGCCGCGCGAGCCGCAGTGGATCATGACGACGATATCGCCCTGGCGCAGCTCGAAAGCAGATGCCGCCTCGGGGTCGAAGATCGCGGCCACCTCCTGCACCTCCAGGTAGTGGTTGCCGCTGCCCAGCGTGCCCATCTCGTCGCGCTGGCGGCGCTTCGCCTGCGCCGACACCGCGCCCGGCCTGGCGTGCTTCATCTGCCCGCCCTCCTCCACGCGCTCCAGGTCGGCGTCCTCGCCCCAGCCGCGCTGCACCGCCCAGCGCGCGCCGCCGGCGAGCATCGCGTCCATCTCCGCCTCGCCCAGGCGGATCGCCCCCGTGCTGCCCATGCCGGCAGGAATTTTTTCGTAGAGATGGTCGGCGAGAAGGCGCTTCACGGGAAACAGATTTTCCTTCCTCAAACCCGTATGAAGGCAACGTACGCCGCAGGAGATGTCGAAGCCCACGCCGCCGGCCGACACCACGCCGCCCGCGTCCGCGTCGAAAGCGGCCACGCCGCCGATCGGGAAGCCGTAGCCCCAGTGCGCATCGGGCATGGCGTAGGAGGCGCCGACGATGCCGGGCAGCGCGGCGACGTTGACCGCCTGCTCGTACACCTTGTCGTCCATCGCGCGCAGCAGCGCCTCGCTCGCGTAGATGACGGCGGGAACGCGCATCGCGCCGTGCGCCGGGATGCGCCACTCGTAAGGCGAGAGCCGCTCGAAGCGTCCGAGGTCCATGTCAGACGTCGATCACGGTCTGCGCCAGCCAGCCGCCGTTTTCGCGCGCCACGCGCAGCGTAGTGTAGGTCGCGCCCTTCACTTCGACCGCCGGATGGTGGCGCGCCGGGTCCACCGCTTCGCCCCAGGCTTCACCGGAAAGATTTCCATTTGAAAAACGCACTTCGAAGCGCGAGTACAGCATACGACGGGTAGACATCTCGTACACCAGCGCGTTCAGCCAGTCGACCAGCAGCAGCTCGTCGTCCGGCGCTGCGCATTGCACGCGCACCGCCTCGCGCGGCGCCACCGAGCCGATATCGGTGACCGCCGCGGTCATGGCCAGCGCCGCCTGCTCGAACGCCTCGGCCTTGCTCGCGCCCAAGCCCCGCACGCCGACGTCGGCCTCGTGCCCGTAATGCTCCCAGCGCGCCGCCATGCCGGCTCCGAAAAAAAAGCGCGGCTCGCGCCGCGCTTTCAGTGAATCCGCCCTATGAGGAGACCTGCGTCAACCCTACCAGCCCCTCCTCAGCGGCGCGACCTCGGCCTTCACGCCTTGCAGCGCGCCCATCAGGCTGGAAACCTGGCGCGCCACACCGGAATCCGGCGCGCTGAATACCTCCACGTGCTCGGCCGGCCCGATCTCGAACTGCGCGCGCCAGGCAATGTCCGGGTGAAGGCTCGCCGCGATCTCGAGCACCTGCTTGACCCGGGAATGGAATTTCTCCGCGCTTTCGGTGGCGCGCGCGATGAGCATGAAGTCGTTAAGGCTTGCCAGCTGTCCCATTTGAATCCCCTGAAAGCTTGTTGGTTAAGACGGAGGGTATTTTTCCAAATAGGTCGATCAGGCGATTTGATCTGGCGCAAACGAGGCGCGATGAAATCCGTCGGGGCGCCACGACGTTACCGGCCAATGCGCCATCTACAGCAGCGCCCCGAGCTCGGCTACGTCGAGCGGCTTGACGAAGTAGCGGTCGAAGGCCGGATCCGCGTGCCGCGGCACGTAGCCGCTCAGCGCCACGATGGTCGCCTCGCGGCCCGCGTCGGACGCGCGCAGGCGCCGCGCCACCTCGTGGCCGTCCATGTCGGGAAGCCCGATGTCGAGCAGCACGAGGTCGGGACGGAACTCGGGCACCGCCTGCAGCGCCGCGTTCCCGTCGTCCGCGAGCCGCACATCGTGGCCCTCGAGCTCGAGCAGGCGCGAAAGCGCCACCGCGCCGTCGCGGTTGTCGTCGACGATGAGGACGCGCCGCGGCCGGCGCGCCGTTCCTCCGGCGGCGAGCGGGCGCGGCGCCGCTGCGGCGGCACCCCGCGCGAGCGGCAGCCGCACGGTGAACTCGCTGCCGCGGCCGGCACCCTCGCTGCGCGCCTCGACGCTGCCGCCGTGCAGCTCCACCAAACGCTTCACCAGCGTGAGACCCAGGCCCAGGCCGCGGTTGGGCTTCAACGCGGGCTGCTCGCCCTGCACGAACAGGCCGAACACGTTGTGCAGCATCTCTGGCGCGATGCCGATGCCGTTGTCGCGCACGCGCACCAGCGCCTCGTCGCCCGAGCGCTCGAGCGCCACTTCGATGCGCCCGGCCTCGGGGGTGTACCGGGCCGCGTTGTTGAGCAGGTTCGCGATGACCTGCACCAGCCGCAGCTCGTCTCCGTCCACCACGAGCGGCTCGCCGACCTGCTCAACGGCGAGCTGGTGAGCGCGCGCGCCGATATACGGGCGGCTCGTGTCGAGCGCGGCATGCAGCACGTCCTGCATCGCCACGGGCTTGCGCTGCAGCCCGATCTTCCCGGTCGAGATGCGCGCGCTGTCGAGAAGATCGTCCACCAGCCGCCGCAGGATCGCCGTCTGGCGCTCGGTGGAGGCGCGCACCTCCTGCAACGCCGGATCGGCCGGCAGCTGGCGCCGGAACACCTCCATGGCGGCAGCGATGGCGGCGAGCGGATTGCGCAGCTCGTGGCCCAGCATCGCCAGGAACTCGTCCTTGCGCCGGTCGGCCTCGCGCAGCGAGTGCTCCATGCGCCGCCGTTCGGTGACGTCGGCGCTGGTACCCACCATCCCGAGGAACTCGCCGCTGCCCGAGAAGCGCGGCCGGCCCCAGGATTCGATGGTGCGCCATTCGCCGCCGGCGTTGCGCACGCGCACTTCAGCGTGGAACGGGCGGCGCTCGCGCGTGCAGGCAAGGAACTCGGCGGCATAGGCAGGCGCATCGTCCGGATGCATGAGCACCTGCCAGCGCTCACCCTTCATTTCCGCGGCGGCCACGCCGAAGTATTCCAGGAACGTACGGTTGACGAATTGCTGGCTTCCCTGCGCGTCGTGCACCCAGACGATGAGCGGCAGGCCGTCGGCCATGGCGCGGAAGCGCTCCTCGCTCTCGCGCAGCGCGGCGAGGGCGCGCTGCTCCTCGGTGACATCGCTGCTCACCCCGAGAAAGCGCGTCGGCCTGCCCTGCGCGTCGCGGAATACCCGGCCGATGGCGCGATGCCAGCGAACCCCCATGTGCGGCGTGACGACGCGAAACTCGAGGCGCCACTCGGTTTCGCCGCCGGCGAAGAACGCCTCGCCGTACGCGCGGCAGCGCTCGCGGTCCTCCGGATGCACCGCGTTCAGCCACACCTCATAGGTCACCGGCGTGCCGGGCGGCAGGCCGAACAGCTCCCGATACGACGGCGACACCTCGGCCACGTCGCGCGCCATGTCCCAGTCCCACACTCCGCTGTGCCCTGCGCGCAGGGCGAGCTGCAGGCGCTCCTCGCTGGCGCGCAGCGCCTCGGATTCCGCAGGTTTGCCGAGCAGGGTCACAGCAGGTGGGGGCCGAACCTGTTCGACTAGTGCGCCATCAGCACCGGCACGGTCATCGCGTCGAGCAGGCTGCGCGTCGCGCCGCCCAGCGCGAGCTCGCGCATGCGCGAGTGGCCGTAGGCGCCCATCACGATCAGGTCGGCGTTCACGTCCGCGGCGCGCGACAGGATCTGGCTGCCGATGTCCACCCCCGGCGCGTCCTGGCGCGCCGCCGTGGCCTTGACGCCGTGGCGCGCGAGGTACAGGGCGAGGTCGGCGCCGGGAAGCGCGCCGTGGTCGCCGTCCGAGCCGAACGCCACCACCTCGACGCTCTGCGCCTTGGCGAGCAGCGGCAGCGCGTCGGTGACCGCGCGCGCCGCTTCGCGGCTCGCGTTCCAGGCGACCAGCACGCGCCGGCCGGCGTCGGCGAAGCGCCCGGCATACGGCACCAGCAGCACCGGCCGCCCCGCGGACAGGATCACCTCTTCGGCGAAGCCGCGCGCCAGCGCCTCGCCCGGCTCGGGCTGTCCCAGCACCACGAGGTCGGCGTAGCGCGCGCTCAGGCGCACCGCCGCGGCCGCGTCGTCCTCGGACACGCGCCACTCTGACTTGCCGCCGCCGCGCCGCTCGGCCTTGCGGAACTCCTCCTCGGCGGCGCGCGCCGCCTGGCCGCGGCGGCGCTCCTCGATGTCGCGGATCACCGGGCCGGCCTCGGCGAGCGCATAGGAGGGAATGCGCGCCGCGCCGAGCGCGAACAGCGCGACGAGGTGCGCGTCGAACCGCGCCGCGAGCGCAGCGGCGAGCTGCAGCCGCTCGCCCCGGCGCGGGGTTTCGTCGGCGTGCACCAGAATGGTCTTGTAGGTCATCGCGTCCTCGATAGGCGTCTGAGCAGGCTGTAGATCGGAATTATGCGCGCCGCCCAGCCAAGCACCGATCGCAGCGCCAGGATGACGCGGTCCGCGGCGCCCAGCTTTCGAGCGAGCGGCGCGAGCTCATCGGCGATGCGGGCGCGGTAGTGCGCGGAGCGCTCGACCAGCGCCCGCCTGCGTTGCTCGAGCTGGCGCAGCCGGCCCATCAGGGCCGGACCGCGTCGTGGTCGCGCTGCAGCTCGGCGAGGCTCGCGGAGAGCAGCCGGGGGCGGTCCACGGTGAGCCTGCGCATGCTCCAGGCGGCCACGGCGGCGAGCGCGAGGAAGGCGGCGCCGATGAGCGCCGCCGCCAGGGCGCGATGCTCCTCGCCCAGGGCGAGCACCAGCGCGGCCGCGCCGAAGCCGGCGGCGAGCGCGGCGAGCAGCAGCACCGCCGCGGTGCCGATGGCGGCGAAGAACAGCCGCGTCAGCTCCTCCTGCAGCTCGGTGCTGAACAGCTCCAGGCGGGTGCGCGCGAGCGCGAGCAGACCCGCCAGCAGCGACTGGACCGAGCCGAGGAGATTCACTTGCGGCCGAGCAGGATCCCGAGCACCAGGCCTACGCCGGCGGCGACGCCGACCGCGGCCCAGGGATGCTCGCGCACCTGCTCGTCGAACTCCATGCCGGCGTCCTTCATGCGGGCGCGCGCGGTGCGCACCGATTGCTCGGCGCGCGCGCGGATGCGCGTTATCTGCTCCCCGCCCTGGTCGGCGGTGGCCTTGAGCAGGTCCTCGGCGTCGCCCACTACGGCCTTCAGGTCGTGCATCAGCTTGTCGGTGGTCACATCCATGGTGTTCTCCCGGTGATGAGAATCAAGATAGCGCCCCGGGAACGGGCGCTATTGAGCTAGATCAACTCCTGTCATAGTGCGCACTACAAGATCGCGGCATGGCGAACATCGGCATCGTGGGCGGAGGCGCGTTCGGCACGGCGATGGCCTGCGTGCTGCGGCGTTCCGGGCACGAGATCGACCTGTGGGCGCGCGAGCCCGAGGTCGTCGCCGCCATCAACCGCGACTCGGCCAATCCGCTTTTCCTGCAAGGAGTTCCGCTCGTTCCGGGCATTGGGGCAACCGGCGACATGGCGCGCCTGAAATCGGCCGAGCTTGTCCTGCTCGCGCCGCCGGCGCAGCACATGCGCGCACTCACTCGATCACTGGAACTGAACCCCGGTACCCCGGTCGTAAGCTGCTCGAAGGGCATCGAGCGCGGC
>DASUUN010000152.1:0-4617 GCA_036374055.1 Burkholderiales bacterium
GAGGAGGACCAGCTGATGGGCGAAGCGAGCGACCGCCTCACCGAAAAAGCGAAGGAGATCGGCCAGGCGCAGACCGGGAAGGTGCAGGCGGTCGCGGCGGCGGCCAAGGACGCCGCGCTCGGCAACACGGAAAAGCAGGACAAGTCGAAGCAAGGGGCGGCAGGCACCGCCGGGCGACCGAACGTCATCGAGCCGGGCCGGCAGACGCCGCTGGGCGAAGGCATCAAGCCAAGGGACCCGCGGCTCGGGACACCCTAGGCACGAGTGTTGCATGGCTTTGGGCCGCAGTTCTACCCCACATCTTCCGAAGGAGGTCACCAGATGAAGTTGAAATTGATCACCACCGCAACAGCCGCGGCGCTGTTCGCGCTGGCCAGCGTTTCCATGGCGCAGAGTTCGGGCTCGTCCTCGACCGGCGCTTCGTCGTCGCCCAGCGCGACCGGCAGCAGCTCGTCGGACTCGTCGAGCAGCGGCAGCTCGTCCACCCCCAGCTCGTCCAGCAGCTCCACCCCGAGCTCGTCCAGCTCCACTCCGAGCGCTTCGGGCAGCTCGTCCAGCTCCACCCCGAGCGCTTCGGGCAGCAGCTCGAGCGACAGCAGCTCGGCCGGCGCGTCGAGCTCCACCCCGAGCTTCACCTCGGTCGACACCAACAGCGACGGGCAGGTGTCGAAGACGGAGTGGGATGCGTACTTCAACAAGTCGGGCTCCAGCGCCGGCTCGAGCAGCACCCCGAGCTCCAGCAGCACCCCGAGCTCCAGCAGCACCCCGAGCTCGAGCGGCGCAACCAGCAGCTCGCCGAGCAGCAGCGGTATGGGCTCCAGCTCCAGCCCGAGCAGCAGCGGCTCGACCGGCAGCTCCAGCGGCAGCTCGAAGTAGCAGCGCAGTCGGCGTCACGGCGGGCCGTCCTGTCAGGTCGGCCCGTCTTCTTGTAGGAACTGCCGCTTGCGAAAGAAATGACGCGCCGGTCCAGGGTCACGGGGCGACCGGCGTGCTGCTCGGCATTGGCCTTTTCCTACTGAGCTTCCAGCAGCCGGCCGAAGCCGGCGATCGGCTGGCGCCGGCCGGCGGCACGCAGCGCCGCCCAGAACGTGGCGAGGTTGGAAGAGATCACCGGCTTGCCGAGCTCGGCCTCGAGCCGCGGGATCGCCTCCAGCGCCTGGAAGTCCGTGCAGCTCACGATCATCGCCTGCGCCGCCGGCGCGTCGGCCGCGCGGCAGTGCGCGTAAACCTCTTCCTTCGGCACCCTGGCGATCTTCACGTACTCGTGCGGACCGCCCGCGCCGATGCCCAGGCCCTTCACGTTGAGCGTGCGGATGCCGCACTTCGCGAAGAACTCGACCTCGTGGTTGTTCAGCGTGTCGTGGTAAGGCGTAGCCAACGATACGGTTCTTACGCCCAGGAATTCACACGCATGCACCAGCGCCGGCGCAGTGGCCACGCAGGGCACGCCGGCCTTGTCCTGCATGAAAGCGGTCAGCGCATCGAGCGGCACGACGAGCGAGCCGGCGGTGCAGGCGTACGCGATGACGTCGGGCTTCTGCCTTTTCAGCTCGAGAATCGAGATTTCCAGGTCGGCATGCAGCGCTTCGGTATCCGTGTGCAGCGGCATGCGCACCAGCGCGAAGCTCACGCCCGGCGGCGCCATGCGCTGCCACTCCGCCTGGTTGACGGTGTTGGTGGTCGGGACGATGAGGCCCAGCCTAGGCACGGTAGCGGCGGTCGAACTCGGCGATGCGCTCGAAGCCCATCAGCTCGCTGAAGCTCTTGAAGTCGTACAAGGGGGTTTGCACGCCTTGGCTTGATCCGGCGTTCTTCAGGCTCTTGTAAACCGATTCGAGTGCGGCACCCGCGGCAAGAAAACCCAGCGCCGGGAAGATGGCGATCCGGTAGCCGAGCTCCTCCAGCTCGGCCTTCGACAGCAGCGGCGTGCGGCCGCCTTCGACCATGTTGGCAAGCAGCGGCACGCCCCGGAAGCGCTCGCCTATGGCGCGCATCTCGTCCACCGACTCGGGCGACTCGACGAACAGCACGTCGGCGCCGGCCTTCAGGTACAGCTCGGCGCGGCGCAGCGCCTCGTCCAGCCCGAGCGTGGTGCGCGCGTCGGTGCGCGCGATGACGAGGAAATCGCGGTGGGCGCGGCTGTCGACCGCCACGCGCACCTTGGCCGCCATGTCCTCGGCCGGGATCACCCGGCGGCCCAGCATGTGGCCGCACTTCTTGGGGAACTCCTGGTCCTCGAGCTGGATCGCGCAGGCGCCGGCGGCCTCGTAGCCCTGCACCGCGTGCTGCACGTTGAGCAGCCCGCCGTAGCCGGTGTCGCCGTCGGCGATGAGCGGGGTGCGCGTCATCTTCGCGATCTGCGCCACGCGCCCCAGCATGTCGCTGTAGGTGGCGAGGCCGGCGTCGGGCAGCCCGAGGTGCGAGGCCACAGCGCCGTAGCCGGTCATGTAAAGGCAATCGAAGCCCATGCGGTCGGCGATCTTCGCCGAGATGAGCTCGAACACGCCCGGGGCGACCACCAGCCCGGGCTGCTTCAGGCGCTGCGCGAGCTGCTTGCGTTTCTCGTCCATGGAAGCTTCCTCGTTTCGGCCAGCACCAAGGCGGCGCCGAGGGCCAGGCCGGTGAGCTCGAGCCACAGCACGCCGGCGAAGGCGTCGTTGGGCAGCAGCATGAGCAGCGCCGCTGTCGCGAATGCGAACCGCCTGAAGAGCGTCAATTCTCTGAAAAGATAACCCGCCAGCCCGGCGGAGCCCAGCCACACGCCGGCGGCGGCCGTCGCCACCGACAGCGCCACGTCCACCGCGTCGCCGCGCAGCAGCAGCGTGGGCGACCAGGCGAAGAGAAACGGCAGCACGAATGCCGGCCAGCCCAGGCGGCAGGCCGCCAGGCCGACTTTCATCGGGCTCGCCTGCGCGATGTGCGCCGCGGCGTAGGCCGCCATGGCCACCGGCGGGGTGATCATCGACAGGCAGCCGTAGAAGAACACGAACATGTGCGCGGCGAGCGGCGGCACGCCGAGCTGCACCAGCGGCGGCGCCGCGAGCACCGCGACCAGCAGGTACACCCCGGTGGTCGGCAGCCCCATGCCGAGGATGATGCACATGAACGCCACCGCGACCATCAGCAGCACCAGGTTGCCCTGGCCGAGCTTCACCAGCGTGAGCGACAGGCCGAGCGCGAGGCCGGTGATGTTGAGCAGTCCGATCACCGCGCCAGCCACGGCGCAGATGACGATGATCTCGACCGCGTCCTTGCCCGTGTCGGCGAGCGCGCGCGCGAAGCCGCGCGCATCCAGCCGGCGCCCGCCGTAGCCGACCAGCGCCGCGAACGGCAGCATGGCCGCCACGCCGAGCAGCACCGATTCCTCGGCCTGCATGTCGTGCGCGAACATGAGGTAGAACAGCGCGGCGAACGGCACGGCGAAGAACCAGCCGCCGCGCAGCACACGCGCGGCGCGCGGCAGGCGGGCCGGGTCGAGGCCGCCGATGCTGCGCCGCGCGGCTTCCAGGTCCACCTGCGTGAACACCGAGATGTAGTAGAGCGCCGCCGGCACCAGCGCGGCGAGCGCGATGTCGGCGTAGCGCATCTGCAGGTTCTCGGCCATCAGGAAGGCGGCCGCACCCATCACCGGCGGCATGATCTGGCCGCCGGTCGAGGACACCGCCTCCACGCCGCCCGCGGTCTCCGGCGTGTAGCCGGCCTTCTTCATGTTCGGGATGGTGATGATGCCGGTGGACATGACGTTCGCCACCGCGCTGCCCGAGATGGTGCCGAACAGGCCCGAGGCCACCACCTCCACCTTGCCGGTGCCGCCGCGGAAGCGGCCGAAGAGGGCGCTCGAGAGGTCGGTGAAGAAATCCGCGCCGCCGCAGCCCTGCAGCACGCGGCCGAAGAACATGAAGGCGATCACCGTGGTGGAGGCGATGATGAGCGCCTGGCCGAGAAGGCTCGAGGTGTCGAGCGCGAGATACGGCAGCAGGCGCGAAAGTCCCACCTGCCGCGTCTGCAGCATGCCCGAGAACAAGTGCCCGACCATGGCCCAGGCGAAGAAGAAGGCGAACACCAGCGTCAGCGCCACGCCCGCGGAGCGCCGGCAGGCCTCCAGCGTGAGCCCGAGGATCACGATCGACAGCGCGAGCGATTCCGCCGGATGGCCGAGCACGTCCGCCTGCAGCGCCGGGTAGCGCAGCGCGAGCCACAGGCCCGCGGCGACGCCGAATACCGAGAGGATCAGGCTTCTTCGGGAAAACGCAATCCCGAGGGCGAGGCCGAGCATCGCCGCGATGAACTGCTCCTGGTAGACGAGCCAGCCCATCTTCGCGGGAACGTCCAGCCCCCAGACGATCCCGCCGGCGGTGATCAGTCCCCCGGAAATAGGGACAGACCACGTTTTTATCTTTTCCAGATGCCCTTCTGCCGGTAGGCCTTGATCGCGCCCGGGTGGTACGGGATGCCGACGTCGCGCCCGAGCAGCGCGGGGTCGAACTCGGCCCACAGCGGGCTGGTGGCCTTGACGTCCGCGGGGTGGTCGTGCAGCGCGAGCGCCACCTTGGCGACCGTGTCGTCGGGCACCTTGGCGTTGGCCCACAGCGCGTAGTCGTACACCAGCATGTGGGT
>DASUUN010000153.1:0-6897 GCA_036374055.1 Burkholderiales bacterium
AGGGAACCGATGAAAGAAGAAAACTTCGCCCAGGCGGCCAAGGTGGCCGCCGCGATCCGCGACGAGATCGGCAAGGCGCTGGTCGGCCAGCGGGAGGTCATCGACGCCGTGCTGTGCGCGCTGCTCGCGGGAGGCCACGTGCTGGTGGAGGGCGTGCCCGGCCTGGGCAAGACGCTGCTGGTGCGCGCGCTGGCGCGCACCATCTCGGGCACGTTCGGCCGCATCCAGTTCACTCCCGACCTGATGCCGGCCGACGTCACCGGCCACACGCTGTACGACCCCAAGAACCAGGTGTTCACCACGCGCCGCGGCCCGGTGTTCGTGAACCTGCTGCTCGCCGACGAGATCAACCGGGCGCCGGCCAAGACGCAGGCGGCGCTGCTCGAGGTGATGCAGGAGGCCCAGGTCACCATCGAGGGCCAGGCGCACGCGCTGGAGCCCCCCTTCATGGTGCTCGCCACCCAGAACCCGATCGAGCACGAGGGAACCTACGCCCTGCCCGAGGCGCAGCTCGACCGCTTCCTCCTCAAGGTGCGCATCGACTACCCCTCGCAGGCCGAGGAGGCGATGCTGGTGCGCCACGTCATCGAGAACCAGGTCGGCGACCGGCTGAACGTCGACCAGGTAGCGCAGCTGGTGAAGCCGTCGACGGTGCTGTCGCTGCAGGCGGTGGCCGCCTCGCTGCGCATGGACGAGGCGGTGCTCGACTACGCGATCCGGCTGGTGCGCGCCACGCGCAGCTGGGCCGGCGTGGTGGCGGGCGCCGGGCCGCGCGGCGGGATCTCGCTGATGCGCGCGGCGCGCGCCGCCGCCCTGCTCGAAGGCCGCGACTTCGTCACCCCGGACGACGTGAAGCGCATGGCGCTGCCCGCGCTGCGCCACCGCATCCAGCCGGCGCCGGAGCTCGAGCTCGAAGGCCGCGACACCGACGCCATCCTCAAAGGCTTGCTCGAGAAGATCGAAGCCCCGCGCAAGTGATCCTGCCATCGCGACGCATGCTGTGGGTCGGCGCGGCCCTGCTCGGCGCCGCCATCGGCGTGTCGATCTGGGGCTTCCAGCCGGCGTGGTTCGTGCTCGCGTTGCTCGTTCTGGCCGCCACGCTGGGGGATGCTTTCGCCGCGACCCGCCTCGCCACGCCGGCAGTGGCGCGGCGCGTGCCGGCGTCGCTCGCGGTGGGCGTGCGCACCGAGGTCGCGCTGCGTGTCGCCGCGGCGGGGAAGCTGCGCATGGTACTGCATGACCACCACCCCGCGAGCTTCGAGGCCGAAGGGCTGCCGCGCAGCCTGGCCCTGGGCGCCGGGCAGTGGACCGAGCTGCGCTACCAGGTGCGCCCGGTGGCGCGCGGCGAAACGCGCTTCGGGCGCGCCGAGCTGCGCCTCGCCTCTCCGCTCGGGTTGTGGGAGGCGAAGCGCCTCTCGGGCGAGGAGCAGGCGGTGCGCGTCTATCCCAACTTCCGCGCGCTGGCGAAGTACACGCTGCTCGCCACCGACAACCGCCTGTCGCAGATCGGCGTGCTGCAGGTGCGCCGGCGCGGCGAAGGCACCGAGTTCCACCAGCTGCGCGAGTACCGGCAGGGCGACCCGCAGCGCGCCATCGACTGGAAGGCCACCGCGCGTACCGCCCGTCTCATCGCGCGCGAGTACGAGGAGGAGAAGGACCAGCGCGTGCTGCTGGTGATCGACTGCGGCCGGCGCATGGCCTCGAAGGACGGCGACCTGTCGCACTTCGACCATACGCTGAACGCCGCCCTGCTCCTTGCCCACGTGGCGCTGCGCCAGGGCGACGCGGTGGGCATGCTCACCACGGGCGGTGTGCACCGCTACCTCGAGCCGCGCAAGTCGATCGGCGCGGTGCACTCGATGCTGAACCGCGTCTATGACCTGGAGCCGACCCTCGCCGTGCCCGACTACGACCAGGCGGCGCGCGAGGTCATGCGCCACCTGCGCCGCCGCGCCCTGGTCATCCTGCTCACCAACCTGCGCGACGAGGACGACGACACATTGCTGCCCGCGCTCAACCTGCTGCGCACCCGGCACCTGGTGGTGCTCGCCTCGCTGCGCGAGGCCATCGTCAGCCGGGCGCTGTCGGCGCGGGTCGACAGCTTCGACCGCGCCGTCACCCACGCCGCCGCCGCCGAATACCTGGCGCTGCGCGAGCGGGTCTTCCGCCGCATCGGCGCCGCCGGTGTCGTCGCCCTGGACGTCGAGCCGGAGAAGCTGCCGATTTCGCTAGTGAATCGCTATCTGGAGCTGAAACGCGAGGGACGCCTCTGAATTGGTTTGCAATAAGTCCTTGTTTCCCGATATACTTCGCGCCTTTTCAAGCGGCGCCAAGACGATGAAATCAGGCATCCACCCCGAATACAGGCCGGTGATCTTCCTCGACACCAGCGTGAACCACGGCATCCTCACCCGCTCGGCGATCGACACCAAAGGCCGCGAGACCATGAAGTGGACCGACGGCAAGGAGTACCCGGTGGTCAAGCTCGAGGTGTCCTCGGAGTCCCACTCGTACTACACCGGCAAGCAGAAGATCGTCGACACCGCCGGCCGCGTCGAGAAATTCAAGCGCCGCTACACCAAGAAGACGGAGAAGAAGGCCGAATAGGTCTTCGGGGGTAATGCTCCCCCGCTTCGCCCTCATCCGGCCGGATCAGCCGTTCACGCCCGCAGCGCTGGCGCTGATCGCGCTCGCGTTCGTGCTGCCGGGGCTCGCCGGCCACGACCTGTGGAAATCGCACGACGCCATCGGCCTGGGCATCGTGCACGAGATGGCGCGCAGCGGCGAGTTCATCGTGCCGCGCGTCGCCGGGCTCACCTGGCTCAACGACCCGCCGCTCTACCACTGGTTGGCGGCCGGCTTCGGCAACGCCCTGCAGTCCCTCGTGGAGTTCCATAACGCGGCGCGCCTGGCGAGCGGCGCCTTCGTGCTGCTCGCCTTCTGGCTGATCTACCGGGCCGGCCGCCAGTGGGGCGACCGCGCGACCGGGACCGCGGCCCTGCTGGTGCTGCTCGGCTGCGTCGGCCTGATGGTGCACGCGCACGAGGCGGTGCCGGAGCTCGCCACCCTGGCGGCGCTGTGCGGCGCGCTCGCCGCCCTGCCGCGGGCCGCCAGCGATCCGCTCCCTGCCGGCATCGGCTTCGGCGCCGCGCTGGGCGCGGCGTTCCTGTCCTCCCACTGGGTGCCGGCGCTGGCGCTCTACGTCGCCGTGGCTGCCGCGCACTTCGCCTGCCCCGAGTGGCGCACGCGCAGCGGCGTGCTGTTCATGGCCATCTCGGCGCTGATCGCCGGCGTGATGGCCGCGTTGTGGCCGTTCGCCCTGGGCAGCCGCTCGCCGGACCTGTTCGCCGAATGGTGGGTCGCGGTCGTGGTGCCGCAAGGCGATTTCGCCGGCCAGCTGCGCTACTTCACGGGCGCCGGCAGCTGGTTCGCCTGGCCCGCCTGGCCGCTCGCGCTGTGGACGTTGTGGTCGCAGCGGCGCCACTGGCGCGATCCGCGCATCTTCGTGCCCTCGCTCGCCGTGCTGCTCATGCTCCCCGGGCTCGCCGCGTGGGGGATGGAGCAGAGCGTGACGCTGATCCCGGTGCTCGCGCCGCTGTCGCTGCTCGGCGCGCTCGGCGTGCACGCCCTGCGCCGCGGCGCCGCGGCGGCGCTCGACTGGTTCGGCCTGGTCACCTTCGCCTTCTTCGCCGGCCTCGTGTGGCTGGGCTGGTTCGCGATGATGACCGGCGAGCCGCCGCGCGTGGCGAACAACTTCGCGCGCGCCGCGCCGGGCTTCGTGCCGGAGTTCCAGCTCGCGCCGTTCGCCGTCGCCGTGGCGCTGACCCTCGGCTGGATCACCCTGATGTTCTTCACGCCCTACTCCACGACGCGCAGCGTGGCGCGCTGGGCCTCGGGCGTGGTGCTGCTGTGGGGCACCTTCGCCATGCTGTGGATGCCGTGGGCCGACTTCCAGAAGAGTTACCGCTCGGTGGGCCTGCAGCTGCGCTCCAAGATGCCGGTCGGCGCTTCGTGCGTGGCGCAGCGCGGGCTGGGCGTGCCGCAGGCCGCCGCGCTCGACTACCATGCCGACATCCGGCCACAGCCTTTCGACATCGCCCGGCCGCGGGCCTGCCCGCTGCTGCTGGTGCAGGGACATCCGCGCCATGAGTTCGACGCCCCCGGGCGCGGCTGGACCAAGCTGGCCGACGTCGGCCGCCCGGGCGACCGCTCCGAGCGCTACCGGCTCTACCGCCTGACCAAATGAACACCACCCCTCCGTCCGCATGCAAGGCGTGGCTGGATCTCGACCACCATGCCGAGAGCTGGCGCAACGTCCACCTGCGCGAGCTGTTTGCCAACGACCCCGCGCGCCCGGGGCAGCTCGCCGCCGAAGCGCCCGGCCTGCGCTACGACTTCTCGCGCCAGCGCCTGGGCGCCATGACCCTGCGCCTGCTCGCCAACCTCGCCGCCGAGCGCGGCTTCGCCGAATGGCGCGCCGCGCTGCTCGAAGGCAAGCACGTCAACCACACCGAGGACCGCGCCGCCTGGCATACAGCTTTGCGAGCGGCCCAGCCCCCTTCCGAGGTCCGTGAGACCCTGGAGCGAATGAGAGCACTGGCCTCCCGGCTCAGAGACGAAAAGCGCTTCCGGCGCATCGTCAACCTCGGCACCGGCGGCTCCGATCTCGGGCCGCGGCTGGTGGCCGATGCGCTTAGCGACGGCGCTCTGGACGTGCGCTTTGCGGCGAACGTCGACCCGAAGGACCTGCAGCGCGCGCTGGAGGGCGCCGAGCCGGAGAGCACGCTGTTCGTCGTGGCCTCCAAGACCTTCACCACGCAGGAAACGATGTCCAACGCGGCCGCCGCCAAGCGGTGGGGCGGAAAGCATTTCTACGCGGTGACCTCGAACGTCGAGGTGGCCAGGTCCTTCGGCGCCCAGGAGCTCCTGCCGATGTGGGACTGGGTCGGCGGGCGCTTCTCGGTGTGGTCCGCGGTGGGGTTCGCGGCGATGTGCGCGATCGGGCCCGACGGCTTCGATGCGTTTCTCGCCGGCGGGCGCGATGTGGATCAGCACTTCGCCGAAGCCCCCCTGGAGAAGAACGTCCCGGTGCTGATGGCGCTGATCGGCGTGTGGAACACGAACTTCCTCGGCTGCGCCACGCATGCGGTGCTGCCGTACTCCAACGCGCTGCGCCTGCTGCCCGCCTACCTGCAGCAGCTCGAGATGGAGTCCAACGGCAAGCGCGTCGACCGCGAGGGGCGGGCGCTCGACTACGCCACCGCGCCGGTGCTATGGGGCGCCGAGGGCACGGTGAGCCAGCACTCGTTCCACCAGCTCCTCCACCAGGGCACGCAGCTCGTGCCCTGCGACTTCATCGAGATGAACCTCGAGGCGAACCTGTCAGCCAACTGCCGCGCGCAGGCCGATGCGCTGGCGTTCGGCACGGAGGATGCCGCGCTTCCGCCGTACCGGCAGTACCCGGGCAATCGACCCTCGAGCATGCTGGCTTTCGAGAACCTGAGTGCGAGAAACCTCGGCCGGCTGATTGCCCTTTACGAGCACAAGGTCTTCACCCAGGGCGTGATCTGGAACATCAACAGCTTCGACCAGTGGGGCGTGGAGCTCGGCAAGGCGCTGGCGAAAAAGATACTGAAAGGAGCGACGTAATGGACCAGGAAACATTCAACCTCAGCATCCGCAAGTTCCTGAAGATGGTGGGCGTGAACTCCCAGCGCGAGATGGAGCAGGCGGTGCAGAAAGCCCTCGCCGCCGGCAAGCTGAAGGGCGACGAGACGGTGCCGGTGAAGTGCACGCTGGAGATCCCGTCGCTCGGGGTCAGGGTGCCTTTCGACGGCGAGATGAGATTAAAATGAGTCGATGAACAAGGCGCGCGAATTCGACCAGTCGGTGCTCGCGGAGCTGAAGGCGCTGCTCGGCGAGCGGGTGTCCACTTCCGGGGCGGTGCGCGAGCACCATGGCAAGGACGAGTCCTACTTCCCCTATGCCCTGCCCGACGCGGTGGTCTTTCCGGAGACCACCGAGGAGGTGCGCGACGTGGTCAACATCTGCCGCCGCCACCGCGTGCCCATGATCCCGTTCGGCGTCGGCACGTCGCTCGAGGGCCATATCCTGGCGGTGCAGGGCGGCGTGACGCTCGACCTTTCGCGCATGAACAAGGTGCTCGCGGTGCACGAGGAGGACCTCGACGCCGTGGCGCAGGCCGGGGTCACGCGCAAGCAGCTGAACGAGTACATCAAGCACACGGGCCTGTTCTTCCCCATCGATCCGGGCGCCGATGCGACCCTCGGCGGCATGAGCGCGACGCGCGCCTCGGGCACCAACGCGGTGCGCTACGGCACGATGCGCGAGAACGTGCTGTCGCTGAAGGTGGTGCTGCCCGACGGGCGCATCATCCAGACCTCGCGGCGCGCCAAGAAATCCGCCGCCGGCTACGACCTGACGCGGCTTTTCATCGGCTCCGAGGGAACGCTGGGCATCATCACCGAGGTCACCGTGAAGCTCTACCCGGTGCAGGAAGCCATGTCGGCGGCGATGTGCGCTTTCGACACGGTCGACGGCTGCACCCGGACCGTGATCCAGACGATCCAGGCGGGCATCCCGATCGCGCGCTCCGAGATCGTGTGCGAGAACACCATCGAGGCGATCAACCGGTACAAGAAGACCAGCTATCGGGTGGCGCCGACGCTGTTCTTCGAGTTCCACGGCTCCAAGGCGAGCGTGGTCGAGCAGGCCGAGGCGGTGCAGGAGATCGCCAAAGAGAACGGCGGCAGGGACTTCGTCTGGGCGACGAAGCCCGAGGAGCGCACCCAGCTCTGGGACGCGCGCCACAATGCCTACTTCGCCTGCCTGCAGCTGCGTCCCGGGTCGCGCGCCGTGTCGACCGACGTGTGCGTG
>DASUUN010000154.1:0-9712 GCA_036374055.1 Burkholderiales bacterium
TGCTTCCTCGAAATCGGCGCGTTGCGGTATCAGGAGATCAGATTGCGCGTTTCGCGACCAGGTTTAAGGTGTATAAGTGAATGAGGAAGCTCCGCGTCAAAAGGCTGTTCAGCAACCGGTTTTTTCCCTCCAGCTTTGATATCCAACCGACCAGCAGCGAGCAAAGCCATCATCCTTTTCGCAGAAAAGCCCAGCTGAGATCGGCAGTGCTCGGAGGTTTCGTGCGCGCTGTGCAGGCTGCGCCGTGGGATAACGAAAAGCCCATCCGCGAGGAGCTCTTCAGTGTCGAGCGCCTCGAGCAGCATGCCGAGAGCCTCGCCGCGGCGCAACCCATCACCGCGCGCCCGATGCGCGGGCGATCGCTCGCCGCGCGACTGAAGCACAACGAGTCGGTTCTCCTCGAAGCGTACCGCGCCATCGCGGGAGCGCTCGGCGAGGGCCGGGCCATCACACCGGCCGCGGAGTGGCTGCTCGACAACTACCACCTCGTCGAAGAGCAGATCCGCGAGATCCGCGACGATCTGCCGCCAGGCTACTACCGCCAGCTGCCGAAGCTCGCCGGCGGGCCGCTCGCCGGATATCCGCGGGTTTTCGGCGTGGCCTGGGCCTTCATCGCGCATACCGACAGCCGCTTCGATCCGGAGATACTGCGCCGCTTCGTGCGCGCCTACCAGCGCGTTCAGCCGCTGACGATCGGCGAGCTGTGGGCGGTCGCGATCACGCTGCGCGTGGCGCTGGTGGAGAACCTGCGACGCGCGGCGATGCGCATCCGGGTGAGCCGGGCCGCGCGCGAGGAAGCCGACAGCCTCGCCGACCGGCTCCTGGGCGTGAACGGGCGCGCCGCCGAGCCGGTCGCCGCGGTCTTTCGCGAGCGCGAACAGGCGCCCTTGAACGGATCCTTTGCCGTCCGGCTCGTGCAACGGCTGCGCGACCAGGATCCGAAGGTCACGCCGGCGCTGCTTTGGCTGGAGGAGCGCCTCGCGGCGCAGGGCGTGAGCGCCGACGAGATCGTGTACGACGAGCACCAGAGGCAGGGCGCGACGAACGTGACGGTGCGCAACATCATCACCAGCATGCGCCTGATCTCCGACGTCGACTGGGCGCAGCTCGTCGAAAGCGCGAGCCTCATCGACGACACGCTGCGGCCGGCGAGCGGATTCGCGGACATGGACTTTGCGACGCGCAACCTCTACCGCAGCGCGATCGAAGAGCTCGCGCGGGGCTCGAAGCTGACGGAGCTCGAGGTCGCGCAGGTCGCGCTCGCCGCTGCCGGTGAGCCTGGGTATCACCTGATCGCGGGCGGGCGCCGCGCTTTCGAGAAGAAGATCGGCTTTCGCGCGCCGCTGCAGAGCTGGCCCAGCCGGTTCAACGCCTCGATCGGCCTGGGCGGCTATATCGGCGCGGTCGCCGCGCTCGCTGCAGGCGTTCTCGCCTTACCGGTTTTCATATTAGAAACACAACAGACCGATGTCGCCTGGCTGGCAGTGCTCGCAGTGCTCGGTCTGATCCCGGCGATCGATGCCGCCATCGCGCTCGTGAACCGCACCGTCACGCGAGGAGTGCGCGCGACGATCCTGCCGGGCCTCGCGTTGCGCGAAGGCGTGCCTGCGGAGCTGCGCACGCTGGTCGCCGTGCCGATCCTGCTGACGACGCGCGAGGCGCTCGAAGAGCACATCGAGCGCCTGGAGATCCACCATCTCGCGAGCGCGGAAGACGAGCTGCATTTCGCCCTGCTCTCGGACTGGACCGACGCCGAGAAGGAGAGCATCGAGGGCGATGAAGCGCTCGTCGAGGCGGCGGCCGCGGGCATCGCGCGCCTCAACCGGCGCCACGGGCCGGCCGCCGGCGGCGAGCGCTTCCTCCTGCTCCACCGCCGCCGCGTGTGGAACGAAGGGCAGCGTCGCTGGATCGGGTGGGAGCGAAAGCGCGGCAAGCTGCACGAGCTGAACCGGCTGCTGCGCGGCGCGATCGATACGACGTTCATCAAGCCCGCCGTGCCGGCGGGCGTGCGCTACGTCATCGTGCTCGACGCCGATACGCGCATGCCGCGCGAAGCCGCGCGCCGCCTGATCGGCAAGATGGCGCATCCGCTCAACCGGCCGCGGCTCGATGCCGGCAGCCGGCGCGTCGTCGAAGGCTACGGCGTGCTGCAGCCGCGCGTGACGCCCTCGCTGCCGGTCGGCCGCGAGGGGTCGCTGTTCCAGCGCATCTTCTCCAGCGCGAGCGGCATCGATCCTTACTCGGCGGCGGTATCGGACGTGTACCAGGATCTTCTCGGTGAAGGCTCCTATACCGGCAAGGGCATCTACGACGTGGACGCCTTCGAGGCCGCGCTCGAGGGCCGCGTGCCGGAGAGCACGCTCCTCAGCCACGATCTGTTCGAAGGGACCTTCGCGCGCGCCGGCCTCGCTTCCGATATCGAGGTGGTCGAGGAATTCCCCTCGCGCTACGACGTGGCCGCGGCGCGCCAGCACCGCTGGACGCGCGGTGACTGGCAGTTGCTGCCGTGGATTCTCGGCGCGGGGCTGCCGGCGCTCGGGCGCTGGAAGATGCTGGACAACCTGCGCCGGTCGCTGTCGGCGCCGGCGACCCTTGCGGCGCTCGTGGCCGGATGGCTGCTGCCGCTGCCGGCGGCGCTCGTCTGGACCGGCTTCGTCGTGTCGACGATCGCGGCTGCGACGCTGCTCCCCGCGCTCGCCGCGATCGTGCGGCGGCGCGCGCGGATCACGCTGCGCAGCCACCTGCGCGCACTCGGCGACGACCTCCGGCTGGCGCTGTGCCTCACCGGATTGCAGATCGCGTTCCTTCCGCACCAGGCCTGGCTCATGGCCGATGCGATCGCGAGAACGCTCTATCGGCTGCTCGTCAGCCGCCGGCATCTGCTCGACTGGGTCACGGCGGGCCAGGCGACGGTCAGCCGCCGGCTCGACCTTCTCGGGTTCTACCGGCACATGGCGGGCGGCGTCGCCCTCGCTTTTTTAGCAATGATTTTTGTTTGGGGGAAGGCAAGCGATGCCTGGCCCGCAGCGTTGCCGTTCGTGCTCGCCTGGATCGCCTCGCCGGCGATCGCGCGATGGACGAGCCTGTCGCCGCGCGTCGCGGGGCGCGTGCCGGTGTCGCCGGCCGACGCCCGCGCGCTGCGCCGCGTGGCGCGCCGCACCTGGCGCTACTTCGAGACCTTCGTGACGCCGACCGACCACGGGCTGCCGCCCGACAATTTCCAGGAGGACCCGAAGCCGGTCGTCGCACACCGCACTTCGCCCACCAACCTCGGCGTCTACCTCCTGTCCGCGGTGAGCGCGCGCGACTTCGGATGGGCGGGCACCACCGAAACCGTCGAGCGGCTGGAAGCGACGCTCGACACGATGGGCAGGCTCGCGCGCTTCCGCGGCCACTTCTATAACTGGTACGACACGCGCGATCTGCGGCCGCTCGAGCCGCAGTACGTCTCTTCGGTCGACAGCGGCAACCTCGCCGGACACCTGATCGCGCTGGCCAACGCCTGCCGCGAGTGGATCGCCGCGCCCGCGGCCGGTGCCGAGGTCATCGCGGGCATCGAAGACGCCCTGGATCTCACGCGCGAAGCCCTGCGCGCGCTTCCCGGCGACCGGCGCACGCAGACGATCGCGCGCGATCAGCTCGAAGCCGCGCTCGAGGCGAAGGACGTCATGCGCGACGCCGCTACCATGGTCGACATCGCCCGGGCGCTCGCCCACGAGCGCGGCGACGAAGCCGGCGCGGAGATGCTGTTCTGGGCCGAAGCGGTGCAGCGCTCGATCGAGAGCCACCGCCGCGACCTCGCGCCGGGGGAGGAGGGCGCGCTCGAGCGGCGTCTTGCAACGATCGAAGAGCGCGCGCGCGCCCTGGCCGGCGAGATGGACTTCGGCTTTCTCCTCGACCGCGAGCGCCGGCTCCTCTCGATCGGCTACCGCGTCGGCGAAGGCCAGCTCGACCCGAGCTGCTACGACCTCCTCGCCTCGGAGGCGCGCCTCGCGAGCTTCGTGGCGATCGCCAAAGGCGACGTCACGTCGCGGCACTGGTTCCGGCTCGGGCGCGCCGTCACCCCGATCGGCCACGGCGCGGCGCTCATCTCATGGTCGGGATCGATGTTCGAGTACCTGATGCCCTCGCTCGTCATGCGCGCGCCGGCCGGCAGCCTGCTCGAGCAGACCAGCCGCCTGGTGGTGCGCCGGCAGATCGCCTACGGCGCCGAGCTCGACGTGCCCTGGGGCGTCTCGGAGTCGGCCTACAACGTGCGCGACCTCGAGCTCACCTACCAGTATTCCAACTTCGGCATTCCGGGCCTGGGTCTCAAGCGCGGGCTGGGCGAGAACGCCGTCATCGCGCCTTACGCGACGGCGCTCGCGGCGATGGTCGACCCGGGCGCCGCGGCGCGCAATTTCGCCCGGCTCGCCGCCGCCGGCGCGCTCGGGCGCTACGGCTTCTACGAGGCGCTCGACTACACGCCGGCGCGCCTGCCCGAGGGGAAGAAGGTCGCGATGGTGCGCGCCTTCATGGCCCACCACCAGGGCATGACCGTGGTCGCGATCGCCAACGCGCTGCTCGACGGCAGGATGCGGGCGCGGTTTCACGCCGAGCCGATCGTCCAGGCGACCGACCTCCTGCTGCAGGAGCGCACGCCGCGCGACGTGGCGGTGGCCCATCCCAGGGCCGAGGAAGTGAAGACCGCGGCCACGGTGCGCGAGCTGGACCTTCCCGCGGTGCGGCGCATCCGCTCGCCGCACGACGCCACGCCGCAGGCGCACCTCCTGTCGAACGGCCGGTACACGGTGATGCTGACCGCCGCCGGCTCCGGGTACAGCCGCTGGGGCGATATCGCGATTACGCGCTGGCGCGAAGACGCCACGCGCGACGACTGGGGCAGCTACGTGTTCCTGCGCGACGCGCAGAGCGGCGCGGTGTGGTCCGCGGGCTACCAGCCGTGCGGCGTCGAGCCCGAGCGCTACGACGTCATGTTGACCGAGGACCGCGCCGAGCTCGTGCGCCACGACGGCACGCTCACCACGATCCTCGACGTCATGGTGTCGCCGGCGGACAGCGCCGAAGTGCGCCGCGTGTCGGTCGCGAACGGGGGCAGCCGGCCGCGCGAGATCGACCTCACCTCCTACGCCGAGCTCGCGCTCGCGCCACCGGCGGCCGATGCCGCCCACCCGGCCTTCTCCAAGCTCTTCGTGCAGACCGAATATCTCGCCAAGGACGGCGTCCTCCTTGCGACGCGGCGACGCCGCTCGAGCGGCGAGCCGGAGATCTGGGCGGCGCATCTCGCCGTGGTCGAAGGCGAGAGCGTGGGCGAGCCGCAGATCGAAACCGACCGCGCGCGTTTCCTCGGCCGCGGCCGCGAGGTCCGCACGCCGATGGCAGTGGTGGACGGCTTGCCGCTGTCCAACACCGCGGGCACGGTGCTCGATCCGGTTTTCGCGCTGCGCCGCCGCGTGCGAATCCCGCCGGGCCGCACGGTGCGCGTCGCCTTCTGGACGCTCGTCGCGTCCTCGCGCGGCGACGTGCTGGATCTCGCCGACAAGCACCAGGATGCCAGCGCCTTCGAGCGCGCGGCGACGCTGGCGTGGACCCAGGCGCAGGTGCAGCTCGCCCATCTCGGCGTCGAGCCCGACCAGGCGAGCTTGTTCCAGCGTCTCGCCGGCCACGCGCTCTACGCCGACCCGTCGCTGCGGCCCTCGGCGGACACCATCCGCCGCGGCGGCGGCGCCGCGCCGGCGCTGTGGGCGCAGGGCATCTCGGGCGACCTGCCGATCGTGCTCGTGCGCATCGACGCCGTCGAGGACATCGCCCTCGTGCGCCAGGTGTTGCGCGCCCACGAGTACTGGCGGATGAAGCAGCTCGCGGTCGATCTCGTGATCCTGAACGAGCGCGGCTCGTCCTATATCCAGGACCTGCAGATCGCCCTGGAGACGCAGGTGCGCACCAGCCAGTCGCGGCCGCAGGTCGGCGCGGATGTCGCGCGCGGCTCGGTGTTCGTGCTGCGCTCCGATCTCATCTCGAGCGAGACGCGAGGCCTGCTCCTGTCGATCGCGCGGGCGGTGCTCGCCGGGCGCCGCGGCACGCTCGCGGAACAGCTCGATCGCCTCCAGGCGCCCGCGGCCGCGCCGCCGCCGCGGCGCGCGCCGGGCGCCGAGCCCGCGCCAGGCCCTGCGGCCCCGCCGAAGCTCGAGTTCTTCAACGGGCTCGGCGGGTTCGCCGCGGACGGACGGGAATACGTGACGGTCCTCGAAGCCGGACGCTGGCTGCCGGCGCCTTGGATCAACGTCATCGCCAATGCCGCGTTCGGCTTTCAGGCCGGCGTCGAAGGCAGCGGCTACACCTGGTCGCTCGGCAGCCGCGAGAACCAGCTCACCCCCTGGTCGAACGACCCCGTGGCCGACCGGCCCGGCGAGGTGCTCTATGTGCGCGACGAGGCGAGCGGCGAGCTCTGGGGGCCGACCGCGCTGCCGATCCGCAGCGACTCGGCGCCGTATGTCGCCGCGCACGGCCAGGGCTACAGCCGCTTCGAGCACAGCGCGCACGGCGTCGCGCTCGAGCTCGTCCAGTACGTGCCGCTCGAGGATCCGATCAAGATCTCGCGGCTCACCCTGCGCAATACGTCGGAGCGCGCGCGACGGCTTTCGGTCACCGCTTATGTCGAGTGGGTGCTCGGCCCTTCACGAGCCGCGTCGGCGCTGTCGATCGTGACCGAAATCGATCCGAAGACCGGGGCGCTCTTCGCGCGCAATCCCTGGAACCTCGCGTTCGGCTCGCGGGTCGCGTTTGCCGACCTCGGCGCCCGGCAGACCGCCTGGACCGCCGACCGGCGCGAATTCCTGGGCCGGCACGGCACCCTCGACAGCCCGGCCGCGCTCGCCGAAGAGGCGCCGCCGCTGTCGAAGCGCACCGGCGCAGGCCTCGATGCCTGCGCCGCGCTGCAGGCGCCGGTGGTGCTCGAGCCGGGCGGCACGGCCGAGATCGTGTTCTTCCTCGGCGAGGCGGCGAGCGAGGCCGAAGCGCAAACGCTCGTCGAGAGTTACCGGGCGGCGGATCTCGACGCGATCCTGCGCGAGGTAACGGGTTTCTGGGACGACGTGCTCGGCGCGATCCAGGTCAAAACGCCCGACCGATCGATGGACGTGATGCTCAACCGCTGGATGCTCTACCAGACGCTCGCCTGCCGCGTGTGGGCGCGCGCGGCGTTCTACCAGGCGAGCGGCGCCTACGGCTTCCGCGACCAGCTCCAGGACGGCATGGCGCTCGCCCTGTCGCGGCCGGCGCTCACGCGCGAGCACCTCCTGCGCGCCGCGGCGCGGCAGTTCGTCGAGGGCGATGTCCAGCACTGGTGGCTGCCGCCGTCCGGACAGGGCGTGCGCACGCGCATCTCGGATGACCGGGTCTGGCTCGCCTGCGCCGCGGCGCACTATGTCGCGACGAGCGGCGACCGCGCGGTGCTCGACGAGCGCGTCGCCTTCCTCGAAGGCCGGCCGCTCGCGGCGGGCGAGCACGACGCCTACTTCCAGCCCGTGCTCGCCGAGGAGCGCGCCTCGCTCTTCGAGCACTGCGCGCGCGGGCTCGACCAGAGCCTCGCCGTGGGTGCGCACGGCCTGCCGCTCATCGGCACCGGCGACTGGAACGACGGCATGAACCGCGTCGGCGAGCACGGCAAGGGCGAGAGCGTCTGGCTCGGCTGGTTCCTGCACGCGACCCTCGCCGCCTTCGCGCCGCTCGCGAAAGCCCGCGGCGAGGACGCGCGCGCCGCGAACTGGCTTTCGCACGCCGCCGCGCTGCAAGCCTCGCTCGAGCGCGACGGCTGGGACGGCGACTGGTACCGGCGCGGCTACTTCGACGACGGCACCCCGCTCGGCGCCTCCGCGAGCGACGAATGCCGCATCGACGCCATCGCCCAGTCCTGGGCCGTCATCTCCGGCGCCGCCGACCCGGCTCGCGCCCGGCGCGCCATGGCCGCCGTCGACGAGCACCTCATCCACCCCGGCGACGGGCTCGCGCTCCTCTTCACCCCGCCCTTCGACCGCACCCCGCTCGATCCCGGCTACATCAAGGGCTACCCGCCCGGCATCCGCGAGAACGGCGGCCAGTACACCCACGCCGCCGCCTGGTCCGTCATCGCCTTCGCCGCCCTCGGCCAGGGCGACAAGGCCGCGGCGCTTTTCTCCCTCCTGAATCCCATCAACCATGCAAGCACGCGCGCAGACGTCCAGCGCTACAAGGTCGAGCCCTACGTCGTCGCCGCCGACATCTATTCCGTCCCCCCTCATCTCGGCCGCGGCGGATGGACCTGGTACACCGGCTCCGCCGGATGGCTCTACCGCGCCGGCATCGAATCCATCCTCGGCTTGCGCCTCCAGGGCACCTCGCTCCTCCTCGACCCCTGCATCCCCACTTCCTGGCCGCGCTTCGAGCTCGCCTTCAAATACCGCTCTGCCCGCTACGACATCACCGTCGAGAACCCGCAACGCGTCAGCCGCGGCGTCTCAAGCGCAACCCTGGACGGCAACGCACTCCCCTCCGGCGCGGCCCGAGTCCCCCTCGTGGATGACGGTGCAACCCACAGCGTGCGCGTGATCCTCGGGTAGGCCGCTCGCGCTGGCCGCCAGGCAGAGGCTCTTTTTCAGCCCAGCTACAACGGCGAGGCGATCCTGCCCCGCGAGAGTTAGCCGGCTGTCATCTCGTGCTCTGGGCACACGCTTTGCTCGCTACTCCCGCATCGAGGAGAAGGAGCTAGAGCCCCATGGAAGAGCTTCAAAAGACCCAGGAATACCCCGCCGAGCGCGAGCGACGGCGCACGCAGCAACCCTACGAGGGTGAGGACCGCAGGAAGCGCGCGAGCGTCGAGCAGCCCGTCGACAATCCCGATTCCCCTAGGCTCCCAGTGAGCGGCCAGGACGGCACCGGCCGGCGCTAACGCCGACCCATGGCCCCAAGGTAGGCCGAAAAGCACAGGGTGACCACGCTGGCGCCGATCGCGGCACACAGGAGAACACCATGTACCTTGCCCGCTTTTCTTACGACATTTCTCCGGTTGACCGTCAACAGGCAATCGACTTCATCCGCCGTGAAGTGAAGGCCGCGGGTGATCGCGGCCTGCATGCCCGGCTGCTGGTGCCTTTGACGCGCGAGCATGGCGGTCCGGCGCTACAGTTCGAGGTGCAGGTCACCGACCTCGAACAGCTCGAGAACTTCCGCCATCGAGGCGTGGGGTCAGACACGGAGACCGGAGATTGGATGCACGAGTTCAGTAAGGTGTTGCTATCTCCGCCGGCGGTGGAAATACTGCGAGTCGACGAAGCCGGCAGCTGAGCCCGGCGCAGTACTGAGATGAAAGTCGCCGGTCGCGGAAAGGTCGCGACCTCATCATGCCCGAGCCAGGCATGTCCGCCCGCCCGTGGGAAAGAAGATCGGACGCGCTCCGGGGATCTGTTCCGCGGCATATCTCGCGCCGCCCGCGGTGCTGTAGAGATCGTCACCGACGAGGTCACGGGCGGGCTACGACTTTGCGCCCCGCCCCCTTTCCTGGATAAATCCGGCGATTCGCGCCCGGGTAGGCATAGCCATTAATGAACACTCGGCGGGCGCGTTTAGAACGATTGGGCTTGCTTCCGTGAACCGTGTAAGGGCCTAGCAGAAGCACCGAGCCCGGCTCCATCAACACGGGCTGCGCCCGCCCGTCGAAGAGCGCATCCAGCGGAGA
>DASUUN010000155.1:0-2509 GCA_036374055.1 Burkholderiales bacterium
GAAGGGCGACATGGTGTGCCTCTACACCGGCTTCGCCGACGTGCTGCTGGAGATGAAGAAGCAGCCGGACGCGAAGCTGCTGCACGCGACCTGCACCGGCCTAGACGGGCGCGACGCGCGGCTGCTGCAGTGGATCACCGACAGCGGCCTTGCCGCGCTGATCGCCGACAACTACGCGGTGGAGATCATCCCGACCAGCCTCACCGCGCCCAAGCCGCATGCGCTCATGCCGCTGCACGAGCATTGCCTTTTCAAGAACGGCATCCACCTGGGCGAGATGTGGTATCTCACCGAGCTCGCGCGCTGGCTGCGCGCGCACGGGCGCGGCCGGTTCCTGCTCACCGCACCGCCGCTGCGCCTGCCCGGCGCGGTCGGCTCGCCGGTGACGCCGGTGGCGACGGTATGAAGGTCGCGCTGGTCACCGGCGGATCCTCGGGCATGGGCGAGGCGACGGCCGACGAGCTCGCGCGGCGCGGCTGGAACGTGGCCGTGATGTCCAGAAGCACCGTGAAGCAGAACTTTTTCTGCTTGAAAGGCGATGTCGCCCAGGACGCCGACTGCCGCCGCGTGGCGCAGGCGGTGCTGGACAAGTGGGGCCGCATCGACGCGCTGGTGAACAGCGCCGGCACCACCAAGTTCGTGGCCCACGCCGACCTCGAGGGCCTGTCGGCCGAGGACTTCCTCGCCATCCTGCGCGTCAACCTGGTCGGCCCGTTCCAGATGATCCGCGCCTGCGCGCCGGCGCTGAAAGCTGCGCGCGGCTGCGTGGTGAACCTCTCGTCGGTGGCCTCGATCCTGGGCACCGGCTCGTCGATCGCCTACGCCGCGTCCAAGGCCGCGCTCGACACCATGACCTTCTCGCTTGCGCGCGCGCTCGGCCCGGAGATCCGCCTGAACATCGTGGCGCCGGGCTACGTGCGCACGCCGTGGCAGGTGGCCGCGCACGGCGAGCAAGGGGCGTCGGACCTCGAGCGCCGCTTCGCCGAAAAAGCGCCGCTGAAGGCGGCGCCCGAGGCGCAGGACGTCGCCGATGCGGTCGCCTGGCTGGTGGAAGGCGCGCGGCGGGTGACGGGCGAGATCATCTACGTCGACGGCGGCATGCACATCGCCTCGCCCCGCTGATGTTCGATTTCGTGATCGTGGGGGCGGGGTCGGCCGGCTGCGTCCTGGCGAATCGCCTCTCGGAAGACCCCGGCTGCAAGGTGCTGCTGCTCGAGGCCGGGCCGCGCGACACCGACCGCTGGATCCACGTGCCGCTGGGCTACGGCAAGCTGTTCTCGCGCACCGACATCAACTGGGCCTACGAGTCCGAGCCCGAGCCCGCGCTCAACGGCCGGCGCGTGTTCACGCCGCGCGGCAAGGTGCTGGGCGGCTCGTCCTCGATCAACGGTCTCGTGTACATCCGCGGCCAGCGCGAGGATTTCGACGGCTGGGGCGTGTCCGGCTGGCGCTACGACGACCTGCTGCCCTACTTCAGGAAGTGCGAGAACCAGAGCCGCGGCGCCGACGCCTGGCACGGCGTGGGCGGCCCGCTGGAGGTGGGCGACCTGCCCGACAAGCACGAGCTGTGCGACGCCTTCATCGACGCGGCCGTCGCCAACGGCATCCCGCGCAACGACGACTTCAACGGCGCGGCCCAGGAAGGCGCCGGCTACTACCAGGCCACCACCTGCAAGGGACGCCGCTGCAGCACGGCCACCGGCTACCTGCGCCCGGCCGAGAAGCGCCCGAACCTGCGCATCGAGGTCAACGCGCACGCCACGAAGATCGTTTTTTCCGGGAAGAAGGCGACCGGCGTGCAATACCGGCAGGACGGGCGCCTTTGCGCCGTGTCCGCCGCCCGGGAGGTCATCCTGGCGGGCGGCGCCTTCAATTCGCCCCAGCTTCTGCAGCTTTCGGGCATCGGTCCGGCCGCATTGCTGGCGCAGCATGGCATTCCCGTGGTGCACCAGCTGCCGGTGGGCGAGCGGCTGCAGGACCACTTCTATGTCCGGACCTTCTGGAAGTGCAGCAAGCCGATCACCCTGAACGACGACATGGCGAGCCTTTGGCGCAAGGCCGGGATTGGTTTGAGATATCTGTTGAAGAAAACCGGGCCGTTGACGGTGAGCGCCGGGTACGCCGCGGCCTTCGTCAGAACGCGCCCGGAGCTCACGCGGCCCGACGCGCAGATCTACTTCATCAACTTCTCCACCGCCCGGCGCGGCGGCGTGCTGCATGCGCACTCGGGCTTCACCTGCTCGGTGTCGCAGCTGCAGGTGGAGTCGCGCGGCTCGGTGCGCCTCGCCTCGGCCGACCCGCTGGCCGCGCCGTCGATCCGCTACAACTACCTCGCCACGGAAAACGACCGGCGCGTGATGGTCGACGGACTGAAGGTGGTGCGGCGCATCGTCAATTCGCCGCCGATGCGCGACTACGTCGCCGGCGAGTTCATGCCGGGCGAGGCGGTGCAGACCGACGACGAGTGGCTGGCCTACTGCCGCGAGACCGGCGACACGGTGTTCCATCC